>NZ_CP043627.1:1427500-1617500 GCF_016804325.1 Methylobacterium aquaticum
GTCGTGCCCGGCCGATCGGGCCAGCGGGCCGTCCTGGCCCCAGCCGGTCATGCGGCCGTAGACGAGGCGCGGGTTGCGGGCGAGCACGACGTCCGGCCCGAGGCCGAGCCGCTCCATCACGCCGGGCCTGAATCCCTCGATCAGGGCATCGGCCGTCTCCAAAAGTGCGAGAGTGCTGGCGAGGTCGCCCGGATCCTTCAGGTCGACCGTCACGGTCGGGCGGCCGCGCGCCACCACGTTCTTCGAATAGGGATCGCTGCCCCCTGGCCGGTCGAGCCGGACCAGCTCGGCACCCATGTCGGCGAGCAGCATCGCCGCGAACGGGCCGGGGCCGATGCCGGCGAATTCGACGATGCGTAGCCCTGCGAGCGGCCCGCCCTGCCCGGCTGGATTCATGCTGTCTCCCCCCCGATGCCGCGGTGATCCGACGGCTGTTGTCGCTTGAGGCGCCGCCTTGACGATGCTCGGCCCGGCCCATAGCGATGGGCCGCAAGGAGCCCTTCGCCTAGCAGACCGGCCGGCACCCCGTCATGGGAGATGCGGCATCGGCGCAAAGCGACGAGGGGCCGTCACCCACCGGTCGAGTGGGGACGAGGATCGGGGAGGACGCGCATGAAGGTCAACGGCGTAGCGGCCATCGTCACGGGCGGCGGTTCGGGCTTGGGCGCGGCGACCGGCCGGGCGCTGGCGGCGGCGGGCGCGAAGGTCGCGCTCCTCGACCTCAACGAGGGCGCCGCCGCGGAGGTCGCGGGCGAGATCGGCGGCCTCGCCCTCCCCTGCGACGTGAGCGATGCAGGCAGCGCCGAGGCGGCGGTGGCCCGGGCGGCGGAGGCACACGGCCCGGCCCGCATCCTGGTCAACTGCGCCGGCGTCGCCACCGCCGGCCGCATCGTCGGCCGCAACGGCCCGCTCGATCTCGCGGCCTATTCCAAGGTGATCCAGGTCAACCTGATCGGCAGCTTCAACCTGATGCGGCTGGTGGCGGCCGGCGCCCTGGCGCTCGATCCGCTGGAAGGGGGCGAGCGCGGCGTCATCATCTCGACCGCCTCGGTCGCGGCCTATGAGGGCCAGGTCGGCCAGGCGGCCTACGCGTCCTCGAAGGCCGGCATCGTCGGCCTGACCCTGCCGGCGGCGCGGGAATTCGCGCCGGCCGGGATCCGGGTCTGCGCCATCGCGCCCGGCATCTTCGAGACGCCGATGCTGCGCGGCCTGCCGCAGGAGGTGCAGGATTCGCTCGGCGCCGCGGTGCCGTTCCCATCGCGGCTGGGCAAGCCGGAGGAATATGCCAGGCTGGCGATGGCGATCATCGACAACCCGATGCTCAACGGCGAGGTCATCCGCCTCGACGGGGCGTTGCGGATGCAGGCGAAGTAGGCGGACGAAACGAGGGGGAACTGCGCGATGCTGAGCGACGACCAGATCCTGATCCGCGATACCGCCCGAAGCTTCGCGCAGGAGCGACTGAAGCCGTTCTCGGCCGAGTGGGACCGGGAGGCGCGTTTCCCGAGGGAGGCCATCGCCGAGATGGGCGCGCTCGGCTTCATGGGCATGCTGGTGCCCGAGGAGCATGGCGGTGCCGCCGTCGACCACGTCGCCTACGCGCTCGCCATCGAGGAGGTGGCGGCCGGCGACGGCGCGGTCTCGACGGTGATGAGCGTGCATAATTCGGTCGGCTGCATGCCGATCCTGAAATTCGGCAGCGAGGAACAGAAGGCGCGGTTCCTCGGCCCGCTCGCCCGCGGCGAGCAGCTGGGCGCCTTCTGCCTGACGGAGCCGGGGCAGGATCGGATGCCGCCGCCCTCAAGACCCGGGCGCGGCGCTCCGGCAATGCCTGGGTGCTCTCGGGCACCAAGCAGTTCATCACCTCGGGGGCGAATGCCGACATCGCCATCGTGTTCGCGGTGACCGATCCGGAGGCGGGCAAGCGCGGCATCTCGGCCTTCATCGTGCCGACCAGGACCCCCGGCTACAAGGTGGCGCGCATCGAGCACAAGCTCGGCCAGCGCTGCTCGGACACCGCCCAGATCGTGTTCGAGGACATGGAGCTGACGCCCGACCTGATGCTCGGCCAGGAGGGCGAGGGCTGAAGATCGCGCTCTCGAACCTCGAGGGCGGGCGCATCGGCATCGCCGCGCAAGCCGTCGGCATGGCCCGCGCCGCCTTCGAGGCGGCGCTGTCCTATGCGGGCGAGCGCGAGACCTTCGGGCAGAGAATCGACCGGCACCAGGCGGTGGCCTTCCGGCTCGCCGACATGGCGACGCGGATCGAGGCCGCGCGCCTCCTGGTGCTGAACGCCGCGCGGCTGCGCGATGCCGGGCAGCCCTGCCTGAAGGAGGCGGCGATGGCCAAGCTCTTCGCCTCCGAGATGGCGGAGGCGGTCTGCTCCGACGCGATCCAGATCCACGGCGGCTACGGCTACCTCGCCGACTACCCGGTCGAGCAGATCTATCGCGATGTGCGGGTGTGCCAGATCTACGAGGGCACCAGCGACGTCCAGCGCATCGTGATCAGCCGGGCGCTCACGGCATGATTGCCGATCGTTGCGTCATCCGGCAGGATCAGTCCTCGCTCATTCAGCGCCAGTTCATCGCCGGGCGGCCGAGGACTTCGGGCACGGTCACGGGTCGCGGCGGCGGTGGACATCGTCCGGCCTAGGCCGTTTCGTGGCGCGGGACCGGCACGGCGGTCGCGTTTTAACGGCTGCTTAATTTCTTTGACGTTGTGTCGAGACCCGCCCGGAGTTCCGGCATCGACCTGCCGGCAAGGAGCGTCGTGGTGCATCTTCGTCCCGACCGCGAGGCCGAACGGCTCTCCGACCTCCAGTCCCTCGGCATTCTGGACACGCCGCCGGAGGCTCATTTCGACGCGGTCTGCCGCCTCGCCCGCACGCTGTTCCGGGTGCCCTATGCCTGGATCTCGCTGGTCGACGCCGACCGGCTGTGGTGCAAGGCGTCGTCCGGCATCCAGTTCGGGCCTCTCGCCCGGGACGCGGCCTTCTGCCACCGCGCCATCCTGGGCGACGCGCCGCTGATGGTCGAGGATGCGGTGCGCGACCCGCGCTTTCGCGACGTCGCGGCGGTGGCGGGAGCGCCGGGCCTGCGTTTCTATGCCGGCGCCCCGCTGGTGCTGCGGCCCGGCCTCGCCCTCGGCACCCTCTGCCTCGCCGACACCGTCCCGCGCCGGCTCTCGGACGAGGAGACCGCGCAATTCGCCGACCTCACGGCGGTCGTTGTGGCGCAGCTCCGCCACTACGAGGCCCGGGCGGCCAGCGAGGCGGAGGCCGCGGCCCGGCGGGCGAGCGAGGAGGCCCTGGCCAGCGCCAACCGCAACCTGCTCCTGGCCGAGCAGATGGCCCATATCGGCCATTGGCGCGTCGATCTCGTCTCCGGGGCCACGACCTGGTCGGACGAGGTCTGCCGCATGCACGGGCGGGCGCCGGGCGATCCCGCCTCCGACGTGGCGGAGGCCCTGTCCTACTACCACCCGGAGGACCGCGAGCGGATCGCCGGCCTCGTCACGCGGGCGCGGGAGCACCGGACCGGTTTCCACTTCAAGGCGCGGATCGTGCGGCGCGACGGCGAGGAGCGGACCATCGTCTCCCGCGGCATCTGCGAGGTGGACGAGTCCGGCGCGGCCAAGGCCCTGTTCGGCAGCGTGCAGGACGTGACCGAGAGCGACCGGGCGGAAGCCGAGCTGCGCGCCAGCACCGCCCTCCTCGACGCCACCCTGGAGCACATGGACCAGGGCCTGATGATGGTCGACGAGGCCGGGATCGTGCGGGTGTGCAACGAGCGCGCGATCGCGCTTCTCGACCTGCCGCGGGACCTGATGCGCGGGGCCCGACCTTCGACGCGGTGCGGTGCCACCAGATCGCGACAGGCGACTTCGCGGGCTGCGACTCCGGCTTGCGCGATCAGGTCGCCTACGGGCCGCTCACCGGCCATCCGCACACCTACGAGCGCACCCGGCCGAACGGCACCGTGCTGGAGATCCGCACCGTGGCGCTTCCCACCGGCGGGGCGGTGCGGACCTATACCGACGTCACGGCGCGCAAGGCGGCGGACGCGCAACTCGCCCACATGGCCCGGCACGACGGCCTGACCGGGCTGCCGAACCGGGCTCTGTTCCACGACAGCCTCGGCCGGCGCCTCGCCGCCTTGCGGCGCCATGGCGGGAGTTGCGGCGTGCTCTGCCTCGACCTCGATGCGTTCAAGGCGGTCAACGACACGAACGGCCACGCGGCGGGCGACGCCCTCCTGCGCGAGGTGGCCCGGCGGATCCGCGCCGTCCTGCGGCAGGAGGACCTGCCGGCGCGCCTGGGGGCGACGAGTTCGCGATCCTGCTCGGCGGCGACGCCGATCCGGCCCGTGCCGCCGCGACGGCGGAGCGCCTGGTCGCCTCCCTGCGCGAGCCGGTGGATCTCGGCGGGCGGGAGGCGACGGTCGGGGTCAGCATCGGGATCGCCTTCGCGCCCGGGCATGGGGATGACGGCGACACCCTGCTCAAGCGGGCCGATCTCGCGCTCTACCGGGCGAAATCCGAGGGGCGCAACACCTATCGGATCTTCGCCGCCGCCATGGACCGGGCGGCGAAGGCGCGTCACCGCCGCGAGGTCGACCTGCGCCTCGCACTCCAGCGCGGCGAGTTCGCCCTGGATTACCAGCCGGTCTTCGATCTCGCGCGGGGCCGGGTCGCGGCGGTCGAGGCGCTGCTGCGCTGGAACCACCCGGTCCGCGGCCGGCTCGCCCCCGACGCGTTTCTCCCGTTCGCCGAGGAGACCGGCCTGATCGTGCCGCTGGGCGAATGGGTTCTGCGCAGCGCGCTGCGCGACGCCCGGGCGCTGCCGCCGGGGATGCGGGTGGTGGTGAACGTCGCGGGGGCGCAGCTGCGCCAGGGCGGTCTCGTCTCCGCCCTCCGCGCTGCGCTCTCGGCGGCCGGGACACCGCCCGACCGCCTGGAGCTCGACATCGCCGAGGGCGCGGCCGCCGCGGCGGGCGGGCCGCTCACGGAGCTCGCCGCCCTCGGGATCGGGCTCGCCTTCGACGATTTCGGCGCCGGCGCCTCCTCCCTCGGCGCGCTGCAGCGCCTGCCCTTCGGGCGGATCAAGCTCGACCGCACCCTGTCGGCCGGCCCGGACGGCGCCGGCCTGATGAGCGCCGTCATCGGCCTCGGTCGGGCGCTCGGCCGGGAGGTCGTCGCCAAGGGCGTCGAGACCGAGGCGCAGCTCGCCGCCGTGCGGGAGGCGGGCTGCACCGGGGCGCAAGGGTTCCTGCTCGGCCGGCCGATGCCGCTCGGCGAGCTCGCGCCCGTGCTCGGGCGGGCGCTCACACCCCCCGGAACACGGCGTAGCCGAAGCGCGTGAACTTCAGCGGCAGGTGGTGATGCTCCGCCGCATCGGCGAGGGTGAAGCGGAACGGCACCCGGTCGAGGAAATGCGGGCCGGGATGCCCCCGCGCGGTGAAGTAGTCGCCGAGGTGGAACACCGCCTCGTAGATGCCGGGTGAGATCCCGACCCCGCGCACGACCGGATGGTCGAAGGTGCCGTCCCTCCCGATCACCCCCTCGGCGACCGGGCGCGGGCCCGACTCCTCCAGGGCCGCGAGGGTGACCCGCAGGCCGAGGGCCGGGCAGCCCTCCGCCACGTCGACCGCATGGACCGAGATGCCGCCCCCCCTCATCGGACGGCCTCCCGCGCCCCGGCGGTTCCGGGCAGGGCCGGCCAGCGATCGGCGAAGGGGCGGCGGCTCTCCAACGCCTCGGCGAGGTCGAGGAGCAGGTCGTCGCGGCCGAAACCCGCCACGAGGTGGAGGCCGATCGGCATCCCGTCCGGTGCCGGATCGACCGGCAGGCTCAGACCCGGCAGGGCGGCGGCGTTGACCCAGCCCGAATAGACCGCGTGGCCGCGGGGACCGACCGGCTGCCCGTCGATCACCTCCGGATAGACCGCATCCGCCGCCCAGGGCATCGCCGCCGCCGAGGGGTGACGAGGAGGTCGATCTCCGTGAACGCGGCGTTCGCGGCGTTGCGCAGGGCCTGCACCCGCTCGAGGACAGCGGCGAGCAGGGTGGCGGGAGCCCGCCTGCCCTCTTCGGCCATGGCCCGGTACGGCGCGCTCGCCCGGGCGGCCAGCGCCGGATCGGCCTCGAACAGGCGGGCGAGGCCGATCTTGCCGATCTCGGGCCACAGGGCGTTCAGGCCGGCGATCTCGAACGGCAGCGGCCCCTCCTGGATCTCCACGCCGAGCGCGTCGAGATGGCTGAGCGCCCGCCGGCACGCGGCGGCGACGACCGGATCGAGGGGCGCGTCGCCGATGCGCTCGACGTAGCGGGCGCGCAGGCGGCGCTCAGGCACCGGACCCGGCGCGAAGCTCGACCACAGCACCCGCGGATCGGCGCCCTGCATCAGGTGCAGCACCGCACGGCTGTCGGCGACGGTGCGGGTCAGCGCGCCCGCCACCTCGAAATCGAGGAGCGGCGAGGGCAGGCCGCCCTGGCGCGGCACCCGGCCGAGGCTGCTCTTCAGCCCGACGAGGCCGGTATGCGCGGCGGGACGGCGCAGGGATCCGCCGCCATCGGTGCCGAGCGCGATCGGCGCGTAGCCGGCGGCGGTCGCGGCAGCCCCGCCGCCGGTCGAGCCGCCGGGGGTGAGGGCGACGTTCCACGGGTTGCGGGTGACGCCGAAACGGGCAGATGCCGTGTAACCTTGCACCGCGAATTCCGGCATCGTGGTCTTGGCCAGCATCACCAGGCCGGCGCGGCGGGCCCGCGCGACGGGCAGTTCGTCGTGGGGCGAGGGAGCGGCCTCGCCCGGCTCGGCATAGGTCGAGGGCAGCCCCTCGGTGACCAGGAATTCCTTCACGGTCATCGGCACGCCGTCGAGGGGCGAGAGCGGGGCGCCGGCGCGCCAGCGGGCGGCGCTCGCCTCGGCCTCGTCCCGGGCCCGCAGATTATCCCGGGCGATCGCGTTGAGGTGCGGCTCCCACGCGGCGGCGCGGGCCTGCCCCGCCTCCAGGGCGTCGACCGGCGAGGCGCGGCCCGCGGCGAAGAGCCGGCCGAGCCCGGTCGCGGAGAGCCGCCACAGCTCGGTGCTCATGCGGTGCCCCTCGCCATCAAGTCTTGGTCAGTCATGGGCTTTCCCGAAAATGGCATACGATTTGCGACGCTTGGGGCAGCAAGATCGATGCCGCAGGAACAGCCACCGTGACACCATCCGGCCTCCGCAACCAGACCCGATCCGACGGTCAGCAAGCCGAAGGCCGGTCCGTCGTGCTCGACGGCATCACCCACCGCTACGGCGGGGCCGTCGCGGTCGAGAACGTGAATCTCGACATCAAGGGCGGCGAGCTGGTCTCGCTGCTCGGGCCGTCGGGCTGCGGCAAGACCACGTTGCTGCGCATCGTCGCCGGCTTCCTGCGCCAAACCGAGGGGCGGGTGATCGTCGGGGATCAGGTCATCGACGCCCTGCCGCCGAGCCGGCGCGCCGTCGGCATCGTGTTCCAGAACTACGCCCTGTTCCCGCACCTGACCGTGGCCGAGAACGTCGCCTATGGGCTCGCCGCCCGCGGCGCGCCGCGGGCCGAGCAGGCGGCCGAAGCCAAGAGGCTTCTCGACCTCGTGCAGCTGGGCCATGCAGGTGGCCGCTATCCACGCCAGCTCTCCGGCGGGCAGCAGCAGCGGGTCGCCCTCGCCCGCGCGCTCGCCATCCGCCCGGCGGTCCTGCTCCTCGACGAGCCGTTCGCGGCCCTCGACAAGAACCTGCGCCTCGACATGCAGATCGAGGTGAAGCGCCTCCAGCGCGTCGCCGGGGTGACGACCCTGCTCGTCACGCACGACCAGGAAGAGGCCCTGTCGCTCTCCGACCGGGTGGCGGTCCTGTCGAACGGGCGGCTCGAGCAGTTCGCGGCGCCGACCACCGTCTACGATGCGCCGGAATCGCTGTTCGTCAACACCTTCGTCGGCTCGGCCAATGCTGTGCCGGGGGTGATGGTCGGGCAGGACGACCAGGGGCCCCGCATCGCCCTGGATGCCGGGGGCGAGGTCGTGGCGAGACGGCTCGCCCGGCCGATCCTGCCGGGATCCCGGGTGACATTGTGCCTGCGGCCCGAGCACCTGCGCCTCACCGATGGGCAGGACGGCATCGCGGGCGTGGTCGAGATGGCCCTGCCGCTCGGCCCCACCGTCGTCCACGAGGTCCGGGTCGGGGCCGGGCGCCCGCTCAAGATCGCCGAGCCGCGCCTCGGCGGGGGCGGCTTGCGCCCGCCCGGCACGCCGGTGCGCATCGCCGTCGCCCCCGGCCTCGCCTCCGCCTTCCCGGCCGCCGCCTGACCTTTTGCCCGAGGAGCCTTTTCGATGCTCGACCGCCGTACTCTCCTGACCACCGCCCTGTCGCTCGGCGCGATGGAGCTGTTTCCCGGCCTGTCCTACGCCCAGGCGCGGCCGCTGGTCTTCGCTACCTTCACCGGCAGCTGGGAGGAGGCGCACAAGGCCGTGCTGGTGCCGGCCTTCCGCAAGGAGACGGGCAACGCCCCGATCGTCCTCGACCCGATGCTGTCGGTCGACCAGATCGCCAAGGTCTCGGCCGCCAAGGCCAACCCGCCGATCGACGTGATGCTGCACGATCCCGGCCCGGCGCTCACCGCGCTGGCTCAGGATCTCGTCGAGCCCTACCCGGTCGAGCGCAGCGCCGCCTTCAAGGAGCTGATCCCCGACGCGCAGGACCCGCACGGCCCGGCCGCCTTCTTCCAGGTCGTCGGCCTGACCTACAATCCCGATACGGTGAAGACCCCGCCAACCTCCTGGGCCGACCTGTGGCGGCCCGAATACAAGGGCCGGGTCGGCATCACCAACATGAACTCGACGCTGGGCACCGGCTTCATGGTCGAGATCGCCAAGATGCATGGCGGCTCGGAATCGAACATCGACCCCGCCTTCAAGGCGATGGAAAAGCTCAAGCCCAACCTCTCGGCGGTGGCGGCCAATCCCGGCGCGCTCGCCACCCTGTTCCAGCAGGGCCAGGTCGACATCTCGCCCGGCAACTTCAACGCGATCCAGATCCTGAAGGCCAAGGGCGTGCCGGTGGAGTTCGTGGCACCGAAGGAAGGCGCCATCGCGTTCAAGACGCTGATCCAGATCGTGAAGAACTCGCCCAACCGCGAGCTCGCCTTCAAGCTGATCGAGGCGGCGATCTCCGAGCCGGTCCAGACCCGGCTGATGCAGGCGCCCTACCTGGTCGTTCCGACCAACACCAGGGTCAAGATGACCGGCGAGATCGCCCGGGTTCTCGCGAAGGACACCGACGACCTGAAGAAGAAGTTCGTGTTCCAGGACTGGAAGACGATCAACGCGCAGCGCCCGGCCTGGATCGAGCGGTTCAACCGCGAGATCAAGTTGTAACCCTGTATTTGATCACCTCCTCCAGATCTCGAACCCTCCGCGTCATTCCGGGGCCGCGAAGCGGAGCCCGGAATCCATAACCGCGGATGGGACAAGATAAAGCGAACCGCGATCCGTCTCTTTCTGAACGATCTGAGGTTCTGGATTCCGGGCTCCGCTTTCGCGGCCCCGGAATGACGCGGAGGGTGTCAGTACTGTCGATCACATCAAACAGGCTCTGAGGAATTGCCCCCGTGGCTCTGCCGGACGTCACCACCTACCCCTTGCGGCTGGCGAGCCCGCTCGCTGTCTTCTTCACCGCGTTCTTCGCCGCGCCCCTCGTCGCGCTGCTGGCCCTGTCGCTCCGCGGCGCGGACGGGGGCTACGGCCTGTCGCAATACGTGGCTTTCCTCGGCGACGGGTTCAGCCTCGGCGTGCTCCTCGGCACGCTCTGGCTCGGGCTGAAGGTGACGGCCGCCTGCCTGGTGCTCGGGCTGCCGCTGGCGCTCGTCGCCACCCGGGCCGGCGGCTGGGTGCGCGGCGTGATCATCCTGGCGGTCCTGACGCCGCTCCTCACCAGCGTCGTCATCCGCACCTTCGCGTGGATCGTGATCCTCGGGCGGCAGGGGGTGATCAACTCCCTGCTCTCCTCGCTGGGGCTGGTCGAGACGCCGGTGCGGATGCTCTACGCGGAAGGGGGCCTCGTCGCGGCCCTCGCCCAGGTGCAGATGCCGCTCATGGTGCTGCCGCTGATGACGGCGCTCGCCCGCATCGACCCGAGCCTGTGGGATGCTTCGGAAGCCCTCGGCGCCGGGCGCTGGCGCACCTTCTTCCGTGTGACCCTACCGCTCTGCCTGCCGGGCCTGATCGCCGGCTCGGTCCTCACCTTCGCGGCGGCGATCTCAGGGTTCATCACCCAGTCGCTGATCGGCGGCGGGCAGATGCTGTTCATGCCCGGCTACATCTACCAGCAGGCCATCGCGCTCCAGAACTGGCCCTTCGCGGCGGCGATGTCGGTGATCTTCCTCGTCGCGGTGCTCGCCGTGGTGCTGGCCTTCAACGCGCTCGGCCGCCTCGCCCGCGGCTACGCGCAGACGTGAGAGTGACGATGTCCCGCTCCTCCGGCGCCCTCGACAAATTCAGCTTCGAAGGCCTCTTGCACCTCCTGGCGATTCTCGCGGTGGTGCTGCTGCTCGCCCCCACGGTGATCGTGCTGGTGGTCTCGTTCACCGACGGGCTTTCCTTACGCTTCCCGCCGCCGGGCTATTCCTGGCGCTGGTACGGCGAGTTGATGGAAGCCTGGCAGCTTCACTATGCACTCAAGAACAGCCTCACGGTGGCGGTGCTGGCGACCGCGCTCGCGATCGGGCTCGGGGTGCTGGCGGCCTTGGCGGTCGCGCGCTCGCCGCGTCTGTCGGCGCGCCTCCTCGACAGCTTCTTCCTGTCGCCCTTGATCCTGCCGGCCCTGGCCTTCGGCCTGTCGAGCCTGATGTTCTTCTCGCTCATCGGCTGGCCGGTCTCGGTCTTCACGCTGGTGCTGGGACACACCGTGGTCTGCGTGCCGTACGTGGTGCGCAACACCGTGGCGGCCCTGACCCAGCTCCAGCCGTCCATGCTCGAAGGCTCGGCGAGCCTCGGCGCCTCGCGCCTCTACACCTTCCGCCGCATCACCCTGCCGCTGATCCGGCCCGGCATCCTGTCCGGCGGCTTCCTCGCTTTCATGGCCTCGTTCGACAACATCCCGGTCTCGCTGTTCCTGCGCGACGCCGCCACCGACATGCTGCCGATCCGGATGTGGCAGGACCTGGAAGGCCGCCTCGACGTGACCATCGCGGCCCTGTCGGGAATCCTGATCGTCGCGACGATTGGGGGCATCGCCGTGATGGAGCGGCTGACCGGACTGTCGCGGCGGCTGGTGTGACAGCTAAGTTGATCGGCCTCTACATACGTCATCACCTCCGCGTCATTCCGGGGCGCGAAGCGGAGCCCGGAATCCAGAGCCGCAGTTGGTTCAGAACAGAGCGGCCAGCGTCCCGCTTTATCCGCGACCACCTGAGCGTCTGGATTCCGGGCTCCGCTCCGCGGCCCCGGAATGACGAGGAGGGTTTCACGATCGTCGATCGGATCGAACAGCCTTTACTAACCCTCGGCGCAAGGACTTTCCTAAATAGTACATTACTCCGCTGGCTGATGCCGGCCCGCTTCTCCCTCCGGCCTGCCCCCAGAACGGCGGCCGCGGCGTAGCGACAGGACGAGGCGGGTCGCTCCCGTCCCGAGCCGGTCCATGTAGAGGTAGAGCACCGGCGTGATGAACAGGGTGAGGAGCTGCGACACCAAGAGCCCGCCCACCACCGCGACGCCCAGCGGCTGGCGCAGCTCGGCGCTCGCCCCGTGGCCGATGGCGATCGGCAGGGTGCCCATCACGGCGGCCGCGGTCGTCATCATGATCGGGCGGAAGCGTAAGGAGCAGGCCTCGCGGATCGCCGCCGCCGGGCTCCAGCCCTGCTCGCGTTGCAGCACCAGGGCGACGTCGATCATCATGATGGCGTTCTTCTTCACGATGCCGATCAGCATCAGGACGCCGATGATCGCGATCACCGAGAGGTCCATCCCGTAGAGCTGGAGCGCGCCGAGCGCGCCGATCGCCGCCGCCGGCAGGCCGGTGAGGATGGTGAGCGGGTGGATGAAGCTCTCGTAGAGGATGCCGAGCACGAGGTAGATGGTGATGACGGCGGCCGCCAGCAGCAGGCCCTGGTTCGCCAGCGCGTCCTGGAACACCTGGGCGGTACCCGCGAAGGTCGTTGTGATGGTGCCGGGCACCCCGAGCCCATCCTTGATCGCCGCGATGCGGTTGACCGCCTGGCCCAAGGCCACGCCCGGGGCGAGGTCGAACGAGATCGTCACCGCCGGCAGGAGGCCGAGCTGGTTGATCGAGAGCGGGCCCGGGACGCGGGTGACGCTCGCCACCGCCGAGAGCGGTACCAGCTTGCCGCTGGATGAGCGCAGGCGGATGTCGTCGAGCCGGTCGGCGGTCCAGTTCAGGCGCGGGTCGAACTCGGTGATGACCTGGTAGCTGTCGGCGGTGCCGTAGATCGTCGAGACCTGGCGGGTGCCGAAGCCCGTGTAGAGCGTCTGGCGGATCTGGTCGGAGGTGATGCCGAGCGCCTGCGCCTTGTCGGTATCGACCGTGACCTTGGCCTGGAGCGCCGCGTTCTGGAGGTCGCTGGTGACGCCGGTAAAGGTGGCGCGATCCTTGGCCAAAGCCTCGGTCAGGCGCTCGGACCAGCGCTCGAGCCCCGGCCGATCGAGGCCCTGGACGACGTACTGGTACTGGCTCTTCGACTGGCGCCCGCCGAGCCGCAGGTTCTGCACCGGCGTGATGAACGAGGTCAGGCCCGGCACCGTCGCGAGATCCCGGCGCAATTCGGTGATGGTGCGGGAGAGCGGCGGGCGCCGGTCGCGGTCCTTCAATTCGACGAAGAACGAGCCCTGGTTGAGGGTGCCGGAGAAGCCGTTCGAGCCCGCCCGGCTCACCACGTGGGCCACCGCCGGGTGGCGGGCGAGGATCACCTCGGCCTCGTGCTGGAGCGCGCTCATCGCGTCGAAGGACACGTCCTGGCCGGCCTCCGTGGCGATCTGGAGCTGGCCGATATCCTCCGAGGGAAAGAACCCCTTCGGGATCACGATGAACATCCAGGCGGTGAGCGCGACGGAGGCGAAGAACACCATCAGCACCGCGAAGGGCCAGCGCAGGCAGAGATCGACGCCGCGCTCGTAAGACCCTTGGATGCGCGCGAAGCCGCGCTCGAACAGGTTCTTCTTCTGGCCGTGCCCGGCGGCATCGGCCGGCAGGCGGGCGGCGAGCATCGGGGTGAGCGTCAGGGAAATGACCGCCGAGGCGACGATGGCGATCGTCACCACGATGGCGAATTCGTTGAAGATCCGCCCGACCACGCCGCCCATCAGCAGCACGGGAATGAACACCGCGACGAGGGAGATGGTGATCGACAGGATGGTGAAGCCGATCTCGCCCGCCCCTTTGAGCGCCGCCTCGAACGGCTTCATCCCCTCCTCGACGTGCCGGACGATGTTCTCCAGCATCACGATCGCGTCGTCGACGACGAGGCCGACGGCGAGGGTGAGGCCCAAGAGCGAGATGTTGTCGATCGAGTAGCCGAGGACGTACATCGCCCCGAAGGTGGCGATGATCGAGATCGGCACCGCCACAGACGGGATCAGCGTCGCGGCGAGGCGCCCGAGGAACAGGTAGATCACCGCGACCACGAGCACGATGGTCAGCACCAGCGTGAACTGCACGTCGTGGACCGCTTCGCGGATCGAGAGCGAGCGGTCATTGACGACGTCGATGGTGCCGCTGCCGCCGAGCTGCTCCTGGAACTTCGGCAGCATGGCGCGCACGCGATCCACCACCTCGACGGTGTTGGCGTCGGGCTGGCGCTGCACGGCGAGCACCAGGCCGCGGGTGCCGTCCTTCCACGAGGCGATGCGGTTGTTCTCGACCGAATCGATGACGCGGGCGACCTCGCCGAGGCGCACCGGCCGGCCGTTGCGGACCGCCACGATCACGTCGCGAAAACCGTCGGCGTTCATCAACTGGGTGTTGGTCTGGATGGTGAGGTTCTGGCCCCTGCCCTCGACCACGCCGACCGGCGTCGAGGTGTTGGCGTTCTGGATCGCCGCCTGGACCTCGTCGACGCCGATGCCGCGGGCGGCGAGCACGTTGGGATCGAGCTGGACCCGGACGGCGAATTTCTGGCTGCCATAGACCAGCACCTGGCCGACGCCGGTGATGGTGGACAGGGACGGCGAGATCACCGTCTGGGCGAAGGCGTCGAGCGTCGGCAGCGGCGTCGTCTCGCTCGACAGGGCGAGGAGAATCACCGGCGCGTCGGCGGGGTTGAGCTTGCGGAAGCTCGGCGGGATCGTCAGCTCGACCGGCAGACGGCGCAGGGTCCGGGTGATCGCCGCCTGCACGTCGGCGGCGGCCTGGTCGATGTTGCGCGACAGCTCGAACTCGACGGTGATCGAGGTGAAGCCCTGGTAGTTCGTCGCCGAGATCGTGGCGATCGACGGGATGGTGGAGAATTCCTTGATCAGCGGCGTCGCCACGGAGGCGGCCATCGATTCCGGCGAGGCGCCGGGCAGCTGCGCGGTGACCGAGATGGTCGGGAAATCCACGGTCGGCAGGGCCGCCACCGGCAGGAAGCGGTAGGCGAACAGCCCCGACAGCGTCAGCGCGATCGACAGCAGGATCGTGGCGACGGGCCGGCGGATGAACGGGGCCGAAAGGTTCATCGTCTTGGAGCCTGTTTGACTTGCGAAAATCTAGCCGCGACGACCTGCCCTATCCCTGTCGCGACCTCATCCTGAGGTGCGACTATAAGGAGCCTCGAAGGAGGGCTCCAGAAATCTTCGCGATCCCTGGAGCCCTCCTTCGAGGTCAGCCGATTTTCAATAGACTGACACCTCAGGATGAGGTCGTTTGTGGGAGTGAGTGCTCGAGTCAATCAAACAGGCTCTCACTCGATCCGGGTGGGAGCGCCGGGGGCGGAGGCCTGCGCCTCGGTCGCGTCCTGCGGGCGCTCGGTGACGGGGAGCCCCTGGCGGACCCGGAACTGGCCCTCGACCACCACCCGCTCGCCGGGCTTCAGCCCCAGGCTCAGGGCGGCGCGGCCGTCGCGGGAGGTGATCACCTCGACGGTGCGGCGTTCGGCCGTGCCGTCGGGCCGCACCACCCAGACGAAGCTGCCCTCCTGCCCCGGCTGCACGGCCGCTTGCGGCACCGTCACGGTCCCGGGCCGCCGGCCGAGATCGACCTCGACCCGGACGTACTGGCCCGGCCAGAGCCGGTCGTCCTCGTTCGGGAACAGCGCCCAGGCGGTGACGGTGCCGGACGCCTGGTCGACGAGCGAATCGACGAAGGAGAGCCGCCCGACCGCCAGCACCGCCTCGCCGCCGCTGGAAAAGACCCGGACCGGCGCGGTGCCGGGCCGCATCAGCGCCGCCCGCAACCCGTCGAGGTCGCGCTCGGGCAGCGAGAAGGTGGCGCGCAGGGGGCGCATCTGCGTGATGGTGACGAGGCCGGTGCCGGCGGATTCGTTGCCCTTGACGAGGTTGCCGGTGGTGACCAGCACTCGGCCGAGCCGGCCGGCGATCGGGGCCCGCACGGTGGTGTAGTCGAGCCGGACCTTGTCGGCCTCGATCGCCGCTTGCGACGCCGCGACGTTGGCCGAGGCGACCTTGGCCTCGGCGGTGGCGACGTCGAACTGCGCCTGCGAGGCGGAGGAGCGCGACAGCAGCTCGCCGACGCGGCGGACGTCGTTCTGGGTGCGGACCTGGGTCGCCTGGTCGCGGGCGAGCGCCGCCTCGTCCCGGGCGATCTGGGCGCGGATCTCGCGGTCGTCGAGGCGGTAGAGCACATCGCCGGCCTTCACCACCTGGCCGTCGCGGGCGAGCTGCTCGACGATGACTCCGTCGATGCGCGGGCGCACGATCACGCTCGCCATCGGCTCGACCCAGCCGACCGCCGAGCGGGTGAGCGCGAGGTCGGTGACGCCCGCCGCCACCGTGGTGACGACGGGACGGGCGGCGGCGGGATTGACCGGAGCCGGGGGCGCGGGAGGGACGTAGGCGACCGGCAGGTGCTCCGGCAGGTGCCGGGCGAGATCGGCCGGCAGCGCGCCCCGGGCCGTGCTCCAGGCGGCGCGCGTGTCGCCGCCATGGCGTTGCACGAGCCATCCCGCCCCGGCCGCGACGAGCGCCAGGAGAACGAGGACGAGGCGGATCATCGTGGGGCTCCATGACGCGGCGCGGGGGGCGCGCCGAGGCCGTTGAGGAAGAAATCGGCGACCGCGGCCGAGGCCGGCGGGCGTCGGCCGGTGCCGTGCACCGCCATGCGGATGCCGCCCAGCAGCATCAGCACGGCCAGATCGATGTCGGGCACATGCAGCTCGCCCGCGGCGACGCCGGCGCGCAGGAGGCTGGCCAGGGCATCGCGCAAGCCGTCGAAGCCCTCGCGCAGCACCCGCCGGCTGCGCTCGCCGAACTCGGCGCCCCGCCCCTCGATCGCCGTCAGCGCCGGCGAGAGCGCGCCGATGCGCTCCAGCACCAGCCCGACCGCGACCCGCAGGCGCGCCGGCGCCTCGCTGGCGGGAATGGACCCGATCGCGTCGCGGAGATCCGCCAGGGTCCAGGCGAGCCCATCGATGAACAGGGCTTCCTTGGTGGGAAAGTAGCGGTAGAGCGTGGGCTTCGCGACGCCGGCCGCGGCCGCGACCGCATCCATGTGGACGGCGGCGTAGGGCAGCCCCGAGAACAGCCCCATCCCGGCTTCGAGGATGCGGCGCCGTCGCCCGGGATCGAGCGGCCGCTCGACGGGCGTGCGCGCGACCTGCGGGCGATCGGCAACGGGTCGATCGGATCGGCGTACGGCGTCGCTCATGAAGCCCTAACTGAACTGACGGGTTCAGTTAGCGGGGCGGGGCGCCGCGCTGGCAAGCGCGGGTTTCCGCGACATAATAGCACGATAAGAAAGCGCTGCCACCGCGCGCGCCGCGGCATCCCGGCGGATCGGGCAGCGGAGTGGAGACGGGGCGGACCTCGTCCGCCGCACGATCCGGATCAGCGTCTCGCCGCACCCGTTCCGCCGCGGCACCAGTCCGCGGCGGTCCGTCTTGATCCGCAATACAGTCGAGGCGGCGCGGCAGGACTGGCCGGACGCTTGCTCACCCTCGTCTCGGCCGTTCCCACTCTCGACCCCGGACGCCGCCACGCGGACCCGGGACGACGTTCCGGGGCAGGCGCCGACAGGAGGATGATCGGCCGGAGGTCCTGCTGGACCTCCGGTATCCCGCCTCAGAACAGATGGATCGCGTGCGGCGCGAACAGCCCGATCGCCAGCATGCCGATCCCCGCGATCCCCAGCGCCCCGCCCGCGAAGGCGAGCGCCGCGATGCCGGTGATGACCTGGGCGGAGGCGAGCACGATGCCGATCTGGAAGGCGGCGGAGCCGAGCTCGTAATGGTGGTAGCGGGCGAGCGCGAGGTCGCGCTTCTCCTCGGCCTTCTTGGCCTTGGCGGCGAGTTCCTTGCGGCCGTCGCCGGAGGCCGGATCGGACTCCCAGCGGGCCATGGTCTTGGCCCATTCCTCGACCTGCTTCTTCACCGCCTCCGGCGGGGCGCCGGGCTCGAGGGCGATCTCCTCGCTCGCGGTCTTCAGCACCGTGGCGCGGATCGTGCGGGCCTGGAAATAGGCCCAGAGGTTCGAGGATTCGACGTTGGCGCCGAGCGCGTCGGTCTGCGCGCTCTTCGCCAGGGTCTCGCCGAGGGCGAGGAACAGCGCCAGGACCGAGATCAGCAGCGCGATCTTCTTGTTGGAGCCATCGACCGCTCCGTGACCACCCGACATCGTCGTCTCTCCTCAACCGGCCATGACGGCGCGCTTCGCGCCCGATCTGGCGAAACCCTGCGACAGGACGAAGACCGGCCGCGCCGCGCGCAGGCGGCGAATCGGCTCTGCTCAGCGTCTTCATAGCCGGGCCGCGGGGCGGCGCCAGCCCCCGCTTGCGGCACGAAGCCGGACCGGGCACGCCTTCGCCACGGCCCCCTCTCAAGGGTCGGCTCGGAGAGACGCCCCCCCATGTCGCATGTCCGCCTGCTCGCGCCGCTGCTCGCCGGCCTCGCTTTTCCGCTGGCCGCCCTCCCCGCCCGGGCCGCGGGGCCGGACTGGCCCGACACCTACCTCTCCCGCGTCGAGGCGGTGGCGGTGGTCCAGAGCCTCAACGCCGCCCTGCTGGCGAGCCGCAGCGCCACCGCGACCCTCGAGGGCTGGTGCGCCGCCCACCGGATGGCCGAGACGCCGCGCCTCGTCGCCCGGCTGGACCGGGGCGTCGACAAGCCGGCGAGCCCGGAGACCCGCAAGCGCCTCGCCATCTCGCCGGACGAGCCCCTGCGCTACCGCCGGGTGCGGCTCGCCTGCGGCGACCACGTCCTGTCGGAGGCCGACAACTGGTACGTTCCCGCCCGCCTGACGCCGGAGATGAACCGGGTGCTGGAGACAACCGACACGCCGTTCGGCCGGGCGGTGGCGCCGCTCGGCACCACCCGCCAGACCGTCGGCGCGGAGCCCCTGTGGCAGCCCCTGCCCGAGGGGTGGGACCAGGCGGCACCGCCCGCCCCGGCCTGCGGGACGCTCAGCGTGCCCGAGCACCTATTCAGCCACCGGGCGGTGCTGTTCACGGGCGAGCGCCAGCCCTTCTCGGAGGTGGTCGAGACCTATACGCGCGAGGTGCTGGATTTCCGCCGCGCCGCCCGCCCGAGCGACACGGCCTGCCCGAAACCCTGATCCCTTCGCCCGACAGGCATCAGATGTGCATCGTGCGCCGGAACCTCGTTGTTCGGGCGCTCTATGTCAGTGCCTGGAACAGGATGGAGGGCGACCGACCGGATGGACACAACCCTCACCCTGCTCGACCTGTGCGGCGCGGTCGCGCTGCTGCTCTGGGGCATCCACATGGTGCAGACGGGGGTGCAGCGCGCCCTCGGGCCGCACCTGCGCCGCCTGCTCGGGGTGGCGCTCGGCAACAGGGTCAAGGCGCTGGCGGCGGGGCTCGGGGTCACGGCGCTGCTCCAGAGCAGCACCGCGACCGGCCTGATGATCGCCTCCTTCGCCGGCGCCGGGCTGGTGGCGGTGGTGCCGGCGCTCGCCGTGATGCTCGGCGCCAATATCGGCACCACGCTGATCGTCCAGGTCCTGTCCTTCGACGTCGCCCGGGTGGCGCCGGTCCTGGTGCTGGTCGGCGTGATCCTGTTTCGCCGCGGGTCCGAGCCGCGCACCCGCGACCTCGGCCGGGCGGCGATCGGCCTCGGGCTGATGCTGATGGCGCTGTCGCGCCTCGTCGAGGTCATCACCCCCTACGAGGACGTGCCGGCCCTCCGCGTGCTGCTCGGCGCCGTCGCCACCGACCGGCTGATCGCCCTGTTGCTCGGCGCGGTGCTCACCTGGGCGGCGCATTCGAGCGTGGCGATCGTGCTCCTGGTGATGTCCTTCACCCATGCCGGCGTGCTGCCCTTCGAGGCCGGGATGGCGCTGGTGCTCGGGGCCAATCTCGGCTCGGCCCTCAACCCGGTGCTGGAGGGGACCCGCGACGGCGAGGCCGCCGGGCGCCGGGTGGCGCTCGGCAACCTCCTCACCCGGGCCGTCGGCTGCGCGGTCGCCCTGCCCTGCCTCGGCCTCATCGGACCGCTCCTCGTGACCTGGCAGCCCGACCTGTCGCGGGCGGTGGCGGATTTCCACACCGCCTTCAACCTCGCCCTGGCGCTGGTCTTCCTGCCGCTCCTCGGTCCCGTCTCCGACCTGCTGCGCCGGCTGGTGCCGGAGCGGATCGACGCCCACGATCCCGGCCGGCCGCTCCATCTCGACGAGGCGGCGCTGGAGACCCCGCCGGTGGCCCTGGGCGCCGCCGGCCGCGAGGCCCTGCGGATGGCCGACGTGCTGGCCGAGATGATGACCGGGGCCGGCGAGGCGCTGACCGGCGGCGACCGGGCCAAGGTGACCGAGATCCGCCGCATGGACGACACGCTCGACCGGCTCAACGCCGCCATCAAGGCCTATCTCGTCCGCCTCGACCCGGACGCCCTGAGCGAAGACGACGAGCGCCGGATCGCGACCCTCGTCGCCTTCACCACCAACCTGGAACATGCCGGCGACATCCTCTCGCGCAACGTGATGACGCATGCCGCCAAGCGCCTGAAGCGGGGCCTGACCTTCTCGACGGAGGGCAAGGCGGCGGTGGGGACGCTCTTGGCCCGCCTCTCCGCGAATCTCAGCGCGGCGGGCGCCGCCTTCCTGACCGAGGATCCCCGCGCCGCCCGGCGGCTGGCCGACGAGAAGGCGGTGTTCCGCGATCTCGAGGCCCGGGCGACCGAGGCCCATTTCCGCCGCCTGCGCGAGGCCGGCCCCGGCCTGGGGCCCGCCGAGGCCACGGCGCTCTATCCCGACCTCGTGCGCGACCTGAAGCGGGTCAACGACCATCTGGTGGCGGGGGCGGCCTATCCGATCCTGGAGAGCCGGGGGGCGTTGCGGGCGAGCCGGCTGGAGGGGCCGTGATGGATCGGCGCGCCGACCCGGCCGGGGCTGCGGATCGCCGATGCGGCCGGTGCGAGACGCATAGACGCACGAAATCGGTGAGGGGGCCCGGCCGACCGGCTTGACCCGCGCGCAAGCGTGGCCCTACGCCGATGACATGCCGGGGGAGAGGACGAGACGGACTGCCTGCCGCGCGGTGATCGCCATCGCCGCGCTGTACGCGTTCGCGCTGCAAGTCCTCCTCGCGAACGCGCTGGTCACGGTCCAGCCGGGCCTGCCTCACATCCTGTGCGCGCCGGACATCACCGCCTCGCCCGACGGTCCGGCCAAGGCGCCTCCCGGTCACAGCCATCCGGATTGCTGCACGGCGGCCCATTGCTCGGGCGTCTCGACCGTCCACGCCCCGGATTCGACGGTCGTCATCTGGCCCGCCCGTGCGACCGTCGGTGTCCGCTGGCGCCCGGAGATCACGGCTCGTCCGCGCGCCCCGCCCGGGGTCAGCGCCAGCGCAAGAGCCCCTCCCGTCCTCTGACTCGCCGCCTTTCGGACCAGTCAGATGATGGATGACAGCCATGCTTTGCCTTCCGCGGGTCGCGCCAAGCGCCGCCTCGCTTCATTGTGCCGCCCTGCTTTCGATGCTGCTCGCGACGACCTCCGTCCTCGCGCAGACCGTCGCCTCGACCCCGATTCCGCTCGCCGAGATCACGGTTGCGGGCGCCGCTCCCCCGGTCTCCGGCCCGCCGGCCGGTTCCGTCACGGTGCCGAGCGTCGCCCAGCAGCGCGCCGTCGTGACCGCGACGATCGGCTCCGTCGCCTTCGTCGATGCCGCCGGCTTCCAGAACCGCTACGCCAACACCCTGCGCGACGTCCTCAGGGATACGCCCGGCGTCTTCGTGCAGGAGCGGTACGGCCAGGAATTGCGGCTGTCGGTGCGCGGATCCGGCATCGCCCGCGGCTTCCACCTGCGCGGCATCGAGCTGCTCCAGGACGGGATTCCCCTGAACCTCGCCGACGGTAGCGGCGACTTCTACCAGATCGATCCGCTCGCGCTCCGATCGATCGAGGTCTACAAGGGCGGCAATGCCCTCACCTTCGGCGCCACGACGCTCGGCGGTGCGATCAACTTCGTCACGCCGACGGCCCATACCACCTTCGCCCCCAACATCCTGCGCATCGACGGCGGGAGCTTCAACACGATCCGCGAGAGCTTCCAGTTCTCCCGCATCTCGGGCCCGGCCGACGTCCTGATCAGCGGGACCCTGACGAACTCGGACGGCTACCGCACGCACGAGACCCAGCGCACGCAGAATTTCAATGCCAATCTCGGCTACCGGCTGGCACCGGGGGTCGAGACGCGGTTCTACCTCGGCGCCTACGACACCGACCAGAAGCTGCCCGGCACGCTAACGCTGCTCGATGCGCTCAACACCCCGCAGCGGGCGAACCCGACCGCGATCGGCGGCAACCAGTCCCGGCAGGTCGAGACCCAGCGCATCGCCAACCGGACGTCGTTCCTGCTCGACGTCGGCAAGCTCGACATCGATACCTGGGCGATCCACAAGTCCCTCTACCATCCGATCTTCCAGGTCATCGACCAGGACGGCTGGACCTACGGGATCGCCCCCCGCTGGGCCGGCACCGTCGATCTCGGCGGCTACCGCAACGACATGATCCTCGGGCTGCGCGCCTTCGCCGGGCAGAATGCGGCGCGGCAATTCGTCAACGTCGCCGGCCAGCGCGGCAGCCAGACCCTCGAGGCGCTCCAGAGCGCCTCGAACTACGAGGCCTATGGCGAGAACCGGTTCTGGTTCCTGCCCGACATGGCCCTGATGACCGGCGCCAAGCTGTTCTCCTCGAACCGGACCTACAGCAACAAGGGCGGCTTTGCCGCCAACCCGACCGTCCAGTTCGGCACCGTCACCTACGAGGGCATCAGCCCGAAGCTCGGGCTGCTGTGGCAGCCGCTGCCGGATATCCAGGTCTTCGGCGACATCACCCGCTCGCGCGACGTACCGGATTTCAGCGACCTCGCGCAGACGAACCTGTTGCGGACCACCTTCGTGCCCCTGGAGGCCCAGCGCGCCTGGACCTACGAGGCCGGCACGCGCGGCCGGATCGACCGCTTGGCCTGGGACGTCACCGCCTATCGCTCGGAATTGCGCGAAGAATTGATCAACTTCTCGATCAATCCCGGCCTCAACATCCCGGCTGCGACCTTCAACGCGCCCCGCACCCTCCATCAGGGCATCGAGGCCGCCGTCTCGCTGGAGGTCGTGCGCGACCTGACCGGGATCGGCGACACCGTGAGCCTGACCCAGATCTGGACCCACAACGACTTCCGCTTCGTGCGCGATCCGGTCTTCGGCAACAACCGGATCGCCGGCATTCCGGACGACGTGCTGCGCACGGTGCTCGGCTACGTCCATCCGAGCGGCTTCTACCTCTCGCCCTCGGTGGACTGGGTGCCGCGGGGCGCCTTCGCCGACCATGCCAACACCCTGCGGGTGCCCGGCTACGCGCTGGTCAACGTCCAGACCGGCATCGACTTCAAGAACGGCGTCTCGCTCTTCGTCGATGCCCGCAACCTCACCGATGCGCGCTACGTCTCGGACATCTCGGTCGTGACCAACGCGGCGAGGGTTGCGGGTGGCCCCGCGGCCCTCACGGCCTTCTATCCCGGCAACGGTCGAAGCGTGTTTGCCGGGGTGCGGGCAGCCTTCTGAGCCTGCACTTCGCTCCGTCGCGACAGCCGGCAGGGTAAGCCGCCGGCCGGCGCGACGAGCCGTCAGGGGAGGCCGGCGCGACCCTCGCGCCAGCCCCCGTTCATACCCGCCGCCCCTCCACCGAGAACAACGCCCCCCGCCCCGGATCGAAGGTCAGGGCGATCGTCTCCCCAGCACCGGCACCGCATCCCCCGGCAGCCGCGCCAGCACCCGCTCGTCGCCGGCCACCACCGTCACCAGGGTATCCGCGCCGAGGGGCTCGACGAGCGAAATCGTGCCGCGGATCGCCGGCCCCTCCCCGCCGAGGCTCAGGTGTTCCGGCCGGATGCCGAAGGCGGCCCGGCCCGCATGGGCGCTGCGGATCGGGACGCGCTCGCCGCCCGGCAGGGTGACGGCGCCGTCGGCGACATCGACCGACACGAAGTTCATCGCCGGCGAGCCGATGAAGCTCGCGACGAAGCGCGAGGCGGGCGCCCGGTAGAGCTCGGTCGGGGTGCCGATCTGCTCGATGCGGCCCTCCTTCAGCACCACGATGCGGTCGGCGAGCGTCATCGCCTCGACCTGGTCGTGGGTGACGTAGATCATTGTCGCGCCGAGGCGCTGGTGGAGCTGCTTGATCTCGGCCCGCATGTCGACGCGGAGCTTGGCGTCGAGGTTGGAGAGCGGCTCGTCGAACAGGAAGATCTTGGGATCGCGGACCATCGCCCGGCCCATGGCGACGCGCTGGCGCTGGCCGCCGGACAACGCCTTCGGCTTGCGGTCGAGGAGGTGGCCGATCTGGAGCACCTCGGCGACGCGGTCGACCTTGGCGGCGACGGTCGTCTTGTCGACCCCCGCCATCTTTAGGCTGAAGCCGATATTGGCCGCCACGCTCATGTGGGGATAGAGCGCGTAATCCTGGAACACCATGGCGATGTCGCGCTGCCAGGGGGCGAGCCCGTTCACCACGCGCCCGTCGATGGCGATCTCGCCCTCCTGGAAGTCCTCCAGCCCGGCGATCATGCGCAGCAGGGTGGACTTGCCGCAGCCGGACGGGCCGACAAAGACCACGAACTCGCCGGGCGAAACGTCGAAGCTCAAGCCGCGGATGACCTCGGCGGCCCCGTAGCGCTTGACGACGTTGCGGATCGAGAGAGCCGACATCGGGTCTATCCCTTCACCGCCCCGGACGACAGGCCCGAGACGAGTTGGCGTTGGACGAGGAGGGCGAGGACGAGGGGCGGCAGCGCGATCATGGTGGCCGCCGCCATCAGGGCGCCCCAGTTGGTCACGCCCTCGCCGATGAAGTTGAACGAGGCGACGATCGCCGTCTTGGTGTCGAAGCCCGACAAGGCGAGCGCAAACAGGAAGTAGTTCCAGGTGAAGACGAAGCAGAGGATCGCCGCCACCACCAGCCCCGGCGCGACGAGCGGCAGCGCGATGCGGATCAGGATCGCATGCGGCCGGCAGCCGTCCATCTGGGCCGACTCGATCAGGGCCCGCGGCAGGGCGTCGAAATAGGGCAGCAGCGTCCAGAGCGCGACCGGCACGGTGATCGCCCCGTGGGTGAGGATCAGCACCGTGTAGGTGCCGATGAGATCGACCTGCGAGAACAGGATGAACCAGGGCAGCAGGAACAGCGTGCCCGGCGCCATGCGGGCGAACAGGGTGAGCGTCGCCGGCCAGGTGGTGCGGTGCCAGGAGATCGCGAAGGCGGCCGGCGCTCCGAGCAGCAATCCGAGCAGGGTGGCGCCGGACGCCACCACCACGCTGTTCCAGGTGTTGTGCAGGAAGTCGGTGCGCAGGAACAGCTCGCGGTAATTGTCGAGCGTCGGCGTGAAGACCAGCTGCGGCGGCAGCGCCATCACGTCCCGGCTGACCTTGAACGAGGACAGGACCATCCAGGCGAGCGGCGCCAGGACCGCGACCAGCATCGCGGCGACCTGGACGCGGCCGAGAATCCGGCGGGAGACGGGCGGGGTCATCGGCCAATCCTCAGTAGCTCAGGGCGCGCCGCAGGCGGGCGAAGACCATGACGGTGCAGAGCACGACGATCGAGAGCGTCAGCATCGCCGCCGAGGCATGGCCGAAGCGCGAGAACTCGAAGCCCTGCTGGTAGGCGTACATGTTCATGGTGGTCGAGGCGTTGCCCGGCCCGCCGCGTGTGGCGATGAAGACGAGGTCGAAGAAGCGCAGGAGATCGACCGAGCGCAGGACCGCCGCGGTGAGCAAGGTCGGCCCGAGGAGCGGCAGGGTGACGTAGACGAAGCGGCGCCAGCCGATGACGCCGTCGACCTCCGCCGCCTCGAACACGCTCGCCGGCAGCGATTGCAGGCCGCCGAGCACGATCAGCCCGACGAAGGGCGCCCATTGCCAGGTATCGATCAGCGCTACGCTGAGCAGCACCCACCGGGGGCTCGCCAGCCACAGGAGCGGCGGCACGCCGACCGTGCCGAGCAGCCAGTTGACGATGCCGACGGAGGGATCGAGCAGCACGATCGCCATCATGCCGACCACCACCGGCGGCATCATGAACGGCGTGATGGCGATGGTGCGCACGAGGTGGCGCGCGACCTTGACGCCGTTGAGCACGATGCCGAGCCAGGTGCCCAGCACGAGCTGCATCGCCAGCGCCACCCCGTAGAGCACCCAGGTGACCCGGAAGGCGTTGAGGAATTCCGGGTCGCTCGCCAGGTTCAGGTAGTTGTCGAGGCCGACGAAGCGCGGCTCGGTCCCGAGCGAGGCGTCCTGGAGCGAGATCCAGGCCGCGTAGACGAGCGGGAAGACCATCATCAGGACGACGAAGGCCACCGCCGGCCAGACCATCCAGGTCAACGAGATCTTGTGCTGGCCGGCTCGCACCCGGTCGGGGGCAACGGCCAGGGCGGGGCTGGCGATGGTGGTCACGCGCACTCCTCCGTGACGGGATGGTCGGCCGGTGTCCCGGCTATTGCAGCTTGAGCAGCGCGGCGTCGGCGTCGCAGGCGGCCTGCTGCGGCGTCTTCTGGCCCAGCACCACTTCCTGGGCCGCCCGGCCGATGATCTCGCGGGTCTCCGGCACCCGGTCGGTCGGCGAGGCGTAGTCGCCGGTGCCGCGGCGGCTGATCTCGCTCAAGGCCGCGACCCATTGCTGGCGCACCGGCTTCTGGCTCGCCCAGGCCTGCATCCCCTCGCCCTCGAAGACCGAGCTGCGCGAGGGCGCGACCCCGCGATCGACCAGGGTCGCCTGCATCGCCGGCGAGGTCGCCCATTGCAGGAAGTACCAGGACGGCCCCTTGCGGCGGGAATATTCGGAGATCGACAAGCCCCAGCCGAAGCCGATCGGCTGCGACACGCCGCTCGCCCGCCCCTTCGGCAGCACCTTGAGGCCGAGGTCGTCCTCGCGACCGGGATACTTCATGATGTTGGAGAACTCGTTCGAGGATTCATGGGTCATGGCGACCTTGCCCTGGCCCAGAAGCTCGACGACCTGCGGGAAGCTGTGGTTGGTGGCGCCGACCGGGCCGAAATCCTTGAGGAGGTCGGTATAGAGCGTCAGCCCCGCGACCGATTCCGGCCGGCACAGGCCGGGCTTCGTCCCGTCCACCGACTTGAAGCCGCCGCCCATGTTGAACACGAAGGCGGCCATCGGGTACGGCACGGCGTTGCGCACGCCGCGGGCAGCCCAGGCATGGATCGCGGGATCGCAGGCCTTGATCTTGCGCGCCGCGTCGAGAATATCCTCAAGGTATTCCGGCACCGTGACGTTGCACTTGGCGAAGATGTCCTTGCGCCAGTAGAACAGCGGCCCCTCGACGTTGATCGGCAGGCCGGTGAGCTTGCCCCCGAACGTCTCGTTGCGGATCAGGCCGGCACCGAAATCGTCGATCTTGAAATCCGGCGCGGTCTGGCTCGGATCCTTCAGCATCGGGGTGACGTCGGCGTACCAGCCGGCCTTGTTGTAGACCGCGCCCTCGCGGATCTTGAGCGAGATGTAGACGTCGACGTCGGAGGATTTCGCCTGGAGCAGCGTGTTGAGCCGCGCCCGCTGCGGGTCCTCGTTGAGGATCTCGATGCGCAGCTTGATCCCGGTCTTGTCGGTGAATTGCTGCGCCATCTCCCGGATGGCGTTGCCCCACGGGTGGTTGGTGAGGACGAGATTGATGGTCTGGCCGTCGTACCGCTTCCAGTCGAAGCCCTCGGCGCGGGCGGCGCCCGGGGCCGCGCCGGCGAGAAACGCCGCGAGCAGGCCGGCGAGCGCGACCGTCGGCCGGCGCCCCCTACCCACAGGCAAGCGGGAACGGCGTGAGGCTGCCCTGCGCGGCATCGTCGTCATGTTTCCTCCTCGGGCCGGAGCCCGGCTCCCATTCACGTCTCTGGCCGCCCGGCGCCTCCCGGCACCCTGCACGGTCACTGCGTGTTGGACGAACCTTTAGCGATTGACAGACTGACATGTCAATGAGAGATGAGTGACATGAAACAGCGTGACCAAGCCTACGACGCCTTCGTCCAGCAGTTGCTGGACGGGCGCCTGGCGCCGGGCTCCTTCGTGACGCAGCGCGAGTTGGTGGCGCTCACCGGCCTGCCGCTCGGCGCCGTGCGCGAGATGATCCCGCGGCTCGAGGCCGACGGGCTGATCTCGACCCTGCCGCAGCGCGGGCTCCAGGTCGCGGCGGTCGACCTGCGGCTGGTCCACGAGGCGTTCCAGCTCCGGGAGATCATCGAGGCCGCGGCGGTGGCGCATTTCGCCCGCACCGCGCCGGCCGGCCTGGTGGCCTCGTTGCGGGCGGCGCATGCGCGGATCAGCGCGGCGGCGGAAGCCGGCGTCACCGAGGCACTGATCGCCGAGGCGCAGGCCACGGATTGGGGGTTTCACGATGCGGTGGTCGCCCATCTGGGCAACGGCCTCGTCTCGGAGATCCACCGGGTGAACCTCATCCGCATCCGGGTCATCATGCAGAGCCGCGTCGCGCTCTCGCCCGAGGTGCTGCCGCCGGCCTTCGCCGAGCATGCCGCGATCCTCTCGGCGGTCGAGGACCGCGATGCCGAGGCGGCGGCGGCGGCCCTGCGCCGGCACCTCGAAACCTCACGCCGCCGGGCGCTCGGCCTCGATACCGGCCGGGAGGCCGACCGGCGCGAGGTGCCCGCTTCCCCTGACGTCGATGGGCGCGAAGCGCCCTCTTCCCTTGATTCAAACGGGCGCGAAGCGCCCGCTTCCCGCGATTCAAACGGGCGCGAAGCGCCCGCTTCTCTCGATTCAAACGGGCGCGAAGCGCCCTCTCGGAGGACCGCATGAGCAACGCCATCACCGGATTGTGGGTCGCCCTCGCCACGCCGCTCGACGCGACCGGGGCGGTCGATCATGACGCCCTCGTGCGCCACGTCCGGTTCCTGATGGAGCGGGGCTGCGACGGCGTGGTGCCGTTCGGCACCACCGGCGAGGGCACCTCGTTCTCGGGCGCCGAGCGCCTCGCGGCGGTCGAGGCGCTGCTGGCCGCCGGCATCCCGGCCTCGCAGATCGGGCTCGGCACCGGCTATCCGGCGATTCCCGACAGCATCGCGCTGACCAAGGCGGCGCTGGCGCTCGGCCTCACCCATGCCCTGGTGCTGCCGCCGTACTTCTACCGCGACGTGACCGAGGCCGGCATCGTCGATGCCTTCGCGGCGATCCTCGACGGCGTCGGCGACGACCGCCTGCGGGCGACGCTCTACCACATCCCCAGACCTCCGGCGTCGGCCTGCCGCCGGCGGCGGTGGCGACGCTGCGCGCCCGCTACGGCCATCTCGTCGCCGGGGTGAAGGACAGCTCAGGCGATTTCGCCCAGTTCCAGGCCTTCCGGGCGGCGGCTCCCGAGGTCGCGGTCTGCGTCGGCAACGAGGCGGATATCGGCCGGGCGCTGGCCGAGGGCGGGGTCGGGACGATCTGCGGCATGGCCAACCTCGTCCCCGACCTGGTGCGGGCGATGTTCACCGATCCCGCCGCCGCCGCGCCGATGCGGGCGGCGATCGGCCTGATCCGCGGTCCGTTCGTGCCGGTCCTCAAGTCCGCCATGGCGGCGATGACGGGCGAGCCCGCCTTCGGCCGGGTGCGCGCCCCGCTGGTCGCCGCGGAAGCCGGGATCGGGCAGCGCATCGCGGCGGAGATCGCCGGCCTGACGCGCGCCGCGGCGGCGTGAGCATTGCCAGAACCTGTTTGGTCGATCCCGGAGGACCTGACACCCTCCGGGTCATTCCGGGGCCGGGACAGCGGAGCCCGGAATGAGCCGGTGGATGTTGATTCCGTCGCTCGATCTGGACAAGAACCGCGAAGACCATCGACACGAGCGGCGATCCACGCCGCCCAGGGAGGAAAACAGGATGACGGCGATGCCGGACGCGTCCCGCAATGAGGCGGTGGTGGCCGCCCTCACGGCGGAACTGGGCGAGAAGACGGTGCTCTCCGGCACCGATCTGCCGACCCGCAACGCCTCCGACTGGAGCACGCTCGGGCCGCAGGCCCCCCTCGCGGTGGTCCGGCCGAGCACCACCGAGGCGGTCGCCGCCGCGATGCGGATCTGCGCGGCCCACGGCGTGCCGGTGGTGCCGCAGGGCGGGCTCACCGGCCTGTGCGGCGGCGCCCGGCCGCTCGCGGGCTCGGTCGCCCTGTCGCTGGAGCGGATGACCGGCATCGAGGCGATCGACCCGGCCTCGGCCACGATGACCGTCCGGGCCGGCACGCCGCTCCAGGTGGTGCAGGAGGCCGCGGATGCTGCCGGGTTCCTGGTCCCGCTCGATCTCGGCGCCCGGGGCTCCTGCGCCATCGGCGGCAACGCCTCGACCAATGCCGGCGGCAACCGGGTCATCCGCTACGGCATGACCCGCGAGATGATCCTCGGCCTCGAGGTGGTGCTGCCCGACGGCGGCGTCGTCACGAACCTCAACCGGATGATCAAGAACAACGCCGGCTACGACCTCAAGCACCTGTTCATCGGCTCGGAAGGCACGCTCGGCATCATCACCCGGCTCGTGCTGCGGCTCTTCCCCAAGCCCGCCTGCACCTTCGCGGCGCTCTGCGCCCTGCCGGATTACGAGTCGGTGGTCGGGCTCCTCGCGGCGGCCCGCCGGGGCCTCGGCCCGATGCTCTCGGCCTTCGAGGTGATGTGGCCGGATTACTGGGAGACGGTCCACGCGATGCCGGGGGTGCGGGTGCCGCTGGCCCCGAGCCACGCCGCCTATTGCCTGATCGAGGCGCAGGGGACCGACGAGACCTTCGACGGGCCGCGCTTCGAGACGTGGCTGGAGGCTCAAGCCGAGGCGGGCCTGCTCGCCGACGCGGTCCTGTCCCGCTCGCTCTCCGACGTGAAGACCTTCTGGGGCGTGCGCGACGCCTGCTCGGAATTCCCGATCGTGCTCGGCCCGCACGAGCCCTTCGACATCGGCCTGCCGGTGGCGGCGATGGATGCCTACGTCCAGGCCTGCAAGGCGGCTCTCGCCGAGCGCCTGCCGGGGGCCTTCGCGCTGTTCTACGGCCATATCGGCGACGGCAACCTGCACATCGTCGCCGGGCTGAAGGGCGCGAGCCCGCAGCCGAAGGACGTGATCCAGGAGGTCGTCTACGGCCTGGTGCGCGAGTTCGGCGGCACGGTCTCGGCCGAGCACGGCATCGGGCTGACCAAGAAGCCCTGGCTCGGCCATGTCCGCTCGGAGGCCGAGATCGCCCTGATGCGGCGGCTCAAGGCGGCGTTGGACCCGGCGGGCCTGCTCAATCCCGGAAAGGTCGTGTGAGTTCCCGGTCGATGGGTTGAATCCCGTCGATCCGGGAAGACGTCGACAATCCTTCCCGTCAGCCCGAGCCGTGAGGTCGTGGGTGGCATTCCACCTGCCGACAGGCGTCATCTGAGTCCCGGCCGATCGCTTCGCGATGCGGATATCGGCTTCGCTCACGTGCCGCGCGGGCTCGGGTTACCTGGGGCTCGTGGTACCTGGGGCTCGTATACCTGGGCCGACGACACGGAGCACGCAATCACGACGCAATCCCGCGCCGCTATCGAGGCGTCCCGGCCGGCAGGGCCGGAGCGACGACACGAGCGGGGTTGAAACCATGACATCGACATCGACCGGGCGACGGATCGGCAGCCTGGTGCTGCGCGGCCTGCTCACTGCCCTGTTCGTGGCGGCGGGCGGCATGAAGCTCGCGGCCGTGCCGTTCGAGGTCGCGGGCTTTACCCGCTTCGGCTACCCGCTCTGGTTCATGTACACCGTCGGGGTGGTGCAGCTGCTCGGTGCCGCGTTGCTGTGGGGCCGCGCCACGGCGGCCTACGGCGCGCTGCTCCTCGCCGCCGTGATGGTCGGGGCGGCGTTCAGCCATGTGAGCGCCGGCGACCCGGTGGCGATGGCGCTCCCCGCCCTGGCGATCCTCGGGCTGCTCCTCGGTCTCGCCTATGCGCGCCGCGGCGACGCGATCCCGGCCTCCTTCCGGGTCTCGCAGGCCTGAGCTATTCCGCGGCGAACAGGCCGGCCGGCTCCTCCGTGCCGCCCTTCGGGTTGCCCGGGGCGGTCTCGCAGCCGAGCGCCGGCAGGGCGACGACGCGGTTGCCGCGGAAATCGGTGCGGCACACGGCGGCACCGCGGCTCTCGACATAGGCGAGCAGGCGGCGCGCCCGGCCCGGCGAGCGCGAGCCGATGGCACGCGCGAGCGCGTCGTCGGAGGGACACGGCGCCCCGGCCCGGGCGGCCCGCGCCAGCAGCAGGAACAGGCCCTGGACCTCCTCGGGCAGGCCGGCGCAGGCCGCCATCACCGCATCGGCCTCCTCGCCCTCCGCCGCCTCGCCGTCGACGCCGGCCCGCGCGATGGCGAGCCGCCGGCGGAAGCGGCCGAGATCGAGGGGTTCGCCCGGCAGCCGGCGCATCCGGCAGCGCACCAGGAAGTCCTGGTAGAGCACGGCGATCGGATGATGCGCCCCGTCCGGATCGGCGGCGATCTCGCGCAGGATGTCGGCGAGCGCCGCCTCCCGCTCCGCCTCGCTCATGCTCGGCGCCACCTCGACCGGCTCCGGCGGGCGGTACTGGGCGAGCTGCTGCAACAGGTCGGCCGGTGTCGCCCGCGGGGTCGGGGCCGGGCGGGGGGCCGGGGTCCAGATCGCCTCGTTCTCGGACGGCGTCAGGATCAGCTCGCGCAAGTCGCCGCCGGCGGCCGGGCTCGGCAGCGGCACGAGCTTGGGGCTCGACGAGCGGGCCGAGGTCGCGACCGGCCCGATGGCGATCGGCAGCGGGCGCTTTGACAGGGCGGGGCCGAGGGCGATGAAGTGGCCGCGCTCGAGATCGCGGAAGCTCTCGGCCTGGCGGCGCTCGAGGCCGAGCAGGTCGGCGGCCCGCGCCATGTCGATGTCGAGGAAGGTGCGGCCCATCAGGAAGTTCGAGGCTTCCGCCGCGACGTTCTTGGCGAGCTTGGCGAGGCGCTGCGTCGCGATGATGCCGGCGAGACCCCGCTTGCGGCCGCGGCACATCAGGTTGGTCATCGCGCCCAGCGACGCCTTGCGGGCCTCGTCCGAGACCTCGCCGGCGGCGGCCGGGGCGAAGAGCTGCGCCTCGTCGACCACCACCAGGACCGGGTACCAATGGTCGCGCTCGGCCTCGAACAGGCCGCCGAGGAAGGCCGCGGCAGCGCGCATCTGCGCCTCCACGTCGAGGCTCTCCAGCGTCAGCACCACCGAGACCCGGTGCGCCCGCACCCGCGCGGCGATGCGCTGGAGATCGGCCTCGCCGTGGTCGCCCTCCACCACGACGTGGCCGTGGGCGTCGGCCAGGGTGACGAAATCGCCCTCGGGGTCGATCACCACCTGCTGCACGTGCGGCGCGCTCTGCTCCAGCAGGCGGCGCAGGAGGTGCGACTTGCCCGAGCCGGAATTGCCCTGGACCAGCAAGCGCGTCGCCAGCAGCTCCTCCAGGTCGAGGGCGGCCGGCCGGCCGCTCGCCACCCCCATCTCGACGCTGATCGTCATCTCGGCTCCCTGCGATGCCGAGACTCGTAACACGCCTGGAGGCGCCCCGATCCGCGTCCGGGACCGGGGTCCACAGGCAGTTCGCGTCAGCCGAAGGTCAGCGCCCGCGACCCCTCCCCCAGCCGCTCCAGCATTCGCCGGCGCCAATTCTCGACCGGATCGTCGGCTTCGAGGAGGTCGAGCGCGCTGACGCCATGGGCCCACAGGAAGGCGCCCATCACCGCGTAGTCGGCGTAGAGCGGGCATCGCCGCCGAGGAACGGTTGCGCCCGCAGCACCGCGCGCACCGGCGCCAGGGTCTTTCGCAGGGTCGCGAGCTGCGCTTCCCGGTCGGGGCAGACCGCCTCCAGCGGCTTGCCGAACCGGGCCTCGCGGCTGCGGCGGAAATAGGCCTGGTCGGCCTCGCCGAGGTGGCGGTGGATGTCGAGGAGGAGGAGCGGCACCAGCGCCGGGTGCAGCACCCCATCGGTCCAGGCGACGTGGAACCGCGTCAGCGCCAGCCCGGCTGGCCCGCCGAACAGCGACGGCCGGTCCGGATGGGCGGCCTCCAGGTGGGCGGCGATGACCGAGGAATCTGCGATCGGGCGCCCGTCCTCGACCAGCACCGGCACCTTGTCCGACCCCGAGAAGGCGAGCGCCCCGGTCTCGGTGAAACGCCACGGCCGGCCCTCGAAGGCGAGGCCCTTGTGCTCCAGGGCGAGGCGGATGCGCCAGCAGAACGGGCTGAAGCGCCGGTCCGGATCGGCGGCGGCGAGTTCGTAGAGCACGCGGGTCACGAATGTTTCCTCCGGCGGCACCCGGTCCGGGCCGGGCGGCTTCGCGGTGGATCATGGCGGGTGACAGCGGTGGGGGCAACGCGCTGCCGGCTCGATCTCTCCCTTCCGGACCATCGCGTTCGAACATCGCGACTCGAGCGTTTCTCCCTTCGAAAGTCGCGCGCCTGTCCTCTTCGTGGCAGGGATGTCCGGCTGAATGTGTAGCGCGCCTCCCCTTCTCCCGTGTGGACTATCGCATTCAGCCGGCACACGCGGCCAGGCGCCGTGTCCGGCACGGCGAGCGCGGTCTTCACGTCCCTGGTGGTGTCGGGGTGAGATCGATGAACTCGAGCCGGCCGGCACTCCGCGGCTGCGCGCGAATACGACCTATCCAATCTTCAGCCGCGGATCACCCAACGGGCACTCGTCGGAGTGGTCGAAGCGCGCTGGCCAGGTAGGAATTCCCACTCAACGGCCCTTCTCTCAATGATATTTCACAAAGATGTATTATGTTTAATTAATTTTTCTATTTGTAATATTATCAGATGATCTTGATGTTCAAGTTCGCCTATACTTGTCCTATAGAAATCTATTATACGCGCGCTGTTACTTATTAAAAATAGGAAAACCCCGGCCTTGCCGGGGTGGCAGTAGCAGTTTGACGTTTCCTGGAGTGTCCATCGAAGAAGCTTCCCTTTGTAAGCCGCCAAGCACACAACGGAAATTTCAACGATGAACTATTCCCAGTTTATAAGCCACTCAAAGTGGGATTACAAATATCACATCGTCTTCATCCCCAAACGACGACGAAAGATGCTCTACGGTGAGTTGCGTCAGCACCTCGGCGCTGTCTTTCGCACTCTGGCTCAGCAAAAAGAAAGCAGGATCGAGGAAGGACACATGATGCGCGACCACGTGCATATGATGATCGCGATCCCACCCAGATATGCCGTCTCCCAGGTCGTCGGCTTCATCAAAGGCAAGAGTGCCATCCACGTCGCCAGGGTGTATGGCGAGCGCAAGCGGAATTTTGTGGGTCAGCACTTCTGGGCCAGGGGCTTCTATGTCTCTACAGTAGGTCGAGACGAGGCAACGATCCGGGCTTACATCAAGCAGCAGGAGCAGGAAGAGGAGCGCTTGGAGCGGTTGCACCTCTGGCGCTGAGCGCCACTGTCAGGTGGCTCAGCAACCCAGGACCGCGTTAGCGTTCTCCTCATGCCGCTTTGAGCGGCTCACATCATAAAGCCCCGGCTTTGCCGGGAGATATTCACTTCTTTCGTATGTAGAGCGAGAGGCTCGATAGAAGCCAAACAGAATCAGGCGCCGCAATTCAGGCCAGCACCTGCGTTTTGCAACCGCAGGCTGGCGCTCCCGACGCATCATTGGCCCGCACCGCTCCACCGCTATGCATGCAGAACGAGCAAGAACCCCATCCGGAACAACCCCAGAGGGCCCGACAGTTGGCACTATGTATTCGTCCGCGAGCACGCGGTGGTGCATCACGCCGCCCCGGGCCGGTCTGCTGCCGTGGCCGGCGAGGTGATGGCCGGACACCGGCCGGCAATGTGGCTCTCGGACCGCGACTCGGCCCAGCAGGGACACGGCGAGCGACAGCAGGCCTGCCGGGTGCATCTCGCGGGCGACGTGGCCTTAAGCGATCACAAGGCCCTTCGGGCTCTCCCGCCGGCTGACCGCGTTGGCGGCCTCGACCCTGGCGCGCGAGCGGCGCGAGTTGGAGCAGAGATGGGACCAGGAACCGTTGCCGGAGCGGCGCCGGGCATCCTGAGCGGACCGGGCATGAGGTCCAGCCCGATCCGCGACACGACTTCGGGTCGCTTCGAGGCATTTTTCCAAAGACCCGTTCCAGGCTCCGCCAACTCGTATTGTCAGCGACGTGCACGTGTTTCGCATTGCGGGTGTCTGGACCGTGCGCGAGCAGAGCCAGCTGTTCGCGCACGGCTGCGGTTGTCCCGTTGAGGACGAATCGTGATAGCGGAAGAAGGCCGAGGCGATGCTACTCCGCGTTCCCGTCCATCACCGCTGCTGCCGCCGAGAGGCCCCAACGGACCAGGCTCTCGGCTGCCTCCGCAGATTTCGCCTCCGCGTAGCAACGCAGTTCAGGCGCGTTGCCCGACGCCCGGAAGTGGATCGTCCTCTCGCCTTCGAGTCCGATCCTGACCCCGTCCTGCTCGTCGACGGCTTGCGGCACTCCGACGGGGCGAAGGAAATCCCGACGGAACGCTTCGTCCGTGAGTTGCCGGAGGAAAGCGCCGCTCCGCTCCGCGGCGACGTTGGGGAGGCGATTGCTCGCGGTCTCGCCGACATCGAGAGCGACGACCAGATCAGCCAGCGGCATCGCGGCCTCCCGCATTGCAGCCAGAGTTGCCAGTATCGGCAGTACCGCATCGCGCGTCGGCAATGCCGGGAGGACCTTGTCGCCGATCGGACAATCTGACCCGAGCAGGAACCCACCATTTGCCTCGAAACCGCAGACGACCTTCGCACCATCCCTCGCGGCCTGCTCCATGCCGGTGATCACGAAGGGAGAGCCGACCTTGGTGCGCCAGACTCGCTGAAAGCCACCTGCCCGCTCGATCGCGGAGCCGGCCGTCACGGGCACGACGACGGTGTCGGCACCCAGATAGCGGGCTGTGATGAGCCCCAGAACATCCCCTCGCACGATGCGACCGGTGCCATCTGCGATCAGAGGCCGATCCGCATCGCCGTCGGTCGTCACGAGCGCGTCGAAGTCACCCGATGCCATGACATCGCGGATGAATGCGACGTCTTCGGGTCGATGGGCCTCGGTATCGATCGGAACGAAGGATTCGGATCGGCCGATCGGTACGGCGCTGGCCCCGAAACCGGCGAGAACATCGATCAGCAGGTCGCGAGCGACGGAACTTTGCTGGTAAACAGCAATCTTCTGACCGGACAGCGCGTCTGCCTTGATAGCATCGAGGTAGCGACGACGATACCGCGCGATCGCATCCGGTTCCTGATTGGCCGGGACATCTGGGATATTCGAAGGAAGCGGGGCGCCTGTCGCGACCTCGCCGAGCGCTGCGAGGATGGCGGCTTCGTCGGCTTTGGTGATCTCGCCATCGGCGCGGTAGAACTTCAACCCGTTGCGATCCTCCGGTATATGGCTGCCGGTGACCATAACGGCGCAGCTTCCACGCCGCCGCGCTTCGAGGGCGAGGGCTGGCGTGGGCAGCGGGCCGCAGTGGATCGCCGTGAGCCCGGCCGCGGCCGCCGCCATGGCAACGGTTGCGGCGATCTCCGGGCTGCTGTTGCGCAGGTCATGCCCGATCACGACCTCTCGGCTGGCCCCCGCCTCTTTGCCGACAGAGGCGAAGAACGCAGCAGCGTAGGCGAAACTAGGCTGTCCTACGAGATCCGTTACGAGGCCGCGCAGTCCGGAGGTTCCAAATTTTAAACTGCTCATAAGTCCCCGCCAGTGGAAGAATGCAATAACGTCTCGATCGGGATATGCCGGTTCTCGGACTCACAGCGCATGCGAGCATCCCTGCCCCGCCTTATCATAGACGACGGGCGTCAGCACCACCGGCCGGGACCGTTCCCTCTGACTCGCTGCCCTCACTGCCGCCGAATGCGGCGTCGGTCGCGTCGGGAAGGTCACCGGAGCCGCAGTCACTGGCAGCGCCGAGCTGGCCACGTCCTGGATCTCAACGGCAAAGGCGACGCCCCTGGCGTCACATACATCGATCGCCTCAGCCGATCCCGCCGCAATCTTCAGGATATCGTGAGCTATCTCAAGGCCATAGGTGCTTCCCTCGTGATCATCGTGCAACCGATCGACATCGGCACCGAGAGCGGTCATGCAGCCTCACCACCGAGGATCTGGAGCGGGTGATGGCGGTCGTCGACCTGCGGGATCGAACATCAAGCGAGCGTGACATGACAGAGACGGACACCTTTCGGCTTCGTGTGATCCACCAAGGCTGGAACACCTTTGGGATCGCCACCATCCGCCTGCCAGATGGGCGAGCCATCGACAGGGCACTCGAACACCATGGCGAGGCAGCCGCGGTGCTGCCCTATGATGCGGAGCGCCGCTGCGTGCTCCTCGTCCGGCAGGAGCGCGTTGGGCCCTTGTACTGGGGTGACCCGGAGCTTCTTCCAGAAGTCCCCGCGGGCGGTCTCGACGGGAAGACCCCCGACGCGACAGCGATCGAGGAGGCGTTCGAGGAAGCCGGTGTCCGGCTGGTCGAGCTCGAACCTGTCGTGCACGCCTATGCGATGCCGACCGTGTCGTCCGAGCGGATCTGGCTCTACCTCGCGCCGTACACGTCGGCGGCGCGCACCGGAGCCGGAGGAGGCCTCGCGCATGAAGGCGAGCAAATGGTCGTCGAGGAGGTGAGCCTTGGCGACCTGGCCAGGCTCATGAGCGAAGGCAAGCTGCGAGACATGAAGACCTTGGTTCTCGCCCAAGCCCTCCAACTGCGTCGACCAGACTTATTTGGGCCGGGGCCTGTCGAATCGACGCCTTCGCCGGCCTGACTAGGCAGCCCGCGGAGAAGCCGAGATAAGCTCGAAATCTCAGGTTGGAAAATGAAACCGGGCGCTCATGCAAGCGGCCCGGCTTCGCCCACCACGGAGCGCCTCAGATAATAAATCAACGCAGCGCAAATAATCACTCTTCCCGAGATCAATCCGCACACCACGCTTCGAGTAAGCAATTCTCGATAAATTACTCAGTATTCAGTGTCGATTTTTTACTTGTCGATCGCAATATCATCGATTGATGTCTGCAAAAATACAAAGTCATTGCGAACGCGTGCAACATTTCCGCTTGTTTGTCATAATCAGAGTGGTCGATCAGACACAGACTATAGTCGTCCATTCTGATGGAGGCTCGATACGCAAATTTATACTTATGGTTGATTCTCGAAAAGAACTTTTCGTATTTGTCGCCATATAGCTCGGCGATAATTAATTTGGTGGAAATTCTTCCAAATGCCGACTCGCTCCGTCGATGGCATCAATCTCCGCGCCCTCAATATCAATTTTCCATATATCGATTTCTAGATTCACGTCGTCCACCGGCATCGTCTTGACGTTTATGAATTGTCTTTCGTGGCCGTAGACTTGCGGGGACATCGCTATCGTATCATAATATGAAGTAGATCCCTGATTGTGCGCGAGAGATAGATATAGCGTTGCCTCCCCCATTTAGACGAGAGGGCCTGCTGATCACATTGGATCAAGGGACATTGAATGGCGCGAACGCGCTCAGCAAAGGCAGGAACTGGCTCGAAGGCGACAACCTGCGATGCGCCAGCTTTCACGAAGAGCAAGGCGGTCAGTCCAATATTTGCTCCAGCATCAGGCACTTTGTAGCCAAGCCTAACAAATTTTTCGGTAATGAATAGATCAATATCGAGCGTTGGGGTTATTCGCCTCCCGGCCGACGCTGCAGAGCACAAAGGGTGCCGTAGCACCACGAAGCTCGGACCGGCTGCTGGACGGTTCAGCTCCCTCGTCGCCGTTCGAAGGTGACACGGCCGAATAAGTGGGCGCTCGAGCGACGCGTATCTTCAGACTCGAATCAGGTAGAATGCAGCATATAATAAAACGACATCAATGCATCAGTTCTGACATGCGTTCATTCCCGGCACTAAGAGCGTGCTCGACTGAAGAGAATGCGACAGACGACTCCTCCCAAAACATCGAATCGATACCGTAGATCGTCCATAGGAACTGCGTTCGATCGCGCGGATCCGGACGAATGCTGATGCGATAACAAGGCTTGACGTTCGACATCGAAACCTCTCGTGCAGTATCTAACGCGCCTACCACGTCGACGCTTAAATAGGCAGACTGCACATAAATTGGATAACGACGTGAGATATATGTCAACTACGCTGATGGTGGAAAGGTGCACGCGGGTGACATCACCCTGCGGGTAGCTCCCAGTGCAGAAAAGCTCGCCACGGCGCGAGCCGGGCGAGCTTTCTCTCATTCGATGGATCAAATCAGGTAGGCGGTGCCGTGCAATCCGAACACCTTCGGGCAGTTGGATGCTTCTACCAGGTCCTGCGCCGCCTTGAGGTCGATGCCTTTTTCCGCGGCAATCTGAGAGATCGTTTTCCAGGACGCGTTCATGAGGTACCCCATCATCGTGAGAGTCCAACGTCCTGGAGCGATACAAGTTTCACGCTGAGCGCAGGCGGCGGTGAAGCGAGCCACGTCATTGTCGCGTTCGACGTGCGGAAAAATCCTGCTCGGCGGCGGCTGGCGGGGCTGAAGGCGGGGTCTCGGGTCCTGGAATATCCGTCAGCTGACGGACCGGCGGCGCGGTGGGTTAGGGTCAGCGATGCGTACGCCCGAATCGAGTGGGCGGCCGCTTCCGCGCCGCCAGGTGCTCGAGCGCGTCGGCGATCCTGGCATTGACCTCCTCCAGCCTCCCCGGGCGTGCCTCGCTGGTCCGAGGCCCTGTCCTTGACCCCGGAGAAGCCGGCATCGGTGAAGCAGCGGACCAACATCGGCTTGCTCGCCTTGCCGCCACTCTCGCGGGTGCCGATTTCGTGCGCCGCCAGGGCGAGCCACGCCGGCTGCTGGCATGGCGCAGCGCCCGGAAGACGGTCAACCGTAACCGCGCCCAGAGCGAGTGTTTCGCCAGAAGTGTTGATCGCTCGGCCCCCGCCGGCTACCTGAGCGATCCCGCCGCCTTCGATCCACGGTGCCGCCGGTGATCCGGATCGCGTCCAGAAGCTGGCTCTGGGCGGCATTCGTCCCGTTGGCGACGCGGTCCAGCGTACCGATGCCGAGCGTCCCGCCGTTGACGACGAATGCCCGAGCCATGGCGAGGCTCGACGCCTGCGCATCGTCCTCAGCCGCGTGCGGCCCGAGCGCTGAGTTCCGGCCACGGTCATCAGGATGTCCGGAATGTCAGGCGTGTCGGGCTCGGGCCGGGCAGTTGTCAAACGGCATCGGAACGGGACCCCTGATCGGCGTCCAATCGGGCCCCCTTGTTGAGCATGCGCGACGCCCCTGCTCAGCCCGGCGAAGCGGGTCGGGGTGGCGCAGCCGGGCTGAGCAGGGGGCCAGGATGAGCCGCGCACAGGCCGCCCTCACGCCCGGTTCTTGAAGCGCCAGCTCTCGTTGCCGGTCTCGACGATCTCGCAGTGGTGGGTCAGCCGATCGAGCAGTGCCGTCGTCATCTTGGCGTCGCCGGCAAACACGCTCGGCCACTCCCCGAACGCCAGGTTGGTCGTCACCACGATCGAGGTGGTCTCGTAGAGCCGGCTGATCAGGTGGAACAGCAGCTGACCGCCCGACTGCGCGAACGGCAGGTAGCCGAGTTCGTCCAGCACCACCAGGTCGGGCCGGGCGAGGTGGTCGGCGATGCGGCCCTGCCGGCCGGCTCGCGCCTCGGCCTCGAGCCGGTTGACGAGGTCGACCACGTTGTAGAACCGGGCCCGCGCCCCGTCCCGGATGCACGACCGGGCGACCGCGATGGCCAGGTGCGTCTTGCCCGTGCCGGTGCCGCCCACCAGCACGACGTTGCGCTGGTGGGCCAGGAACTCGCCGCCGCAGAGGTCGCGCACCAGACCTTCGTTGATCGGCGTCCCGGCAAAGGCGAACTCGGCGAGGTCCTTGGCCAGGGGCAGCTTGGCAATCGTCATCTGGTAGCGGATCGAGCGCGCCTGCTTCTCGCTGATCTCGGCCTGCAACAGGTCGCCGACGATCTGCTGCGGTTCGTGGCTGCGCTTGAGGGCGACCTTGATGATCTCGTCGTAGGCCGCCTTCATCCCGAACAGCTTCAGCTCGCCCATGGTGGCGAGGATCTGCTGACGTTCCATCATGGGGCTCTCCTCAGGCTGTCGTAGCGGGCACAGTCGGCGACCGGCTCGTGGCGCAGCCGCAGGCTCTCGGGCGTCAGCAGCGAGACGGGCGCGGGCGGCTCCCGCTGGCGGGCCAGGATGTTGAGCACCACGTCGGCCGAGTGCACGCCCTCGCGCAGTGCCTCGGCGCTGGCCGCTTCGACCGCGGAGAGGCCGTCGCCGAGCACGGCGGTGAGGATCTCGACCATCTGGCGGTCGCCGTCGGCGCTGCCGGCGAGCTTGCGGCGGATCCGTTCGAGGGCGGCGGGCAGGACCCAGTCCTTGAACGGTGCGCCGTTGCGCAGCGCGCCGGGCTTGCGGGCGAGCACGGGGACGTAGTGCCAGGGGTCGAACACCGTCTGGCCGCGTCCGAAGGCCCGCGGGTGCTCGGCGACGACGCGTCCGTCCTGGCGGATCTCGATGCGCTCGGCATAGGCGCGCACCTCGACCGGGCGACCGATGGCCGAGGCCATGACCGAGTACTTGTTGTTGTCGAAGCGCACCAGGCAGGTCGAGGACACGGCCGCCGGGACGGCGTGGAAGCCGTCGAAGCGTCCGGCGTAGGGGACCAGGGCTCCCCGTTCGGCTTCGAAGGCCTGCCAGATCGTCAGTTCGCGCTGCTCGGGATGCGGGTGGGCCTTGGCGTAGGCGACGACCCCGTCGAGCAGCAGGGCGTTGAGCTCGTCGTAGCTTCTCACCCGGACGCGCGGGGTGAACAGGCGCTCGCGCACCAGCCCGACCTGGTTCTCGACCTGCCCCTTCTCCCAGCCTGACGCGGGCGTGCAGGCCACGGGCTCGACGAGGTAGTGCGAGCACATCTGCAGGAAGCGGCGGTTGTAGGCGCGCTCGCGCCCGACGAAGATCGTCTCGACCGCGGTCTTCATGTTGTCGTAGATGCCCCGCTGGCAGGTGCCGCGGAAGAAGGCGAACGCCCGGTCGTGGGCGTCGAAGACCATCTCCTGGCTCTCGCGCGGATAGGCCCGCACGAACAGCATGCGCGAGTGGCAGAGCCGGACGTGGGCGACCTTGACCGTCGTGGTGACGCCGGCGATCAGCACGATCTCGTGGCTCCAGTCGAACTGGTAGGCCTCACCCGGGGCGAAGGCGAGTGGCACGAAGGCGGGAGCCGTCACGCTGGCCTGCTGGCGCTTCCACGTCTTGGCGTAGCGGCGGACGGCATCATAGCCGCCCTCGTAGCCGAGCCCCCGCAGCGCCTCGAAGATACGGGTCAGCGTCAGCCGCTCCCGCGCCGGCTTCCCCGTATTGGCCGCCAGCATCCGGTCGAGCTCGTCGCGCCAGGGCCCGAGCTTGGGTGCAGGCTGGACGCTGCGGGTGTAGCGGAAGGCAGTTGCCTCCGAGCGGATCACCTTCCTGACGACCTTGCGGGAGAGCTTCAGCTCCCGGCAGATCTGCTTGATCGGCTTATGCTGCACGAAGTACGCGCGGCGGATCTTCGCGACCGTCTCCACGACCAACATCCTCCGCGAGCCTCCCGTTCCGAATGCGGGAGGCAGTCTGGATGAAGTATCCTGGGGGTCCCGTTTGGACGCCGATCACCCCGGAAACGGGGTCCTTATTCCACGCCTAATCACAGGCAGTCTCCCCATCGAGGTGCGGCGGTTCCAATGCCGTAACCCGGCCTGTCGACGCCGAACCCTCGCCGAAGCACTCATGCCCCTCCTCGCACCGCGCGCCCGGCGAACGCAACGGCTTGGCGCGGCGCAGACCCGGGTCGGCATCGCCTGCGGTGCGCGTCTCCTCGCGCATTCGTCCCACCTTGCGCGCCCGCGCGCACTCTGTCGGAGTTGGAAGCGGGTGCACAGAACCAGATGCGATCGCAGGCTCTCTACGAGGAGAAGTCAGCCGCCGACAGGCCGGCGGGGAGCCGTTGCTCGGGATCGCCCGTGCCATGCCCGAGATAGCCGAAACACCTGCGCGTTCGAGCCGCTACCCCTCGTCGCCCTGCGCGGCGCGGCTCATCAGCTTCGGCTCCCGGACGAGGAGGTGGACAGCGTTGTCGAGCGGGTATCGGCAGAGGATGGGAACCGGGGCGGGTCTCCTCGAACTCGCAGGAACTGGTGGCAGGCGCGAGCCCGGTGTCGCGGGCCAGGCTGAAGAGATGATCCTGGCGGTCGACGGGCCCCTGCGCTAGAACCCCCGGGTCGATGCGCACAATCCGGTAGTTCAATAAAAACCTCGTGATAAACACAAATAGGACAAATAAATGACCACTGCAAGCAAGATCCACCCTGTAATACTGTGCGGAGGATCCGGGACGCGACTGTGGCCGGCTTCCCGTGAAAGCTTCCCCAAGCAGTTCATCCCGCTGGCCGACGCGGAACGCTCGTCGTTCCAGACCGCCGCCGCGCGGCTCGGCGATGCCATCTTCGCGCGACTGGCCGTCATCACCGCCAACGATGCCCGCTTCCTTGTCGCCGAGCAGCTCGCCCAGGGCGGAATCGCAGCCGACATCCTGCTGGAGCCATGCCGGCGCGACTCCGCCGCCGCCGTCGCCGTCGCTGCCCTCCACGCCGCCGCCCACGATCCTGAAGCCTTGGTGCTGATCCTGCCGGCCGACCACGCGATCGGAGATGATGCCGCCTTCGTGCAGGCCGCCCGTGCCGCTCAGGTCGGAGCCAGGGCCGGGCACATCATGACCCTCGGCATCGCGCCCGCTCATCCTTCGACAGCTTACGGCTATATCCAGCCCGGCGCCCCTCTGGCCGGCGCGGCCGGAGAAGCCGGTGCCCGCGCCATCGTCAGCTTCATCGAGAAACCCAATGCCGACCGCGCCGCTGGCCTGATCGCCGAGGGTGCGCTTTGGAACGGCGGATACTTCATGTTCCGCGCCGATGTGATGCTGGAAGAACTCGAGATCCACGCGCCGGCGGTACTGGAGGCAGCTCGAGCCGCGCTCGAGTCCGCGGTCCGAGACCTCGACTTCGTGCGTCTGGATGAGGCGGCGTTCGAGCGGGCACCGCAGATCTCGATCGACTACGCCGTCATGGAGCGGACCAGACGGGCCGGCGTGCTGCCGGTGAGTTTCCCGTGGTCGGACATCGGCACCTGGGGAGCTTTGTGGGAGATTCTGGACCGGGACGCTGACGGCAACGCTCTGCGTGGCCGGGTCGCGGTGAGGGACACTCGCAACAGCCTGGTCCATGCCTCCGGCGAGATCCTAACCACGGTGGTAGGTCTCGACGACGTGGTTGTGGTGACAACGGACGACGCGGTTTTGGTGACAAGCCGGAGCGCCGGGGCAGAGGTGAAGGGCTTGGTCGAAACCCTGCGGCGGCGGGGCGAGCCAGAGGCGGATGCCCATCGGCTGATGTACAGGCCCTGGGGCTCCTACCAGCGCATCGACGTCGGGGCACGCTTTCAGGTGAAGCGGATCACCGTGAAGCCGGGCGGGCGGCTGTCGCTGCAGAAGCACTACCATCGGGCCGAACATTGGGTGGTGGTCCGCGGCACCGCTGAGGTCACGGTCGATCAGGCTGTTACGCTCGTGCACGAAAACGAAGCGATCTACCTACCGATCGGTAGCGTGCACAGGTTGGCTAATCCGGGCAAGATCCCGCTTGAGCTAATCGAAGTACAGGTTGGTAGCTATACAGGAGAAGACGATATTATCAGAATCGAAGACATCTACGGACGATAGTATTATTGGATAAAATATATGACGCTATCTGCCAGTGGTTTCTTGAATCGAGCCACTGGCGAGATTGGCAAGCTATATATTTCAGATAGCTAAATTATAAATAAAAGGCCCCCGGCAAAGCCGGGGGCCTGACGACGTGAGCGGTTCAATGCAGCGGCATAGAGAAGCGGATTACCCATGCCCCCTACCACAGGGGAGGATGGGTCAGGCCATCATCAGCCCGAGCCAACCCGTCTTGTCCACGCAAAGTGAGCATTGGCCCGATCCGTCCAATCTCAATTCATGTGAGACAGCATGCGCATCACTTGGCCTCTCACCTGCCAGGCAAGTGGGCGGCCCTGATCTCCCGAAGTCGGGCAGCGTATCGCTGCGCGATGGCAGTGACGCTGAAGTGCGCCTTGACGAAGCGAGCCGCTTGCTCTCCTTTGGCGCGAGCTGCATCGCGATCGGCAGCGACGGTTTGCATCGCGATGGCCGCCTGCTGCAAATTGGCATCGGCCCAGACGCTGCCCCTTTCAACGAAAATGTACTCGTCTTTTTGAACGCCGACAAGATCATAATCAATCAAATAGGCTGTTTGATCGTTGCAAAAATCCATGTTTCCACCATGGGCGGTTGCTATGACTGGTCGCTCAAGCTGCATGGCCTCAATAAGTCCAAAGCCCCATCCTTCTGACCGATGCAGAGAGACATAACAATCGCAGGCCTTTTTGAGCGCTAACAGGTCTCGATATTTTAGAGTCTCGTCCAGTATGACAATCCTAGAATCATTCTTCGCATGTTCATCAATCTTTCGCCAAATCGACAACTGATGCGGATCGCCGATACGGGTCCGGTTCTGCGTCTTGATAATTAGGCATACTTTCTCTGTGCCTGCAGGGAAGGCAAGGCGAAAGGCTTCGATTGCTGCGAGTGGATTCTTCCGTTCGATGAAAGAGAACGAGTCGAAGGTCGTCAGGAATACAGTCTCATCACCGTCCAAACCAAGATCATCGAGTGCCACGGGAGCCACTTCCGGTAGGGCCTCGACGGCCATGCCGACGTTTACAACCGGCTTGCCGGTGTAGCGTGCATAGATCTCACGGTTGTACTCAGACGATACCCATATCTCGTCGAGCAGTTCTAGCGCCAGATAATGACACTTGGGGATCTTATTGAGCTCCCAGAAAAAATATCCAATATTATAACTGTCGGAAGTAATCTCGTTCTGCTCGAAAGCGAAGACGAGTGGGATCGACTCGGCGTTGAGATGTATCAGATTGATTTCGCGTGGACCGGTGAAGGGGGCAATCGCGACTTCTGAAGCGAAGCCGATTGGAGCTGGATTGTCTAAGCCGAATGGAAGAGCGGTCGGGTATATTTCCTCGGCGGCGGCCAGGATTTCGTACGATAGGCGAGTCGCTTGGCCGAGACCGGAGGTCTGTAGAAGGGGGCCGATCAAGGCGGCACCAGGCTCCAGGGCCTGCCGGGCAAATTTATAGCGTTGACGCAGGAATTCCCCATGGTCCCTTTGCTCTCGGGAACCATGTGGATCAGCCAGTCTTGCCGTTCGGGCCGCTTCAGTCCCAAGCAGGTGCCGGGCGAGGGTTTCGCCCTGTCGACGGATCTCGACGGCTTGCGCGGACGTCGATCCAGCCGGTAGCGCTATGGCACCGATCACGTCATCGAATATCGCCGAGCCATCCGGCCGCTCCCGAAGCAGCTGACGGACTGCCCCACTCGGAAGAAATCGCCTTAGGCTGGTGTTGGTATAGCTTTGCAATATCAAATAACACAAATAAGCCGCCCGGTCGGAGGCCTTATTCTTGTCTAATTCGATACTTTCCTTATCTCTCTCGAATTGCATATCCATGAATTGATTGAAAGGAAATAATTTATGCGCTGTATTACTAGGAGCCTGCAATAAATCGACCTGTTCTTTGGTTACGAGGGATAGCTGCAGTTTGGATTTTGGCGCCCTTTCCACGCACCACCAATAAATCGCCTCCAACAGAACGTTCTTGTTTTGCAGATCAATATGACTAGGCAATTGGCGCATCACGAAATTGTAGAGCGCAACCGTCACCGCAGGAGAAAATCCAGCCAGCGGCATCGGGGCATTGAGAAAACTTACTTGTTTTTGAGACAATGGAAGCTCAAAGCTGGTTCCCTGATTTTCGCGATGCGATTGATAGTCAATAAGATACCACATCAATACTTTAAGGCGATCTTGCAATGGCCCATTCATATCATTTATGTGATGGTCGCGGACCAGTCGAAAGCTTTCAAATTGAATATACTTTGATATCAATCCTTCAGGGTCGTGGATGGGGTCGGCCGGCTGGAGAATGATGTGATTAGACATGGTAATTTATGTTCCTGTGTTTCGAAATCGATGCAGATTTACTGCACATAAATATCCTAATTATGGCATATCTATTATACCACCACGAGATTCTATGTTATTTAATAATGCCCTTATTTCAGATATCTTAAATTGGATCTGAGTTTTCATTTTATCTGAGATGCCTCCGCGCTTGATAATTTCTATGGGGTCGATCGAGATCGGGTCGGCAGTAAGCGCTTCACCCGTCTCGGCAACATAGAGCTTGATTGACTTCATCGCGCCGATGAGCGCAAGATTCACCTCGAAGCCGTGATGCCCGTTCCCAACCTCTGCTTCCTTGAGATCAGCGCGGTACTTATTCGCGATCACCGGGACCGTCTTGCCGTTGTCGCCCGTAGCTCGCAGCAACACCGTGGTATAAGGACGGTGAGTATCTTGTACCCACCCGATCACGGCGAGGGAATCGACTCTATCGATGTGCCATCGCCAGCGGGAAGGCTCTTCATTGATGACTGGTCCAGCAGGGCCGCTCAGAACTATCTGCACAATACCGAGCACATCCTGCGTCTCGAAAACCCTAACGGTGACGTCACCGGACTCGCTATGCCACCCACTCAGATCAAGATTGAACGCATGCGCACCGTCGCCGAGGCCGGCCTCAAGAAGATCTTGCCGGAACTCGTTTGCCGGCGCGCGCGCGGACTGGCCTGAATGAGAAACAGCCTCAACAGTCAAGCATCGCTGTGGATCCGATACATCGCAGACCCAGCCTGCGATCTTAGATTCTCCTACGAGATCAATATTATATTTTAACAATTTCGGTATCTCCTTTGAGATATTGTCAATGATATGGTGATTTACCTGATAACCACTACTCGGTTGCGCCGATAGAATTCATCCATCATGTTCCGGACTTGTAAATCATTCCTGCGGCCTTCCCCATTCTCATACATCTACCGCAATGCTCCCGAAGAAGCCAGATCGCGGGACGCTCGGCGATAGGGCTTCCGGATCTCGGGCAGAGCCGAGATCTAAGCCCGCGCCGGTGTCGAACTGGCAACCTCGACGTTCTCGGGTTGGCTCGGTGCGACCGCGGCGCCTCTGCGGCCGCTGACCTGAATACGATCTCTGCTCGGGCTTGGCGCTCGTCCTCGTCGACCTCCAGCGCCTCGATGGCGACGTTCGAGCTGCCTGCCGCCTGGAGCCCGCGATCGCCGGTCCGACGATGTACAGCGGCGCGCGCTAGTTGATTGCCTTCAGCCGCATGGCGATCTGGGCCGGCGTCAGCGCCGGCGCGGTACCGGGGGGGCCGGCCAGACGTAGCAGCCCGTCTCCAGGCGCTCGGCGAACAGGCGCAGCCCTTGGCCGCCCCACCACAACACCATAATCGGACGGCCCGTCCGGCCGCGTGACACGAAGGCCTGGCCCGAGAACGGATCGCGCCCCAGATGGCTTTGGACGAGAGCGGTCAGGCTGTCTGCGGACACCTCCGAGACGCTCGTTTCGGGCGGGGAAGGTGTTTGATGACGCAGGCTGCCGGCTCCGATCGCCCCGAGCAGACCGCCCCCTACGGCGACCTCGGCTGACGTCTCGCTCCGGCTCGACGCCGTCACCCTTCCAGGCATGAGGCGAGATCTCCCAGCGGACAGCAGGTTCCGTTCCTGCTCGGCCGCGCCTTCTATCCGGTTCTCGTTCGTCGGCCCTCAGGTGCGCTCCACGCGTCCTCCCCACGGTCGGTCGCCCTAGTTGCGCGTCACTTCGTTCGCCGTGGCCAGCTCACGGAGGTACGTCCACCCTCGAGAACGCGCCCATGCTGGGCGCATCACGAAAAAACGGCGCGGGCCTCGAAGGCCCGCGCCGCTCACTCTCTTACCGGTCTCGAGGAGGCTCAGGCCGCGGCCGAGACCTCGGTCGGGACGGTCGAGATGGTCTTCAGGATCTGCGAGGCAATCTGGTAGGGGTCGCCCATCGAGTTCGGGCGGCGATCCTCGAGGTAGCCCTTGTAGCCGTTGTTGACGAAGCTGTGGGGCACGCGGATCGAGGCGCCGCGGTCGGCCACGCCCCAGCTGAAGGTGTGGATCGAGGCGGTCTCGTGCTTGCCGGTCAGCCGCATGTGGTTGTCCGGGCCGTAGACGGCGATGTGGTCCTCACGGGCATCGCCGAAGGCCGACATCAGCTTCTCGAAATACGCCTTGCCGCCGACTTCGCGCATGTACGAGGTCGAAAAGTTGGCGTGCATGCCCGAGCCGTTCCAGTCGGTGTCGCCGAGCGGCTTGCAGTGGTACTCGATGTCGATCTCGTACTTCTCGCAGAGGCGCTGCATTAGGTAGCGCGCCATCCACATCTCGTCGGCGGCCCGCTTGGAGCCCTTCCCGAAGATCTGGAACTCCCACTGGCCCTTCGCCACCTCGGCGTTGATGCCCTCGTGGTTGATGCCGGCGGCGAGGCAGAGGTCGAGATGCTCCTCGACGATCTGGCGGGCGACCGAGCCGACGTTCGAGTAGCCGACGCCGGTGTAGTACGGGCCCTGCGGCGCCGGGTAGCCGGTCTCGGGGAAGCCGAGCGGGCGGCCGTTCTTGTAGAAGAAGTATTCCTGCTCGAAGCCGAACCAGGCGCCCTCGTCGTCCAGGATGGTGGCGCGCTTGTTCGACGGGTGCGGGGTGACGCCGTCCGGCATCATGACTTCGCACAGGACCAGGACGCCGTTGGTGCGGGCCGGGTCGGGGAAGTGGCGGACGGGCTTCAGCACGCAATCCGACGAGCTGCCCTCGGCCTGCTGGGTCGAGCTGCCGTCGAAGCCCAGAGCGGAAGCTGCTCGAGGGTCGGGAAGCTGTCGAAAGCCTTGATCTGGGTCTTGCCGCGAAGGTTCGGGGTCGGGGTGTAACCATCGAGCCAAATATACTCGAGCTTGTATTTGGTCATCTCGCGTCTCTCTATCAGGTTCCGATGGAGCCCGTGATTCCTCGTGGCGCCCATCACCCGCCAGCGGCATCCCTACGCTAGCAGGTCCCGTGCCAAACCGTCGTCGAGGGCGGAACGATCGTCGGAACGAGGCGTTGCCGACCGCTCGGGCCCGAAGGGACGCCCCTGCGGCACTCATCCGTCACCGGCGACGGACTTCACTGCCCGGTTGCGCGCCAGGGCGCCATGACGCCCAACCACGCGCCACACCCGCCAAGTCGTGCCCCGACGCAAGCGCAGGCATGCACGAATTATAGCCAATCACTGATTTTTCCGTAGTCAGCCCGCGCATTCCCCGGGCACACTCCGTTACGATCTCAGAGGCCGCAGCGGCGACGCGACGGCCCTCACGGGAGGCCCCTCGATGAGCACCACCGCACCGCGCACCACCGCGACGATCTACGCTTTCCCGGCCGGCGGCCGCAGACGCGGCGGCCGCAACGACTGGACGATGCCCGCACCGGCGGCGCGGGAGCGCGGCCCGGCGATCATGCCGGCCAGCGGCGGCTACCACGACGAGGCGATCCGCGAGGAGCGCGCGCGCAAGCCGTAGCGCCCTATCACGCGGATCATTGATGGGAGATTGCGTCGGTGTTCTCACTCCGTCGCCCTGAGTCGCTCGAACGGTCCCCGGCGTTACTGGGGACCATTTATTTAGAATCGCGAAAAATTTCATCAATTTTCTGATTTAAACGGCCTTCTAATACTGCACACTCAATGCCAAAATTATCGCGGTTTATCTTCATCAAATTCTCAAATCCAACATTTATCGCAATTATTTGATGTTTTTCAGTGGCTAAAATCAATAATTTATCAAACAAATCGAGGCAATCTCCTTTCGATAATGCATTTACCGCCAAATCACAATACATTAAAGCAAAATTACTTTCTGAAAATTTTCCAAAATTTCTCGATATATTATATATAAATGCCCTCAAATCAAAATAATCGAATATTTCTTCGACTCCAGAAAATATATAAAAAATGGCATCTGAGCCGTCCGAATTATATATGTATTCGCTGCTCAAAAATTCGTTCATGAAACTTAAAAGCACGGGATCGGCCTTATCTTGCCCAAATATACAATCATTAGACAACGCGATGACTTCAGAAATCAAGTACTGCGCAGAAACCGCCTTTAATCGAGAAAAGCTCAGAATTTGTTGAAAGTTCATGCTGCCCCCAGCATCAAGCGCAATGTTTGCCTAGGATACAACCTACTCGCCGAAGATCGACCAGCCGAGGCGCTTCGTCAGCCGCTCCAGGGCGATGCGCCCGAGATGGGAATTGCCGGCGGCGTCGAGCCCCGGCGCCCAGACGGCGATCGAGGCCTTCCCCGGCGCCACCGCCAGAATGCCGCCGCCGACGCCGCTCTTGCCCGGCAGGCCGACCCGGTAGGCGAACTCGCCCGAGCCGTCGTAATGGCCGCAGGTCAGCATGACGGCGTTGATGCGCTTGGCCCGCTCGGCCTGCACCACCGACAGGCCGGTGCTGGGATCGCGCCCGGAATGGGCGAGGAACCGGCCCGCCACCGCGAGCTGCCGGCAGGTCATGCTGATGGCGCAGTGGTGGAAATAGACCCCAAGCGTGTACTCGACCGGATTGTCGATCACCCCGAACGACTTCATGTAGTTGGCGAGCGCCACGTTGCGGAATCCGGTGCGCTGCTCGGACGCCGCCACCGCCTCGTCGATGGTGATGGTGCCGTCCTGCGCCAGGTACTGCATGAAGCGCAGGATCTCGCCCAGGGCTTCGCGCGGCTGGTGGCCCGACAGGATCAGGTCGGTGACGGCGATGGCGCCGGCATTGATGAACGGGTTGCGGGGGATGCCGCGCTCGTATTCGAGCTGCACGACCGAGTTGAACGGGCTGCCCGAGGGCTCGCGCCCGACCCGCCGCCACAGCTTGTCGCCGACCATGCCGAGCGCCAGCGTCAGGGTGAAGACCTTCGAGATGCTCTGGATCGAGAACGGCACGTCGCAATCGCCCGCCGCCGCCACCGTTCCGTCGGCGCCGATCACCGCGAGGCCGAAATGGCCGGGATCGACCCGGGCGAGTTCCGGGATGTAGCGCGCCACCTCGCCGCGATCGGTCCGCTGGCGCATCTCGTCGGCGATCTCGCTGACGACGGTTTCGAGGTTCGGCACGGATCGGCAATCCCGGACTTGAAGACGAAGCGCGGCCTTAAGCCTGCAAGTTCGAGGCCTCAAGCCGGCGGCGAAAAGTTCCGCACCTGACGCGAGAGATTTCGCGCGATTGATTGGCACCAACGCGAATTATTGCGAGTTGACGCTGCGACCGATCGAGAGCGCGGTCGGAAGGGCGGGAGCGACGGGATTGAGTCGGGACGGGACCATCGCGATCATCGGGGCGGGCATCGCCGGTGCCGCGGCGGCGCGCCGGCTGTACGAGGCGGGACGGCGGGTCACCGTGCTCGACAAGGGCCGAGCGCCCGGCGGCCGGATGGCGACGCGGCGCGGCCCGGACGGTTTGCGCTTCGACCACGGTGCCCAATATTTCACCGCCCGCGACCCGCGCTTCATCGCGCGAGTGGACGACTGGACGGCGCGAGGCGTCGCGGCGCCCTGGGGCGGAGCGGACAGGCATATCGGCACGCCCGGCATGGCCGCGCCCGTGCGGGACCTCCTCGACGGCCTCGACGTCCGTTGCGGCCGTGCGGTCGGTCGCCTGGTACGGGACGGGCGGGACTGGCGCCTGGCGGAAGCCGACGGCACCGCGCTCTCGGACGGCGCGGCGTTCTCGGCCGTGCTCCTGACCTGCCCGTCGCCCCAGAGCCTCGCGCTCCTCGACGGCGCGGGCCAGGCCCTGCCCGGTTTGGCGGAGGTGGCCTATGCCGCGTGCTGGACCCTGATGCTGGCGCATGACGGCCCTCCCCTGCCCGGTGGACCTTTCCGCGAGGACCGGGATCCCACGGCGGCGATCGCCTGGATCGCCGGGAACGGGGACAAGCCGGGGCGCGACGGCAGCGGGACGATCGTGGCCCATGCCTCGCCGGCCTGGTCGCGGGCCAACCTCGAATGCGGGGCGGACGATGTCGCCGAACGGCTGGCCACGGCCCTCCGGGCCATCGTTCCGCTCGGCGAGATCCGCCACCGTGCCGCCCATCGCTGGCGCTATGCCGCGGTCGAGCGGGCGGTCGGCGAAGCCTGCCTGTTCGCGCCGGATGCCGGCCTCGGCTTTGCCGGCGACGGCTGCCTCGGGCCCCGGGTGGAATTCGCTTACCTGAGCGGCCTGGCGCTGGCCGAGCGCGTGCTCGCGGAGGCGGCATGACGATCCGGCCCGCTTCCGGTGCTCCGGCCCGGGCTTCCGTCAAGGTGCGGGAGCACACCGCCCGTCCGGGACGGCCGGGGCATCGTCCACCAGGGTGCGTGTCCCGCCACATCGGGACCATCGTTCCGCCCAAAGGCGGTGCGACACCTCTTCCAACCGGGATGGCCCCATCCCGAAAGCCGGCGCCGCCGGACCTCGTAGGTCGGAGCCCTCCGGCCTCGTCCCCAGCCACAGGGAGCCCGTGAACCGGGACCGGGAGGCGCATAGCCTCCGCGGTTCTCCTCGAAACCTTTCATGTCGGGTGAGTATGATGTCTGATGCGTCCCTTTTCCTCCATATCGCGCTGTCGCTGAGCTTCGTGGGCCTCGTCGGCCTCGGAATCGGCAAGGCCCTCGACGCCTGGGTGCGACTGGCCCCGAACGGCGCCGACGACGACGGCGCGCTGGCGGAGTAGGGCCCGACCGGATAGGTTTCCCCTTCGGCAGGAGGACGCTGCTTGCGCGAGTTGTTTGACAGGGCCGGCCGTATCGCCGCCCGGCTCACCGCCCGGCGGGAGACCGTCGCGGTGGCCGAGTCCTCCGCTGGCGGCCTCGTCTCCGCGGCCCTGCTCGCGGTGCCGGGCGCCTCGGCCTATTATCTCGGCGGCGCGGTGATCTACACCGCCCAGGCCCGCGAGGCCCTGATCGGCCTCGACGCGGCCGGGATGGAAGGCCTGCGTAGCGCGAGCGAACCCTACGCCGAGCGTGCGGCGACCCTGGTGCGGGAGCGTCACGGCGCGGTCTGGGGGCTGTGCGAGACCGGCGCCGCGGGACCGGGCGGCAACCGCTACGGCGATGCGGCGGGCCATACCTGCCTCGCCGTCGTCGGTCCGGTGACGCTCCGGCGGACCCTGGAGACCGGCGCCAGCGACCGCGCCGGCAACATGGAGGCCTTCGCGGCCGCCATGCTCGACGCTTTCCTGGATGCCCTCTTGGAGGCGGACCGGGCCCCGTAAGGGGCTCAGCCGTCGATCAGCTCGGCCGCTCCATCTTGCACGTGGTCGGCAGCAGCGTATCCTTGGTCTGGACCTCGCCGGCCTTCTTCCAGCCCCAGCCGGTGCCCTCCTCGTCGAAGCGCATGCCGGGCTCCATCGGGCCGAAGGACGAGACGAACATCGTCTGGAAATACTGGTGGTCGTCGGGCCGCACGAAACCCTCGCTGCCGACATACGGCTTGATGCGGACCTGTTCGAGCCTCGCGGCCACCTTGCGCGCCTCGGACGAGCCGGCCTCCTGCATGGCGATCAACAGGGCGTTCATCGCGTTGAAGGCGCGCGGATAGGTCGAGCCGATGCCGGTGCGGGCCCGGAACGCGGCCTCGAACTCCTGGGTCGCGGCGTCGCCCTCGTTGGCGCCGCCCTGCTTGACCTCGAACACCCGGTGGGCGAGGCCGGTCTGGCGCACCACGGTGGGCGCGCCGGTGCCGCCGGCATAGTAGGTGTAGAAGCTCGCCTGGAGCCCCGCCTCCGCGGCGGCCTTGAGCAGCAGGTTGATGTCCTGCGCCCAGTTGCCGGTGATGACCGAATCCGCCCCGGAGGCGCGGATCTTGGTGACGTAGGGCGCGAAGTCGTTGACCTTCTGCAACGGCGTCACCTCGTCGCCGACGATCTCGATGTCGGGCCGCTTCGCCTTCAGCATCGCCCGGGCCTGCTGGCGCACCGACTGGCCGAACGAGTAATCCTGGTTGATCAGGTAGACCTTCTTGATCTCGGGCCGCGTCTTCATGAAGTTCGTCAGCGCCTCCATCTTGATGTCCGAATTGGCATCGAAGCGGAAATGCCAGAAATTGCACTTCTCGTTGGTCAGCGACGGATCGACGGCGGAGTAATTGATGTAGATGACCTGGCGGCTCGGGTTGCGCTCGTTGTGCTTGGCGACGAAATCGGTGAGCGCGGCCGCCGCCGAGGAGCCGTTGCCCTGCACCAGCACCCGGGCGCCGGCATCGATGCCCTTCTGGGCGGCGATCAGGGTCTCCTGCGGGTTGACCTTGTTGTCATAGGCCAGCACCTCGAAGCGGAACTGCTTCTGGCGGGCGTTCAGCACCTCGGCCATGTACTGGAAATGGCGCAGGCCGGCCTCGCCGGTCGGCGCGCCGCCGCCGGAGAGCGGATCGATGAAGGCGATCTTCACGACCTCCTGCTTGGCCGCCTCCTGTGCGGCGGCCGGGCCGGGGAGCGCCAGGATCGCGGACGGGCCGCATAGGGACACGGCGATGACGGCGCCACGCAGCGCCTCGCGGATGGACGTCATGCTTCCTCTCCTCTCGGCCGCGATCGTCTCTGGCTCGAAGTCCGGCGTCGCGTTGCCAAACGGGAGAGTCCGGCGCGGAGGAGAGAGCCGTCAAGGAGAAACTGCGCCCGCTCGCCCTCATCCGCATTTTACAGGTGAGATTCACTCGATTGCTCAGTATTCACGCGCGAATGACCTTGTAGACGCCCTCAGGCTGGAATCATTATAATCATGATGACGCCGCGTTCCGGACTTGAATCGTTGACACGGTCTTCGTTCGGGCCATAAGCGTCGGCACGACGAGGGATATCGGCCGGCGATCTTGCGGCGGTGAGCGCTCGGCACGGCGTGCGACGCGGGAATACGATCCATGATTCTACCCGGCCCGGTGCTCGCGACGACCGTCGTCCCACCCGATACGGGCTCCTGCCGGTGAGGAACGCTCTGTTCCAGCTCCACTGGCTCCTCGGCCTGACCGCCGGCCTCGTGCTGATGCTGGTCGGGGTGACGGGGGGCATCCTCAGCGTCGAGGAGGAGGTCACGGGGCTCATGAGCCCCGGCATCGTCACCGTTCCGGCCCGGGAGGGACCGCGCCTGACGCCGGATGCGCTGGTCGCCCGGCTCAAGGACGAGGCGCCGGGCAAGCGCGTCACGCTGATGATCCTGAACGGCGCCCCGGACCGGGCGGCGCAGGTCCGCCTCGCCGACGGACCGGGGCGCGGCACCGAGACCTATGTCGACCCTTACGACGGGCGGGTCCTCGGGCCGGCGCGGGGCGAAGGGTTCTTCGAGACGGTGCGGCGGCTGCACCGCTGGCTGCTGCTCCCCGGCGACGGCGACGGCTGGGGCCGCACGATCACCGGCGCCTCGGCGCTGGCGCTGGTTTATCTGGCCCTGTCGGGCCTCTACCTGCGCTGGCCGAAGGGCCGGCGCGACTGGCGGATCTGGCTGAAGCCGGCGCTCAACCGCCGCGGCCGGGCGTTGTACTGGTCGCTGCACGCAGTCGTCGGCACCTGGGTGCTGGTGCTCTACCTGGTGATGGCGCTGACCGGCCTGTGGTGGTCCTACGGCTGGTACCGCGACGGCGCGACCACCCTGCTCACCGGCCGGCCGCCCGCCGCCGCGCAGGCCCGGACCATGACGAAGAAGGAGGGCGCACCCGTCCCCCTCGATCCCGCCTTCGCGGCCTTCGCGGCGGCGACGAACGGCCACTACGCCACCGCCTCCCTGGCGCCCGCCCGCGAGGGCGAGACGGTCCGCATCCGCGCGGTCGCAGCCGACGCCGCCCATTTCCAGGCCCGGGACGAGTGGCGCTTCCGGCCCGACGGCACGCTGGCCTCCCGCGACCTCTATGCCGAGCGGGCCTGGGGCGCGCGGCTCGCCGGCAGCATGCTGGCCCTGCACGAGGGAAAATTCTTCGGGCCGGTCGGCTGGATCGCCTTCATGCTGGCGGCACTCGCCATGCCGCTCTTCGGGGTGACGGGGCTCCTTCTCTATCTCGGCCGGCGCCGCAGCCGGCGGCGCCATGCAGCCGCGGCGGTACAAGCGGCCTGACGTCCTCCTGCCCGATGCTCTCCTGCCTGACGCTCTTCTGGCGAGTTGCCTTTCGGGCCCCTCAGGCAGTAAGCGCACGGGCAGCAGGGCCGCCCGACCGGCGAGAGGATGCCGCATGATCCGCAACGACGTCTCCATCACGCCCGAGCTCGTGCGCCAGCACGGCCTGACCGAGGACGAGTACCAGCGCTTCGTCGGGCTGATCGGGCGCGAGCCGACCATCACCGAGCTCGGCATCGTCTCGGCGATGTGGAACGAGCACTGCTCGTACAAGTCCTCGCGCCTCCACCTGAAGACGCTGCCGACCAAGGCGCCGTGGGTGATCCAGGGCCCGGGCGAGAATGCCGGCGTCATCGACATCGGCGACGGCCTCGCCTGCGTGTTCAAGATGGAGAGCCACAACCACCCGAGCTTCATCGAGCCCTACCAGGGCGCGGGTACCGGGGTCGGCGGCATCCTGCGCGACGTCTTCACCATGGGCGCGCGGCCGATCGCGGCGCTGAACGCGCTCCGCTTCGGCTCGCCGGACCATCCGCGCACGCCGCACCTCGTCTCGGGCGTGGTCGCGGGCATCGGCGGCTACGGCAATTCCTTCGGCGTGCCGACGGTCGGCGGCGCGGTCGGCTTCCACACCCGCTACGACGGCAACATCCTGGTCAACGCCATGGCGGTGGGCCTGGCGAAGACCGACGCGATCTTCTACGCGGCGGCCACGGGTGTGGGTAACCCGATCGTCTATCTCGGCTCGAAGACCGGCCGCGACGGCATCCACGGCGCCACCATGGCGTCGGCCGCCTTCGACGCCTCCTCGGAGGAGAAGCGCCCGACCGTGCAGGTCGGCGACCCCTTCGCCGAGAAGCTCCTGCTCGAGGCCTGCCTGGAGCTGATGCAGTCGGGCGCGGTGATCGCGATCCAGGACATGGGCGCGGCGGGCCTGACCTGCTCGGCGGTCGAGATGGGCGCCAAGGGCAATCTCGGGGTGGAACTCAACCTCGACGCGGTGCCGACCCGCGAGCCCGGCATGACCGCCTACGAGATGATGCTGTCGGAGAGCCAGGAGCGCATGCTCATGGTGCTCAAGCCCGGCATGGAGGCGGAGGCGCAAGCCATCTTCGTGAAGTGGGGCCTCGACTTCGCGATCATCGGCCACACCACCGACACGCTCCGCTTCGTCATCAAGCATGGCGGCGAGACGGTCGCCGACCTGCCGATCAAGGAACTCGGCGACGAGGCGCCACTCTACGACCGGCCGCACCGCCAGAACGCCTACCAGCCGGAGATCAAGGCGGAGGACGTGGCCGCGCCGATGCGCAACGTCGACGCGCTCACCAAGCTTGTCGGCTCGCCGGACCTGTGCTCGAAGCGCTGGGTCTACGAGCAGTACGACCACTACATCCTCGGCAACACCGTCGAGAAGCCTGGCGGCGACGCCGCGGTGGTGCGGGTCGAGGACGGGCCGAAGGGCCTGGCGCTCACCACCGACGTGACCCCCGCTACTGCGAGGCCGATCCGGTCGAGGGCGGCAAGCAGGCGGTGGCCGAGGCCTGGCGCAACATCACGGCGGTGGGCGGCCGGCCGCTGGCCATCACCGACAACCTCAACTTCGGCAACCCGGAGAAGCCGGAGGTGATGGGCCAGTTCGTCGGCTGCATCCAGGGCATCGGCGAGGCCTGCCGCGCCCTCGACTTCCCGGTCGTGTCCGGCAACGTCTCGCTCTACAACGAGACCGAGGGCGTCGGCATCCTGCCGACCCCGTCGATCGGCGGCGTCGGGGTGGTCGACGACGTGAACCGGATCGCCACGGTGGCGTTCAAGCGCGACGGCGACGCCCTGGTGCTGATCGGCGCCACCAAGGGCTGGCTCGGGCAGTCGGCCTATCTCGCCACGGTCTGCGGCCGCGAGGAGGGGGCGCCGCCCCCGGTCGACCTCGCCGCCGAGAAGCGCAACGGCGACTTCGTGCGCGGGCTCATCACCGCAGGCATCGTCGACACCGTCCACGACCTCTCCGATGGCGGCCTGGCTGTCGCGGTGGCCGAGATGGCGCTCGCCGGCAATATCGGCGCGGTGCTGCCCGAATGCCCGCTGCCGGTGGCCTGCCACGCCTACCTGTTCGGCGAGGACCAGGGCCGCTACCTCCTGGCGGTGGAGCCCGACGCGGTCGCCGACCTGCTCTACAGCGCCAGCGCGCAAGGGATCGACGCGGCGGTGATCGGCGTCACCGGCGCCGATTCGCTGACCCTGCCCGGTGACGAAATCGTCAGCCTCGACGCCTTGCGCAAGGCGCACGAGGGCTGGCTGCCGGGCTACATGGCCGGTCCTTCCGCCGACGCGGCCTGACGTCCGTCCGAGCGCCTCGTACGAGCCGTCCCACCCGCGACCTCATCCTGAGGTGTCAGTCCATCGGCGATGGACTGACCTCGAAGGAGGGCTCCAGAAGCCTCGGCGATTCCTGGAGCCCTCCTTCGAGGCTCAGCGATCTTCGATCGCCGGCACCTCAGGATGAGGTTGCGGGTGGGAGCGAGCAGGCTCACTTGTCCTGGATGCCTTCGCCGCAATCCAATCCCGAGTAGGAGACGACCCCGATGCCGATGGATGCCCGCGAGATCGAGGCGATGATCAAGGAGGCCCTGCCCGACGCCACGATCGAAATCCGCGACCTCGCCGGCGACGGCGACCACTACGCCGCTACCGTCATGTCGGCGGCGTTCAAGGGCAAGTCGCGGGTGCAGCAGCACCAGATGGTCTACGGCGCCCTCCAGGGGCGCATGGGCGGCGTGCTGCACGCCCTTGCCCTGACCACCGGCGTGCCGCAGGATTGAGCCACACCGAGGGCCGCCGCATGGACGAGATCCGCACGGATCAGCCGAGCCTCTACGACGAGGATGTCGTCGCCTGGGCGGAGCAGCAGGCGGCGGCCCTTCGCGCCCTCGGGGCGCGCCCGGACCTCTCGAACGCCCTCGACTGGGAGAACGTCATCGAGGAGATCGAGAGCGTGGGGCTGTCGGAGATCAGGGCCTTGGAAGGCGCTCTCCGGGCCATGCTGGTCAATCTCCTGAAGTACCTGTCGACCCCGTCTGCGCAGTCGACGCGCTCCTGGCCGGCCGAGATCGTCGCGTTCCACGCGACGGCCAGCCGGCGATACACGCCGTCGATGCGGCAGCGGATCCGTTGGAACGGCCTCTGGCGCGACGCGACGAAGATCGCGGCGGCGGAACTGGCCGTCTGGGGTGAGCGTCTGGCCGTCGGGCTGCCCGACGAGAACCCGTTCACCCCGGAGGAGCTGGTGGGCGAGGATTTCACCCTCGACTGGGCGCTCCTGCGCCTCGCCTCCATCTTGCAAAACCCGAACGACCATCACTAGCTAGAGCCTACACAGGGGTAGAACCATGACCGACGTCACCAGCCGCATCGAGACCGAGATCAAGTCCCAGGACGTGGTCGTGTTCATGAAGGGCACGCCGCAATTCCCGATGTGCGGCTTCTCGGGCCAGGTGGCCCAGATCCTCAACTACCTCGGCGTGCCGTTCAAGGGCGTGAACGTGCTCGAGGACATGGAGATCCGCGAGGGCATCAAGGCGTTCTCGCAGTGGCCGACCATCCCGCAGGTCTACGTGAAGGGCGAGTTCGTCGGCGGCTGCGACATCACCCGCGAGATGTTCCAGTCCGGCGAGCTGCAGCAGATGCTGACCGAGAAGGGCATTGCCACCAACACCGCCGCGGCCTGATCCGCGACACCATCGACTGGATGGCGAGGAAGGGCGCGCGAGCGCCCTTTTTCGTGGGCGGTGCCGCGAACCCGGCGAGCCGCCGATGCGTCTACTCGCGAGTGACAGCGCGGGACGGCGACATGCGGGACGTGATCATCGTGGGCGGCGGACCGGCGGGCCTGTCGGCGGCGCTCATCCTCGGGCGCTGCCGGCGCCGGGTGCTGCTGATCGATTCAGGCCACCCGCGCAACGCGGTGACGCCGCGGATGCACGGCTTCCTCGGCCGCGACGGCCGCCCGCCGGGCGACCTCCGCGACGAGGGACGCCGGGAGCTCGCCGCCTACGACACGGTCGAGATCTGGGACGGCCGGGCCGTCGATGCGGTGCGCAGGCCCGACGGCTTCCGGGTGGTGATGGAGGACCAGCGCCGGGCCGATGCCCGACGGCTGATCCTCGCCACCGGCCTGCGCACCGACCTGCCGGCCATCGAGGGGTTCTCGGAATTCTGGGGCCACGGCGTCCATCATTGCCCCTATTGCGACGGCTACGAGAACGGCGACCGGCCGCTCGCGGTCTATGGCCCGGGCGAGGCGGCCAAGGGCCTGGCTCTCGAACTCACCGCCTGGAGCCGCGATCTGACCCTGTTCACCGACGGTCCCTGCGGCCTCGACGATCCCGAGCGGGACCGGCTCGCCCGGAACGGCATCCGGATCGAGGAGCGCCCGGTCGCCCGGCTCGAAGGCGAGGACGGGCGCTTCGCGCGGGTCCGCCTGCGGGACGGCACGGCGCTCGAATGTGCCGCCCTGTTCTTCACCACCGGGCCCTGCATCCCCTCCCCGCTCGTCGAGCGGCTCGGCTGCGATGTGTCGCGCAAGGGCACGGTGCCGACCGGCGACTACGAGGAAACGAACGTACCGGGACTCTACGTCGCGGGTGACGCGTCGCGCCGGGTCCAGCTCGCGATCGTGGCCGCCGCCGAGGGAGCGATGGCGGCCTTCGCCATCAACACCGAGCTCCTGCGCGAGGACACACGCTGATTCGGCCGCCGATTCGCCCGCTGCGCCAGGGCCAGCATAGGCGAGGACAGAATTCTTGCGACTCGCGCCGTACCGCCATCCTGCCAATAACGCGGCAGCAGCAAGCGCTTGGCGGGCTGCGGGGCGCCCCTGGCGAAGACCGCAGAAGCAACAATCCTCCTGTCAAGACTTTATCGCACGGTGAAGGTTTGTTAGCCTTTATTGGACGATCACGGGAGGGGGCACCCATGATAGCGTTGGCGCAAGCATGGCGGGCCGGGTTCACCCGGCGCACGCAACGCACGGTCCTGGCCCGCGATGCCACGCTTCGGCCGGGCGAATCCGAGCCGCCCGAGCACCACGAACTCACCGCGCGGGACCTGATTCGCATGGCCCAGTCCGCCCGCGCCGCAACCGAGCCGCGGGGCTGACGCCGGCACAAGCCGAAGGCGGGTCGAATCGCTTGTTCGGGCTTGGATCGTTGCGGGCTGAGAATGCCATCGGGGGGCATTCGAGGGGGACGGCCCGCTGTCGCGGCAATCCGACCGGGGCTGAATCCAACCCGAGTGGCGACGACCAGCGCCTCGGCGCCATCGCGGGCGCACGGTCTGCGCACGCCGATCCGCTCGGCGCTCCGAATGGCGACGATCGCCAACCGCGGCTGATGCGCGACGAGGCCCGCGACCCGCTCTTCATCGTGCCGCACCCGCCCGGCGGCGCGTGAGCGCCCTCGGCATCCGTCCGGACGGGCGATCGCCAAGGCCACCTATCCCCAGCGTCGGACTCTTAGACGCTCCACAAGGACTAACATCTTACCCTTCCGCCTCTATACTCAGCCGGAGTGTTGGGGGTCCGGCTGCCTTGCGCAGCGGGATACGAGGGGCCGGAGCGGATCTTCGGCCGGGTCGGGAAGGCGGTGGGATGGCCGAGACCGAGGAGGCGATACCGGCCGACCGCGTGGTCGAGACCCTGGAGGCCCTGCTGCGCACGCCGCCGTTCCAGCGCTCGCCGAAGCTCGCGCGCTTCCTGCGCTTCGTGGTCGAGGAGGAGTTGGCCGGGCGCGGCGCGACCGTCAAGGCCTATACCATCGCCACCCAGGCGCTGGGCCGCGGCCCCGATTTCGACGCGAGCCTGGACCCGAGCGTGCGGGTCGAGGCGGGCCGCCTGCGGCGGGTGCTGGACGACACCTATGCCCAGCACCCGGCAGGCCTCGAGATCCGCGTCACCGTCCCGGTGGGCAGCTACCGGCCCCGGTTCGCCCCGATCGCGGCGGCGCCGGAGGCTGAGGCCGTCCCGGAGCCCGACGACATCCCGCTTCCCCCGCCCCCGGCGGCGGCGCGAGCGATCGTGGTCGGCGGGTTCAGCCCGCGCGGCCAGGTGGCGGTCATCGCGCTGCTCGCCGGCATCCTGCTGGTGCTCTGCATCGATCTCGGATTGACCCTGAGCGCCCGCCTGGGCGCCGATCCTCCGCCCTCGCGCGACGTCGCCGCGCGAGGCAGGTAAAGCCCATCCGGTGAACGGATCAGGTCCAGCGGGTGGCGAAGCGGGCGAGATCCGTCGCCGTGCCGAAGGCGACGACGCCGAGGGTGCGGGTCTCCTCCGGCAGGCCCGGGAACAGCACGTAGGTCACGCTGCGGCGGCTATAGGCGGTGCTCGGCGCCTCGGTGGCGGCCCAGTCCTGCACCTCCTGCGCGAGGGCGTCGGGATCGTCCGGCGCGATGAGCCCGGACCGCTCGCGGAGCGCCAGCACGTAGGGGCCGAGATCCGGGTGCTGCTCGCGCAGGACCTTGACGATGTCGATCATGACTGAAGGATTTTCCGACGACGTGGAGGCCGGTTCGGCGAAGACGATGCGGCAGGGCCGAAGGGCGGGGGACCATCCGGTCGTGTCGCGACCGGATGGTCCCCTCGAACCTCAGAAGCTCTGCGGCTCGTTGATCTGCACCACCGGCTGGCCCTTGAAGAAGTTCGGGATGTCCCCGAAGATCTCCTTGCCGTGGGCCGCGCCCGCCTTCTGGAAGTCGTCGAGCGAGCGGAAGGTGAGGAGCGCCATCACCTGGAACGGGGCCGGGCTGCCGTCCGGCGTGCCACTCGCCTTGACGACCTCGACCTTCTCCAGGCCCATCGAGGTCCAGCGCTCGCGCACCAGGGGCATGTGGTGCTTGAGGTAGTAGTCGAGGTCGAAGGGCAGCGCGTCGGCGCCGCCCGGATACATCACGCTGACCAGGATCATGGCGTTGTCGTCTCTCCCGGATGCGGGACACGTGCCCGGTCCCTGACGGCCAGAGAGCATCCTTTGCCGGCCCGGCGCAAGCGCGCCGGGCTCGGTCGGGCGCCCCGATCAGGCCGAAAAACGACTCATCCCCCAATCCGTCATCCCCAGAGCGCCGGCTCCGGCGGATGGACCAGGCTGCCCTCGAACCTCAATCCGGGGTCGCGGTCGCGGGCGAGCAGCAGCGGGCCGTCGAGATCGACGAAGTCGGCGTAGCCCGAGAGCAGCATCGCCGGCGCCATGGCGAGCGAGGTGCCGAGCATGCAGCCGACCATGATCGACAGGCCGTGCGCCTTCGCGTCCTGCGCGAGGCGCAGGGCCTCGGTCAGCCCGCCGGCCTTGTCGAGCTTGATGTTGATCGCGTCGTAGCGATCCTTGAGGGCATCGAGGTCGACGTCGCCGTGCAGGCTCTCGTCGGCGCAGATCGGGATCGGGCGCGCGATCCGCGCGAGCAGCCCGTCGTCGCCCGCCGGCAGGGGCTGCTCGATCAGCTCGACGCCGGCCGCCGCGCAGGCCGCGAGGTTGGCGGCCATCGTCTCGGCCGACCACGCCTCGTTGGCATCGACAACGAGCCGTGAATTCGGCGCACCCCGGCGCACCGCGGCGATCCGCTCCGGATCGCCCGCCCCGCCGAGCTTCACCTTCAGGAGCGGCCGGGACGCCGCCATGTGGGCCGCCGCCGCCATCTCCTCCGGGGTGCCGAGGCTCAGCGTGTAGCAGGTCGTCACCGGGACCGGCGCCGGGATGCCGGCCAGCACGTGGGCGGGCGTGCCCGAGCGCTTGGCCTCGAGGTCCCACAGGGCGCAGTCGAGGGCGTTGCGGGCCGCCCCCGCCGGCATCCGGCCGGCGAGGTCCTGCCGGGTCAGGCCGGCGGCCAGCGCCTCTTCCTGCCGGGCGATCAAGTCGCGTACGCCCTCCACGGTCTCGCCGTAGCGGGCATAGGGTACGCATTCGCCGCGGCCGGTGACGGTGCCGTCGCTGACCTCGGCGGTCACCACCACGGCCTCGGTCCGGCTGCCGCGGGAGATGGTGAAGCGGCCGGCGATCGGCCAGCGCTCAATGGTGGTCGCGAGCCGGATCACGCCGGGAACTCCGCCATCAGCCGGTCGACCAGCCCCTCGACGCCGAACCGCACCGGATCGGTCGCCGGCAGGCCGTGCTCGGCGGCAAGTTTATCCAGGAGCGCCCTCGCCTCCCCTTCCTCCAGGGCCTGGGTGTTGATGGCGATGCCGGTCGCCCGGATCTCCGGGTTGGTCAGGCGGCCGAGCTGCACGGTGAGATCGATCACCTCGCGAATGCTCGGCAGGGCGTGCTTGACCCCGCGCATCGTCGTGCGGGTCGGCTCGTGGCAGACCACGAAGGCGTCGGCTTGCGCGCCGTGCAGCAGGCCGAGGCTGACGCCGGCGAAGCTCGGATGGAACAGCGAGCCCTGGCCCTCGATCAGGTCCCAGTGGTGCGGATCGGCGGCGGGCGCGATCCACTCGACGGCGCCGGAGATGAAGTCGGCCACCACCGCGTCGATGGCGACGCCGCGGCCGGAGATGAACACCCCGGTCTGGCCGGTGGCGCGGAAATCGGCATCGAGGCCGCGGGCCCGCATGCCCTTCTCCAGCGCCAGCACGGTGTACTTCTTGCCCACCGAACAGTCGGTGCCGACGGTCAAGAGCCGCCGGCCCGGCCGCCGGATTCCCTTGCCGGTGTCGAAGCGCTCGTCGGAATGGCGCACGTCGTGGAGCTGGCGGCCGTGACGCGACGCGGCCTCGGCGATCGCCGGCACCGAGCCGAGGCGGGTGTGGAGCCCGCTCGCCACGTCGAGCCCGGCCTCGATCGCCTGGACGATAGTGGCGATCCAGTGCTCGGGCAGAACGCCGCCGGCATTGACCACGCCGACGATCAGCGTGCGGGCGCCCTTGGCGACGCCCTCCGCGATCGTCAGGTCCGGGATGCCGAGATCGGCGGCGCAACCGGGCAGGCGCAACTGCCCGACGCACCATTCGGGCCGCCAGTCGACGATGCCGTAGGCGGTCTTGGCGGCGAGCTTGTCGGGCACGTCGCCGAGGAACATCAGGTAGGGCGTGGCGATCTGCATCGGTCTCGTCGGTCCGTCGTCGCGAGGGCGTCACGGGTGCCGGGCACGCTTGGCGGCCACCGGCGAGAACACCTTCGCGCGGGCACGGCCAGGGCGCAACAGCTCCGCCGCGAGGCGGGTGTCCCGCCAGGGGCAGCCTGCAACGGCGCCGACTGGCCCGCGCCTTGCCAGGGGCGGGCCGGGCACGGCCCTCGGTTTGTCAGGTCTTGCGCAGAATGCCCCACCCGGCGGCTGCGCCGGCCCCGAGCCTAACCCTTGACGTGATGATCGCCGTGGCGGACTAGGTCGATGCCCAATAGGAGAGCACGAATGCGTTTGAGAAGCCTGCTTCCCGTCCTGCTCGCCGGTCTGGCGGCCTCCGCCGGGACCGCTTCGGCCCAGGATCTGACCGGGACGCTGAAGAAGATCAAGGAGACCGGGCAGATCACGCTGGCCTACCGCGATTCCTCGGTGCCGTTCTCCTACCTCGACAACAACCAGAAGCCGGTCGGCTTCGCGATGGACATCTGCTACAAGATCGTCGACGCGGTGAAGTCCGAGCTGAAGCTCGACAAGCTCGAGGTCAAGCTGAACCCGGTGACCTCGGCGACGCGCATCCCGCTGATCGCCAACGGCACCGTCGACCTCGAATGCGGCTCGACCACCAACAACGTCGAGCGGCAGAAGCAGGTCGCCTTCACCAACACCCACTTCCTCACCGCCAACCGCTTCATCGCCAAGAAGTCGAGCGGCCTGACGAAGTTCGAGGACCTGAAGGGCAAGACCGTCGTCTCGACCTCCGGCACCACGAACATCAAGCAGATCAACGAGTACAACGCCGACAAGAAGCTCGGCATCACGATCCTGCCGGCCAAGGACCACGCCGAGGCGTTCCTGATGGTCGAGACCGGCCGCGCCGCCGCCTTCGTGATGGACGACGTGCTGCTCGCCTCGCTCGCCGCCTCGTCCAAGGAGCCGACCGCCTACGCGATCTCGACCGACGCCCTGTCGAAGCCCGAGCCCTACGGCATCATGCTGCGCAAGGACGATGCGCCGTTCAAGAAGGTCGCGGACGCCGCCACCGCCGCCTTCTACAAGAGCCCGGAGAGCAAGGTCACCTACGACAAGTGGTTCATGAAGCCGATCCCGCCGCGGGACATCAACCTGAACCTGCCGATGAGCGAGGCGCTGCAGCACGCCTTCGCCAAGCCGAGCGACAGCCCGGACCCGGCCGCCTACTGATCTAGAGACCGGGCGCCGCCCTTGCTGCGGCAGGGTGGCGCCCATCGACGGTCCGCCCCTCGGCACTTTTCCCTGTGCCTCGTCCGCGTCCGGCCTCGCCCGGGCCGGAAAACCGTATACCATCGGACGCCGACACAAAGCCTCCCCGAGAACCGAGCGGACCCGGAAGACAGGGCATGAACTACAACTGGAACTGGGGCATCTTCTTCGAGGCGTCGCCCGAGGGGAACGGCACCTATGCCGACATGCTGCTGTCGGGCCTGATGTGGACGATCCTCACGGCGCTCTGCGCCTGGGTCATCGCCTTCGCCATCGGCTCGGTCGTCGGCGTGCTGCGCACCCTGCCGAGCCGCGGGGCGCAAGCGGTCGGCAACGCCTATGTCGAACTGTTCCGCAACATCCCGCTCCTCGTGCAGATGTTCCTCTGGTACTTCGTGCTGCCGGAGGTGCTGCCGGAATCCTGGGGCACCTGGCTCAAGCAGTTGCCGAACGCGCCGTTCTACACCGCCGTGGTGTGCCTCGGCTTCTTCACCGCCTCGCGCGTCGCCGAGCAGGTGCGGGCCGGCATCCAGGCCCTGCCGCGGGGCCAGCGCATGGCCGGCACGGCGCTCGGGCTCACCACCGCCCAGACCTACCGCTACGTGCTGCTGCCCAACGCCTACCGCATCATCCTGCCGCCGCTCACCTCCGAGTTCCTCAACAACCTGAAGAACACGTCGGTGGCGCTGACCATCGGCCTCCTGGAGCTGACTGCGCGAGCCCGCGCGATGCAGGAATTCTCGTTCCAGGTGTTCGAGGCCTTCACGGCGGCGACCCTGATCTACATCGTCATCAACCTGCTGGTGGTGACCGTGGCCGGCGTGATCGAGCGCCGCGTCGCGGTGCCGGGCCGCTGATCCTTCAACGCTTCGGGCAGGGTCCTCGCGATGTTCTCGAATTTCGATTTCGGCGTCATCCTGAATTCGTGGCGCTACCTGTTCCTCGACGGGATGGTCTTCACGCTGACCCTGACCGCGCTCGCCGCGGTCGGCGGCGTGATCCTCGGCACGCTGATCGCCATGATGCGGCTCTCGGGCCTGCCGGTGCTGCCGCAGATCGCCAAGGTCTACGTCAACTTCATGCGCTCGCTGCCGCTGGTGCTGGTGATCTTCTGGTTCTACTTCCTGGTGCCGTATATCGGGCAGTGGGTCACCGGATCCGAGCGGCCGATCCAGGTCGGCGCCTTCTCGTCCTCGCTCATCACCTTCACGCTGTTCGAGGCGGCCTATTTCTCCGAGATCATGCGGGCGGGCATCCAGTCGATCCCGAAGGGACAGGGTGCGGCGGCCTCGGCGCTCGGCCTCACCTACTGGCAGTCGATGGGCAACGTCATCCTGCCCCAGGCCTTCCGCAACATGCTGCCGGTGCTGCTGACCCAGACCATCGTGCTGTTCCAGGACACCTCGCTGGTCTACGTCCTGTCGATCACCGACTTCCTCGGCGCCGCCTCCAAGATCGCCCAGCGCGACGGGCGCCTGGTCGAGATGTACCTGTTCGCGGCCGTCGTCTACTTTGCCGTCTGCTTCATCGCCTCGCTCCTGGTGCGCCGACTGCAGCGCCGGGTCGCCATCATCCGATAGGATCCGCGCCATGACCTCCTCCGCGATGCCGCCCGTCAGCCCCGTCTCGGAGCCGCAGGCCGCGTCCGACGCGGCGCCGGGCACCGGCCCCGTCGGCTCCCTGCTCACCGGGCAGCCCCCGGTGGCGGCCACCACCGGGCCGATGATCGCCATCGACAACGTCTCGAAGTGGTACGGCGACTTCCAGGTGCTGACGAACTGCACCACCTCCGTCACCAAGGGCGAGGTGGTGGTGGTCTGCGGTCCCTCGGGCTCCGGCAAGTCGACGCTCATCAAGTGCGTCAACGCCCTCGAGCCGTTCCAGAAGGGCCAGATCACCGTCGACGGCACCCGGATCGCCGACAAGAAGACCAACCTGCCCAAGCTCCGCTCGCGGGTCGGCATGGTGTTCCAGCATTTCGAGCTGTTTCCGCACCTGTCGATCACCGACAACCTGAGCCTCGCCCAGCGCAAGGTGCTCGGGCGGAGCAAGGACGAGGCGCAGGCCAAGGGCCTGGCGCTGCTGGAGCGGGTCGGCCTCAAGGCCCATGCCCACAAGTTCCCGGGCCAGCTCTCCGGCGGCCAGCAGCAGCGCGTGGCGATCGCCCGGGCGCTCGCCATGAACCCGATCGTGATGCTGTTCGACGAGCCGACCTCGGCGCTCGATCCCGAGATGGTCGGCGAGGTGCTGGACGTGATGGTCGAATTGGCCCGCGAGGGCATGACCATGATGGTGGTGACCCACGAGATGGGCTTTGCCCGCAAGGTCGCCCACCGGGTAATCTTCATGGACAAGGGCGAGATCGTCGAGGACGCGCAGAAGGAGGAGTTCTTCGGCTCACCCCGGAGCGAGCGCGCCCAGACCTTCCTGTCGCGGATCCTGTCGCACTGAACGGGATCCCCGAGATGAGCGAGGGCCCCCCTGCGGGCCCCTTGCCGTTGGTCTCGGGGATCCGACACGCCACCCTCCCCCTCTCTGCGGCAGGGCTATCCGGGGCCACCGTCGAATCGGACGCAGAATCCCCTCTCCCGTATGGGCAAGGGGTAGGGGGAATCGAAGATCGCGCGAGGGTGGCTCGGGCGCAGAATGATCCGCCAACCGTCGCGTTGCGCATCGCGACGGTTCTTTTTCAGGGTGGAACCCGAGCCACCCTCCCTCCCGGTACCTGCATCGGGACCGGGCCGACAAAGGCGCTCGCCAAGCGCGCCGACCACATCGCCAAGACCATCCACGAGCTCGGGGGCGTGTCCAGGCCACCGGCGATGGGGAAGGTGGGTCAACCCATCATCGGCCTGGGTCAGTCCACCGCCATCCCCGCAAAGTGAGCAAGGACCACGGAAACGGGGAAATCCCGGAAGCCGTTACGGCACCTGGTTCAGTCCACTCGCTCCGAAGAGCCAGCCGATCATAGGCGTGGCTGCACCGACCGTGAAACACGCGGTCGATGCCCGGTGGAGATTGTTCGCGAACAGCTTGGCGGTTTCGTTGGTGACGAGCTTGCGATTGTCGGGGATGGGGGTCGGCGGGAGGGTCGTCATGGTCGCCCGTCGGGTGCCGACGACGCTGCCGGACCGCTCGGCATTGGGAAATCCGTGCGCAACGTCATTCCGAGTGCGTCGCGTGCCCCGGAATAACGTGCAGCGAGGAAACGCCATCCAGAGCGTCTTCCGACGAAGCGCATCCCGGTTCGGCGCAGATAATGCAGCGCGCACAAAGACTGAGAGCGCTCCACGATTGGCGAGGCAATCGTGGAGCGCTCTAAAGGAACAGTCCGTTGCCCCTCGAAGGGAGCTCCTCAGAGTCTGTTTGAGCGGATCGGTCTGATCAAAGCTGAAAGGGATCATGGAATATCCCATCCTTCCACCTCAGGATGAGGTAAAAGGGTAGGATATCTCCTGATTCCTCTCAGTTTTTTTCAATTCATTCTGCTCGAACAGGCTCTCAGTACTTGCGCACCAGCGGAACCGGGATCGGCGCCGGAGCCGGCGGGTTGTCCCAGCGGTACTTCAGGCCGACCGAGACGATGTCGGCGCTGGCCTCCACGTTGCCCAGCAGGGCGAGCGGCGGGGTGTAGAGCGGCTCGCCCGGCACGATCGCGATCCGGTTGCGGCCGCCGACCGAGAACAGGTGCTGGTAGGAGACGTCGAACTGGATCTTCTCGCTGTAGCGGTAGCTCGCGCCGACCGAGGCGAAGTAGCGGTCGCCGTCGGGCAGGCGGGTCGAGCGGTTCGAGAGGTCGATCGGCGACTGCTCGTAGGCGAAGCCGAGGCGGCCGGTCCATTGCGGGGTGAAGTCGTACTCGGCGCCGACCGAGTAGTAGAACCCGTTCTTGTAGTTCAGCGGCAGGGCCGTCACCGGCCGGCCGAGCGCCAGCGAGACGATCGCCGGCGAGCCGAGCCGGGTCCAGTTGTCCCACTCGAAGCCGAAATTCAGGCGGAAGTCCTGGGTGATCGCCTGGGTCAGGCCGACCGAGACCTTCTCGGGGGTGTTCAGGCTCGCGCGGATCTGGCCGATGCCGAAGGCCGAGCCTTCGAGCTGGTGGTGGATCGAGGAGCGGTAGCCGACGCCGAGAGTGGTGCGCTCGGAGAGCCGCGCCACGACACCGGCGGTGAAGCCCCAGCCCCAGTCGTCGCCCTTGACGAAGGCCGTGTTCGCGCCGGGGGTGATGCCGGTGGCCTGGCGCAGGGTCAGCTTGAAGTATTCGAGCACCGGGCCGGCGGCGATCGACAGCCAGTCGTTCACCTTGTAGCCGATCACCGGGTTGAAGTTGAGCGAGAAGACCTTCGACGAGCGGCTGTAGGTCTGGCCGGCCCAGACCGAGTTCGGCTTGGTGATGAGGCCGAACGGCGCCGCGCCGGACAGGCCGATGAACAGCCGGTCGCTGAGCTGGTAGTTCGAGTAGGTCGCCGGCAGCACCGCCGCCTGGCCGATATCGCCCGAATCGCCGAGGCCGATCAGCGGCGGGAAGGTGCCGGTGGTGGGCGTGATGGTGGCCTGGGGCATCACCAGGGTGGCGTTGAAGTCCGAGTTCCAGCCCGGCTTCATCGTGACCACGGCCGGGTTCCAGAACATCGACGACAGGCCGCCGGAGCCGGCGGCGGCACCCGCGAAGGCCAGCCCCATCGCCTGGGCGCTCTGCTCGCGCAGGCCGAACGCCCCCGCCTGCGCCGCGCCGGTCGCGCCGGCCAGTAGCAGCATCGATGCGCCGGCGAGCAGCGCCGCCCTCCTCGAACCCGTCATGACGTTACCCCGAACCCCAAGATTTCCGTGCCGCGTGGCTTCCCTGGACGCCCACAGCTTGGGCGGAATGATGCGACGGCGGGCAGCAGGCAGGCAATCCCGGTCGCGGGCTTCCGCATGGTCAAGTCGGTGTGCCGAATTATCGATGAGAATCGATGATTCATGCAGTCATCAAGCATTTCTTCATGTCATGAAAATATAGATCGCACTCCACGATGCAGACGGAAGACGATCTTCGGCCCGCCTCGCTCACCCCGTCGGCACGGTTTCGCCACAGATGTGACGAAACTGCAACGGGCGCAACGCCCTCTCGGACGCTCCACCCGGGTTGCGGCCGGCCGGCGCCGGCGCCAATGTCCCGGCCCGCAAGGACCTTTCTCGGAGACGACCAATGAAGCTTGTGCGCTGGGGCGAGAGCGGGGCGGAGAAGCCGGGCCTCGTCGACGGGAACGGCACGATCCGCGACCTGTCGGGCGTGATCCGCGACATTGCCGGCCCCACCCTCGCCGCCGACACCCTGGCGAACCTCCGGGCGATCGATCCGGCGACCCTGCCGGAGGTGCCGGCCGGCACGCGGCTCGGGCCTTGCGTCGGCCACGTGCGCAACTTCATCGCCATCGGCCTCAACTATGCCGACCACGCCGCCGAGACCGGCTCGCCGATTCCCGCCGAGCCGATCCTGTTCAACAAGGCGCCGTCCTGCATCGTCGGCCCGACCGACGACGTGATCCTGCCCAAGGGCTCGGCCAAGACCGACTGGGAGGTCGAGCTCGCCATCGTGATCGGCAAGCGCGCCTCTTATGTCCACGCCAACGAGGCGCTGGATTACGTCGCGGGCTACTGCGTCTGCCACGACGTGTCGGAGCGCGAGTTCCAGCTCGAGCGCGGCGGCACCTGGACCAAGGGCAAGGGCTGCCCGACCTTCGGCCCCCTCGGCCCCTGGCTCGTCACCCCGGACGAGATCGCCGACGTGCAGAACCTCGGCATGTGGCTCGACGTGAACGGCGAGCGGATGCAGACCGGCTCGACCCGCACGATGATCTTCGATTGCCGGCAGATCGTCTCCTACCTGTCGCACTTCATGCTGCTCGAGCCCGGCGACGTCATCACCACCGGCACGCCGCCCGGCGTCGGCATGGGCATGAAGCCGGCCCGCTTCCTCAAGGCCGGCGACGTCGTCACCTTGGGGATCGAATCCCTGGGCGAGCAGCGCCAGACGATCGTCGCCTTCGACGACTGGACCGCCAAGGTGGCGGCCGGCGAGCCGACCAACTGATCTGACAGGGCCCGCGGCGGCGCCGCGGGCCTATCTGGAGTGAGGACGCCATGGACGTGCTCGTCGTCGACGACCATCCGATCGTGCTGCAGGGCTGCCGCCGGGTGCTGGAGGATGCCGGCGTCGGCACCGTGCACGAGGCCACCGGCATCGCCGCCGGCTACCGGCGCTTCCGCCGCCACCGCCCCGACCTCGTCGTGGCGGACCTCACCTTCCAGGGCGCGTCCTTGAGCGGTCTCGCGCTGATCCGCCGGATCCGCGCGGTGGCGCCGGGCACCCGCATCCTGGTCTTCAGCATGCACGACGATCCCGAGATCGCCGCCCGCGCCCTCGAGAGCGGGGCGGCCGGCTACGTGCTCAAGGACACCGCCTCGTCGGAGCTGCACCTCGCCTTCGAGCGGGTGCGGGATGGCGGCACCTACGTCGCGCCGTCGCTCGCCGCGGAAGTCGACCGCCTGCGGCGCGACACGCCCACGATGCCGCCCCTCACCCCGCGCGAGCGGCAGATCCTGGCCCGTCTCGGCGCCGGCCGCTCGCACGGCGCGATCGCCGAGGAGCTGAGCCTCAGCTACAAGACCATCGCCAATGCCTGCACGCAGCTGCGCCGCAAGCTCGGCGCCCGCACCCTCGCGGACCTGATCCGCATCGCCCTGCGGGAGGCGGGGCGCACCCCGTGACGGCCGGCCGAGCCAACCTTGGCCGCACCGTGGCACGGGGCGCCGCTCCAGCCGCCGCGGGTCTTCCTTGCGAAAACAGTTAACCGATGTAAACCGCAACAATCCATGCCATCATCGGACCTGAGTATACGATAGAATATCTTGATTTTCACTGTTCCATAATGTCGCCCCGTTCTGCTTTATGTTGCGCCCCGTCAAGCAACAAGAACGGGAATGCGAAATGGTTTCGAAGGCAAAGCTGGCGATCATCGGCCTCGCAGCAGCGGGCGCCGTCGGAGTGACGATACAAGCCAGCACGCCCGCCGAAGCCCAGTCCGGCCGTGCCTCCTGGTACGGCCCCGGATTTCAGGGCCGGCGCACTGCAAATGGCGAGCGCTTCAACACGCACGCCTTCACGGCGGCGCATCGCCGCCTCCCCTTCGGCAGCCGGGTCCGGGTCACCAACACGACCAACGGCCGCTCGGTCGTCGTGCGCATCAACGACCGCGGCCCCTTCGTCGGCGGCCGGGTGATCGACCTGTCGCAGGCCTCCGCCCGGGCGATCGGCATGTCGGGCGTCGCCCGCGTTCGCCTCAGCCGCCTCTGATACGGCTTTTGCATCGCGACGCGATCGGGCGGAAACCGGACGGTCACCTCTCGCGGCCCCGTCCGGCCTCGCGCCTCGCGACGAGGCGGGTGCCGCCTCCGGACGCAATCTTGCGGACATAGTCTTCGCCCAGAAAGACGCTCGATCCGTCCAGTCCCGGCGCCGCCTCGTCTTGGAGGTGCGCCGGGGCCGGATGGATCGATCCGTTCGAGCGGCAGTCGAGGACCGGTGCTCCCGCGCCGGTTGCGGCTTCCGCTCGGCCGGTCATCTCGGCCTTTCCGCAGCGGAAGCTTGCCCGTGGCCCTCAGGCTGCTAGAACCGCGCACGGCCTGGACATTCCCTGCGGTGGGCCGTGACGGGCAGGATCTCGCCGACCCGGTCAGGCCCCGCCCTCCCATCCGTTCCTTCGGAGAGACGTCGTGCTCCTGCGCTCCACCCTGATCTTCGTTCTGACCACCGGCGCCGCCCTGGCCCAGCCCGTCATGGCCGACCGCGCGGTGCTCAAGCAGCACTGCACCGGCGATTACCTGACCTATTGCGGCAACTTCGCGCCGGACGGGCCCGAGGTGCAGGCCTGCTTCCGCCAGAACAAGGCCAAGCTCTCCCCGGACTGCCAGGCGGCGATCACCAGCTACATGAAGGGACAGCGCAAGGGGTGAGGCCGGGAGCCGGCTGAAGCCGGCCCGTCCTGCACCGGGAACCGGCCGGGACCGGCACCCGGCCCGGGCAGGCTTGCACCGGCAAGCCGGTGCTTCCTCCCATGAGGTTTTTTTGCCGCAGATTGCTCGTCGCAAGACCGGTCACCGCATTCGCGACATCGGCCCAAGAACGGATGCCCGGCATCGAGCCGCCGCGTCCCGATGGCGGCCTCGCCTTTTCGATCCGGCGGCAGAACTGTCTTGCGCGGCCGTTTCGCCCACTCGGCCATCGCGGCTGCATCCGCCCGGACGGGCACTCAAGATATGGCATCGGGCAAGACATGGCATCAGGCAAGACATGGCGTCAGGTCGCATCCGGGCATGGATCGCCCGTTTGCCGGTCGATTCCGCTGCGGCTCGTCGCCCACGACGTCGTTCCCGACTTCAGTCAGTCCCTGCAGTCTGCGTGGATCTGATGGAGTAGATCATATTTATTCGGGCTCGACACGCACGAACCTGCCATGACGACGTTTTGTAACGCGGCAGGTTTCCGATTGTTATTCCATGGGATTCATCGATCGGGTTATTTTTCATTCATCGTTCAATAACATCCGCGGCGCAGTCTCCTCGGCAGGTGATGCAGAGGCCTCCGCCGTGTCCTTCCTCCCCTCGCGCCACGCTGCGCTGCTCGCGGCCGTCGACCGGTCGCAGGGCCGGATCGAGTTCGATCCCACCGGAACGATCCTCGACGCCAATGCCCGCTTCCTCGGCCTGACCGGCTACACCCTGGCCGAGCTCGAGGGCCGGCATCACGGCCTGCTGGTGTCGCCGGCCGAACGGGACGGGCCGGACTACGCGGCCTTCTGGCACGGGCTGCGCGAGGGCCGGTGCGAGACCCGGGAGTTTCGCCGCATCGCGAAGGACGGCCGGTCGATCTGGATCCAGGCCTCCTACAACCCGGTGCTCGACCGGCGCGGCCGCGTCGTCCGGATCGTGAAGCTCGCCTCCGACATCAGCGCCCGCAAGGAGCACGACGCCTACCTGGCCGGCCAGATCGCGGCGCTCGACCGGTCGCAGGCGGTGATCCACTTCACCCTCGACGGGACCGCCACGGCGGCCAACGACATCTTCCTCGATCTGATGGGCCGCACCCGCGACGAGGTGGTGGGCCGTCACCACAGCCTCTTCGTCGCCGAGGCCGAGCGGTCGAGCGCCGCATACGCGGCGTTCTGGCGGGACCTGGCCGCCGGGCGCCACCAGGCCGGCGAGTTCCGCCGCGTGGCCAAGGGCGGTCGGGAGGTGTGGATCTTCGGCGCCTACAACCCGGTGCTCGACCCCGACGGCAAACCCTGCGCCGTGGTGAAGTTCGCCACCGACATCACCGGGACGGTGCTCGACCGCCAGCGCCGGAGCGCGGGCCAGCGGGCGATCGAGGCCGATATCGCGGCGATCACGGTGGCGGTCTCGCAGGTCACGGACCAAGCCCGGGCCACCACCGGCCAGACGGCCGGGACCTCCGGCAACGTCGAGGCGGTGGCGGCCGGGGCCGAGGAATTCGCCACCTCCATCGCCGAGCTCGGCCGCCATGCCGAGGATGCCCGCACCGCCTCCGACGCGGCTGTGCGCAAGGCCCAGGAGGCCGGCGGCATCGTGGCGAGTCTGACCCGGGCGGCCGACCGGATCGGCGAGGCGGCCTCGCTCATCTCCTCGATCGCCGACCAGACCAACCTTCTGGCGCTCAATGCCACCATCGAGGCGGCCCGGGCGGGAGCGGCGGGCCGCGGCTTCGCGGTGGTGGCCGCCGAGGTCAAGGCGCTGGCTGGCCAGTCGACCCGGGCGACCCAGGAGATCGGCACGCAGATCGACGCCGTGCAGGCCGCGACCGCCGAGGCGGTCGCGGCGCTTCAGGGCATCGTCGCGGCGATCGGCCATGTCAGCGAGATCTCGGTCGGGGTGTCGAGCGCCATCGTCCAGCAGGCCGCGGTGACCCGCGACATGTCGGCCAACATGCAGGAGGCTGCCCGGAGCGTCGCCTCGGTGCGCCGGAACATGGAGCGGATCACCGGCTCCGCCGGCGAGGTCGACACCGCGATCCGCCAGGTCGCGCAGGCGGCACGCGCGCTGCTTTGAGACCGGAGCATCGTCCGACGGAGCGCATTCCGGCTCACCGAAGAAAATGCCGCGAAATCAAGGGCCTGGCGCAGGTCACGATCGCCCGGCGATCGTGACCTGCGCTAGACGCTCATGCCGAGGAACACCACCAGGGCGATCCCGAGGGCGAGGCACGAGGCTGCGGCGAAGAGGACGGGCATCTTTTGGCCTCCAGAACAGCGGCGACGCAAGCCGTGCTAGCGCCGGAACGAGGCCGCTCCGTGACGACGGGGCAGGAAGCTCGGCCCTGCGCGGATGTCGCCGAGGTGGTTACCGGGTCGGCGCGAAAAATCTGTGCCGGAACAGGATCCTGAGCGGGGGAAGCGTTGGCCTGCCAACGCAAGCCTGCCGAGCGCCGCCGCGGCCATCGAGCGGCGTGCCGCGCGAGGGTGCATCTTCACCCGACTCGCCCCGCCAGTCATGTTCCTGTAGAATGACTCTTCGAGCAGACAAGGAGAGCCATGCATCTCGTCGTGACGGCCCATACCCCGGACGGGCACCTCTCGTATCAGCGTACCTCGCCGGAGGCGGCCCTTGAGAAGGCCGACGAACTCGCGGCGGATGGCCACGAGTGGATCGTGATCACCGACATCACCGGCCGGCATTACGAGCCGGGCGAGTTCGACGACCTGTTCGTGCATCCGGGCCGCTGAGCGGGCGGGGCCGCGTCACCCCACCCGTCGCGCCCCGTCGTGTCGGAGCGGGCGACCGATCGGCGTAGGCCTGCCTCCCCGAAAGTCGGTCCGCGACCTTCGACCTGACAAGGTTGCCCCGCCCCCCAGCCATGGTCTGATCGCGTCCTGCGTGCAGGACCGCGAGGCGTGGTCCCGGCATCGCACCGGCCTTCCGGGACAGGGAGCCGCCGGGACGTGCAACCGGGGCCCGCCAGCCGGGTCGGACAGGCCGAAGGGGCGGACATGCCGAGCGTCGACGTCATCATTCCCTGCTATCGCTACGCGGATTTCCTCGCCGAGAGCGTCGGCAGCGTCCTGGCGACCGAGGGATGCGACGTCCGCGTCCTCATCCTCGACGACGCGTCGCCCGACCACACGCCCGCGGTGGCCGAGGCCCTGCGAAAGGCCGATTCCCGTGTCGAGTACGTCCGGCACGCGACCAATCGCGGCCACATCGCCACCTACAACGAGGGCCTGGCCTGGGCGCGGGCCGAGTGCCTGCTGCTGCTCTCCGCCGACGACTTCGTCACGCCCGGCGCCCTCGCCCGGGCCGCGCAGCTGATGCAAGCGCACCCGGAGGTGAGCCTGGTCTACGGCCCCTATCTCAGCGTCGAGGAGGGAAAGCCCCGGCCGGAGATGCCGTCCGCCGACCTCGACGCCGCGCACACGATCTACGACGCCCGCCGGTTCTTCGCGCTCAACCGCTTCATCAACCCGGTCCACACCTCGACCGCGGTGGTCCGCACCGCGATCCAGCAACGCGTCGGCGGCTACCGGGCGGAGCTGACCCATTCGGGCGACCAGGAGATGTGGCTGCGGCTGGCCCTGCACGGCTCCGTCGCCCGGATCGACCGGCCGCAGGGCGTCTGGCGCCAGCACGGCAGCAACATGTCGTCGTATTACTACGAGCAGATGCTGCGCGACATCGACCAGCGCAGGCTGATGTTCGACACCGTGTTCGGTTACCCCGAGGCGGCGGCTTTCGCCGACATGGAGGCGCCGATGCGGCTGGGGCTCGCCATGGCGGCGGTGCGCCATGCCAGCCAGCCCTTCGACCAGGGCGATGTGGTCGGCGCGCGGGCCATGATGGCGCAGGCCGCCGGCATCAGCCCGGCGGTCCGCCGCACGCGCCTGTGGTGGCTCCAGCGCGCCAAGCTGGCGATGGGTCCGCGCGCCTGGCAGGCCGTGCGCCCGGTCGTCACGAAGCGGCTCGGCCTGTCGCTCGGCCGCTTCGTCGCCCCGATCGAGCGCCCGGACGCGGTGCAGGATGCGGGCTGATCCGTGCGGCGTCTCAGGCGCCGATGTCTCGGGCGCCGGTGTCTCAGGCGCCGACTTGGAGGATCCGGGCGTCGCCGGTGGCCTCGGCGCGGACGGGCACCGGGCGGAGGGGGAACGGAATGATCTGGCAGCGGCTCTCCGGTTCCGGGGCGCCGCGCCGGAGGGTCGTGCGTTCGACGGCGGAGGCGATCGCCAGCTTCACGCGCGGGGAGAAGCCGCGGCGGCGCAGCCAGGCGGGGATCGGGGAGAAGCGTCTCGTCGACATGGTCCGTGTGCCGGTGCAAGTGGGCGACGGCGTTAGTTCAAACATGGATGCTGCACCCGGGAAACGCCGCTGCGTCCCAATCTCTTGTCCCAGAATCCCATCGTGGCGGCGCCTGCCTTGAAGTCCGGCCTGGAGGCTCGATGTCATCCGACCGCGCCTCCACGGTGATGGGGCCGGACACGCCGCGCGCGATCCGCCTCCACTCCTTTCTGCGATTCCCCGGCCGCAATACGGTCTCCGGCTGATCGAGCCAGCTTAGCGGTTAGCCTCAGAGCCTGTTCGAGCAGAGTGATTTGACAAGAACCGAGAAGAATTAGGAGATATCCTACCCTTCCACCTCATCCTGAGGTGTTGGCGATCAGAGATCGCACGCGATCGCAGATCGACTGACCTCGAAGGAGGGCTCCAGAAGCCTCTGCGATCCCTGGAGCCCTCCTTCGAGGCTCACTTCGTTCGCACCTCAGGATGAGGTTAGCGGGTAGGATGATCCCGCCCGCCTCAATTCTTGGGTAGAAGTTCTGCTCAAACAGTCTCTCAGCATTGAATAGACGGCGGTTTTCCGAGTCCAGAACGCGCGCCGTCTGTCACGCAAAGCTGCCAATGCCTGGCTTGGCCGCACATTCAAGCGTGTCGGAATTGGAGAATCGCTTCACGGCCTGCCGCGTCAAATCCAGGCGATCTGACTTCTGGCCAAAGGCCACAGCTTGGCTGTCGCTGCGGCGGCCACGGCCTGCAGCGAGCGCTGGGTCCGTCGCCTCTGCGAGCGCTGCAACGCCGAGGGACCCGAGTCCCTGGGCGGCGGCCAGCCTCCTGGCGCCAGACACCCTCCGGCGCCCGGCCGAGCCGCCACCGCGAAACCGCCGAGCCGGAACCGAAGCCGAACCGATCAAACTAAGATTGTATCGGTCCGGCCGTGGTCAGCGCTGGCCGAAGCTCGCTTCCTTGAACAGGTCCTTCAAGTGGTGCGGCTGCGAGCGCCAGTACTGCTTCGGGGCGCGGACCCGGGCACCGAGTTCGGCGGCGGCGTGCCAGGGCCAGCGCGGATCGTACAGCATGGCGCGGGCGAGGGAGACCGCGTCGGCCCTGCCCTCGGCCAGGATCGCCTCGGCCTGACGGGGTTCGGTGATGAGGCCGACCGCGATGGTGACGAGATCGGTCGCCGCCCGCACCCGCTCGGCGAAGGGCACCTGGTAGCCCGGCCCGATCGCAATTGTCTGCCGGGGCGAGACGCCGCCGGTGGAGACGTGGATGGCGGCCGCGCCCCGCGCCTTCAGGGCCTCCGCGAAAGCGATGGTCTGCTCGACCTCCCAGCCGTCCTCGACCCAGTCCGTCGCCGAGACCCGGGCCCAGACCGGGCTGCCGGCGGGAAAGACCTCGCGCACCGCCTCGAACACTTCCAGGGGGAAGCGCATCCGGTTCTCGAGGCTGCCGCCATAGGCGTCGCTGCGCTGGTTGGCGAGCGGCGAGAGGAACTGGTGCAGCAGGTAGCCATGCGCCGCGTGGATCTCCGCCGCCTCGATGCCGAGGCGCACGGCCCGGCGGGCGGTGGCCGCGAACCCGTCGCGGATGCGCTTCATGTCCTCGCGGTCCAGCGCCCGGGGCGCGACCTCGCCGTCGGCATGGGCGAGTGCCGAGGGCGCCTCGGTGAGCCAGCCGCGGGGCGAATCCGGCGCCACCTGATGGCCGCCGTGCCACGGCGGCTCGCTCGACGCCTTGCGGCCGGCATGGGCGATCTGGATGCAGACCGGCACCGGCGCATAGTCCCGGACCGCGTCGAGGACACGGGCCAGCGCCCGCTCGGTCCCGTCGTCCCACAGGCCGAGATCGCCGTACGTGATCCGCGCCTCCGGCGACACCGCCGTGGCCTCCAGCGTCAGGAGCCCGGCACCCGACATCGCGAGCTGGCCGAGATGCATCATGTGCCAGTCGGTCGCCGCACCGTCGCGGGCCGAATACTGGCACATCGGTGCGATGACGATGCGGTTCTCCAGCTCCAGGCCGTCGAGGCGCAGGGGCTGGAACAGGAGGGGGCTGCTCATGCGGGAACTCCGGTGCAGGATGGCCGCACTGTGGCGCGGGAGGGCGGATCGGGCCAGCGCCGGCGGCGCAGGGCGCCTGCGCGCCTGGGCGCCACCGCGGCGTGCGCTGGCGCACCGGACCGGGTCGTGGGAGGTGTCGGCGAACCCGGCTACCAACCGCGGCCGAGGCTCACGGCGATCCGGCTCGGACGGACGCCGACCAGGGCCGCCGCCAGGTTCTTGAGGGCCCGCGTCGCCGCACCGCGCGCCGCCGCCCGCGCCCGGCTCGGACGACCGGCCATCTCCGCCAGCCGCTCGCCCGCACCCGCGAGGCGCTCCGCGGCGCGCAGCACCGTCGGGTGGGCCTCGGCCTCGATCAAGGCGCAGATATCGGACAGCGCACTGCGCAGGCCATGCATCGCCTCGCGGATTCCAGCACCCTCCGCGACGTCGAGCCTGGGCATATCGGTCTTCGCCAGATCGACGATGCCGCTCTCGATCCGGCCGAGCACGGCTCTGAGGGGCAGCGGCACCCGGTCCAGGATCGCGGCCGCGCCGATACCGGGACGGCGCTGTCTCTCCGGGGGGTCCGAACCGGGCATGGCGACTTCTCTGGTCAGAACGACTGCGCAGGCGTCGCCTTGTCAGAATGCCGATCCTGTGAAAAATTCGCAACTGCTTGTTGTGACTTCGAACCACGAACAGAAAAAGATGCGTATTCTGATCCCGGATATGCCGCATGCGATCGAACCCGACAAGACATGTGGCTGCACCGGACGGCGACATCGGCTCCGTTCTCGCAGCATCGCGGCCCTGCCGCATGGCTCGATCTTGTCCGGACATGCTCGGCACAGGCTGCAAGTATCTTCCCTAATACATCACCGCGCGAGATTCTTGAATAAATTCACACCGTATATTGACGAAGATCGAGATTGCCCTGCGTTCGACGATCGTCGGAACGTCGGGATGACGAAGCGGTGCGATCTTCACCTCTCGACCGGATCGAACGATGCCGCTGTCCTCCGTCTTCGGTGACCGTTCCGGCAGTGCCAGCGACCAGATCCTGTCCGTTCTCCGAGCCGTCCGCCGCCATCTGGGCATGGATGTCGGATTCGTCTCGGAATTCGTGGCGGGCAACCGTGTCTTCCGCTTCTCCGATTCCGAGACGCTGCACGGCCCGGTCGCCGTGGGCGGCCATGCGCCGCTCGAACAGAGCTTCTGCTACTACGTCGCCAAGGGCCTGATGCCCGGCCTGATGCAGGATGCCGCCGAGGACCCGGTCGCCTCGCAACTGCCCGTGACCCGCGACCTGCCGGTCGGGGCCCATCTGAGCGTGCCTCTGCGCCACGCGGACGGCGAGCCCTACGGGACGTTGTGCTGCTTCAGCTTCACGCCGGACCGCAGCCTCACGACCCGCGATCTCGCGACCTTGCGTCTCTGCGCGGATCTCGTGGATTCGATCCTGGGGAAAGACCGCGACGCGGCACGCGAGCGGGATGCGAAGCGCCGGCGCATCGCCGAGACCCTCGCGGCCGACTCCGTCGAGATGGTGTTCCAGCCGATCTACCGCACCGCCGACGACAGCCTCGCCGCCTTCGAGGCCCTGGCGCGCTTCGCAGCCCCGACGGGCCAAGTCCCCGCGAGTAAGGGCCCTGCGAGCAAGGGCCCCGCGAGCAAGGGCCCCGATGCGTGGTTCGCGGACGCGGCCGAGGTGGGAATGGGCGAGGAGCTCGAATTCCTCGCCCTGCGCAAGGCCCTGCTCGCCTTCGCATCCCTGCCCGCCGGGGTCAGGCTGTCGGTCAACCTGTCGCCGACGAGCCTCGTCTCGCCCCGCCTCGCCGGGACGATCGAGGGAGCGCCGCTCGACCGGCTGGTCATCGAGTTGACCGAGCACGCGGCGGTCGCCTCCTACGAGGCCCTGCGCGAGGCGCTGGCACCGTTCCGGCGCCAGGGGCTCGGCCTTGCCATCGACGATGTCGGGGCCGGCCACGCGACGTTGCGGCATGTGCTCGACCTGGCGCCGGAATTCATCAAGCTCGACATGAGCCTGATCCGGGCCATCGACACCCATTCCGCCCGCCGGGCCCTGACCGAGGCGCTGACGGGCTACGGACGGCGCATCGGCTGCGAGATCGTCGCCGAGGGGGTGGAGACGCAGGACGAATACGCCGTGCTGCGGGGCATCGGCGTGACCCGGGTCCAGGGCTTCCTCACCGGCCGGCCGATGCCGCTCGCCGCCGCCGCCGCCCTGCCGCTCGCCGGCGCCGGCGCCGGGGCGTGGGTACGGCGGGCGGGGTAACCCCTATCCGAGCCCGCGCTCCCGCAGCGCTCCGCCGATCTCCTCGAGGACGCCTGGGTCCTCGATGGTCGGCGGCATCGCCCATGCCTCGCCGTCGGCGATCTTCTTCATCGTGCCGCGCAGGATCTTGCCCGAGCGGGTCTTGGGCAGGCGCCCGACCGTGAGCGCCAGGCGGAAGGCCGCGACCGGGCCGATGCGCTCGCGCACCAGGGCCACCAACTCGCGCTCGATCGCGTCCGGACCTTTCGCCACCCCGGCCTTCAGCACCACGAAGCCGCAGGGCGCCTCGCCCTTGAGGCTGTCGCGGATGCCGATCACCGCGCATTCGGCGACCGCCGGATGGGAGGCCAGCACCTCCTCCATGCCGCCGGTCGAGAGGCGGTGGCCGGCGACGTTGATGATGTCGTCGGTGCGGCCCATCACCGAGACGTAGCCGTCGCGGTCGAGGAAGCCGGCATCCGAGGTGTTGTAGTAGCCCGGATAGGTCGTGAGGTAACTTTCGCGGAACCGCTCGTCCTGCTGCCACAGGGTCGGCAGGGCGCCGGGGGGCAGCGGCAACCTGACGGCGATCGTCCCCATCGTGTCGGGGGGCACGGGCGTGCCGGATTCGTCGAGCACCTGCACGTCCCAGCCCGGCATCGGCACGGTCGGGCTGCCGTGCTTGACCGGGAGCGCGCCCAGGCCCACCGGGTTGGCGGCGATCGGCCAGCCGGTCTCGGTCTGCCACCAATGGTCGATCACCGGCACTCCGAGAATCCGCTCGGCCCACGCGACGGTGTCGGGGTCGGCCCGCTCGCCGGCGAGGAACAGGGTGCGGAAATGCGAGAGGTCGTGGCCCTGCATCAGCCGGGCCTCCGGGTCCTCCTTCTTCACCGCCCGGAGCGCCGTCGGCGCCGTGAACAGGGCGACCGCGCCGGTCTCGGCGATGACGCGCCAGAACGCGCCGGCATCCGGCGTGCCGACCGGCTTGCCCTCGTAGAGCACCGTGGTGCAGCCATGCAGCAGCGGCCCGTAGACGATGTAGGAATGGCCGACCACCCAGCCGACATCGGAGGCGCACCAATAGGTCTCGCCGGGGGCGACGCCGTAGAGGTTCGGCATCGACCAGGCGAGGGCGACGAGATAGCCGCCGGTGTCGCGCACCACGCCCTTCGGCTTGCCGGTGGTGCCGGACGTGTAGAGCACGTAGAGCGGATCGGTGGCGGCGACGGGGATGCAGGGCGCGCGGCGGCCGGCCGCCTTCGCCTCCGCCAGGACTTGCGCCCAGTCGCGGTCGCGCCCCGCCTCCATCGCGGCAACGCCTTGCGGCCGCTGGAGGATCAGGCAGGCGTCGGGCTTGTGCGACGAGAGCCGGCAGGCCTCGTCGAGGAGCGGCTTGTAGGCGACGACCCGACTCGGCTCGATGCCGCAGGAGGCGGCGAGCACCACCTTGGGCGCGGCATCCTCGATCCGGGCGGCGAGTTCCCGGGCGGCGAAGCCCCCGAACACCACCGAATGCACCGCACCGATGCGGGCGCAGGCCAGCATGCCGAACAGTGCCTCGGGCACCATCGGCATGTAGAGCACCACCCGGTCGCCGCGCCCGACGCCGAGATCCTGGAGCACGGCGGCGAGCGCCGCGACCTCGTCGAGAAGCTCGGCATAGGTGAACCGGCTCTTGGTGCCGGTGACGGGGGACTCGTACAGGATCGCCGCCTGCTCGCCCCGCCCTGCCGCGACGTGGCGGTCGACGGCGTTGTGGCAGGCATTGACCTCCGCGCCGGGAAACCAGCGGCCGTAGACCCCCGCCTCGGGGTCGAAGACGCGGGCGGCGGGTCTCACCCAGTCGATCGCCTCGGCGGCTCGCGCCCAGAAGGCCTCCGGGTCGCGCTGCCAGGCGGCGTAGGTTTCCGGGTAGCGGCTCGGGCTCGCCATGGCGTCTCCTCCTGCCGCTCGTCTCACGGGGCGGCCTCACCACCCAGATAGGATAGGCCCCGTCCCCGCCGGAAGTCGAACTTTCGTAAGGATGCCGGGCGGATTGATCGCCCGGCCGCGGCGGGTACTCTGGCGCCGCAGCGAGCAGGACGACCCATGACCGGCGCGACGATCTACGATACCGGCCTCGACCGGAACCCGGCCAACCACCAGCCGCTCACGCCGCTCACCTTCCTGGAGCGGGCGGCGACGGTGTTTCCCGACCATACGGCGGTGATCCACGGGACGCTGCGGCGCAGCTACCGCGACCTCTATGCCCGCTCCCGGCGCCTCGCCTCGGCCTTGAGCGCCCGCGGCATCGGGCGGGGCGACACGGTGGCGGTGATGCTCGCCAACACCCCGGCGATGATCGAGTGCCATTACGGGGTGCCGATGGCCGGCGCGGTGCTCAACACCCTCAACACCCGGCTGGATGCCGCGATCATCGCCTTCTGCCTCGACCACGGCGAGGCCAAGGTGGTGATCACCGACCGGGAATTCGCCCGCATCATGGGCCCGGCGCTGGCGCAGGCCGGGGTCAAGCCCCTGGTGATCGACTACGACGACCCGGAATACGACGGCCCGGGCGAACGCCTCGGCGCGATCGAGTACGAGGATCTTCTCGGCGAAGGCGACCCCGCTCATGCCTGGGCGATGCCGGGCGACGAGTGGGACGCGATCACCCTCAACTACACGTCGGGCACCACCGGCGACCCGAAGGGCGTGGTCTACCACCATCGCGGCGCCTCGCTGCTCGCCGTCGGCAACGTGGTGGCGGGCCATCTCGGCCGGCACCCGGTCTATCTGTGGACCCTGCCGATGTTCCACTGCAACGGCTGGTGCTTCCCCTGGACCCTGTCGGTGGTGGCCGGCACCCATGTCTGCCTGCGCCAGGTGCGGGCGAAAGCGATGTACGACGCCATCGCGGATCACGGCGTGACGCATCTGTGCGGCGCGCCGATCGTGATGTCGCTCCTGATCAACGCCCCGGAGGCCGAGCGGCGGGACTTGCCCAACCGCGTCTCGTTCCTCACCGCGGCGGCGCCGCCGCCGGAAGCGGTGCTCGCCGGCATGGCGGAGGCGGGGTTCGACGTGACCCACGTCTACGGGCTGACCGAGACCTACGGCCCGGCGGTGGTGAACGAGTGGCATGCCGACTGGAACGCCCTGGGCAAGGACGAGCAGGCCGCGCGCAAGGCGCGCCAGGGCGTACGCTACCCGCCGCTCGAGGCCCTCGACGTGCTCGATCCGGAGACGATGCAGCCGGTGCCCGCCGACGGCGAGACGCTCGGCGAGGTGATGTTCCGCGGCAACGTGGTGATGCGCGGCTACCTCAAGAACCCGGCGGCCACCGAGGCCGCGTTCAAGGGCGGCTGGTTCCATTCGGGCGATCTCGGGGTGAAGCACCCGGACGGCTACATCCAGCTCAAGGATCGCTCGAAGGACATCATCATCTCAGGGGGCGAGAACATCTCGTCGATCGAGGTCGAGGAGGCCCTGTTCAAGCACCCGGCGGTGGCCGCCGCCGCCGTGGTCGCCAAGCCCGACGAGAAATGGGGCGAGACGCCGTGCGCCTTCGTCGAATTGAAGGGTTCCGAGATGGTCTCGGCCGAGGAGCTGATCGGCTGGTGCCGCCAGTCGCTCGCCGGCTTCAAGGTGCCCAGGCACGTGGTCTTCACCGAACTGCCGAAGACCTCCACCGGCAAGGTGCAGAAATTCGTCCTGCGGGAGATGGCGAAGGCGTTGTGAGCGCTTGATCGGTTGGCTTTTCCGCAGGCCTCAAACCCACAGGGTCATTCCGGGGCCGCGACAGCGGAGCCCGTAATCCAGAAACTCGGATGGTGAAGGATAAGGCGGAACGCGACCCGCCATTGTCTGAGAGCCTGTTTGACTTGCGAAATTCGGCTGTAACGACCTTTTCCATCCCTCTCGCGACCTCATCCTGAGGTGCGACTGAAAGGAGCCTCGAAGGAGGGCTCCAGATGTCCTCGCGATCCCTGGAGCCCTCCTTCGAGGTCAGTCGATTTCAATCGACTGACACCTCAGGATGAGGTTGTGTGTGGGAGTAAATGCTTGAGTCAATCAAACAGGCTCTGAACCATCCGCGGTTCTGGATTCCGGGCTCCGCTATCGCGGCCCCGGAATGACGCGGAGGGTTTGAAATCCGTGGAGACCAGTCAGTCACCTGAAGGCCCGTCACGGCTCCAGCGCGAACATCTCGTCGAACGAATATCCGGAACCCCGCACGGTGCGGATCGGGTCGCTGTCGCGGCCGCGGTTGATCGCCTTGCGCAGGCGGCCGATATGCACGTCGACGGTGCGCTCGTCGATGTAGACGTCGTGGCCCCAGACGCCGTCGAGCAGCTGCTCGCGGGAGAAGACCCGGCCGGGGCTCTGCATCAGGAATTCGAGCAGCTTGAACTCGGTCGGGCCGAGATGCAGCTCGCGGCCGTCGCGGCGGACGCGGTGGCTGACCCGGTCGAGCTCGATGTCGCCGGCGACGAGCAGGTCGGCGACGTGGGCGGGCTTGGCCCGCCGCAGCAGCGCCCGCACCCGGGCCAGCAGTTCCGGCACCGAGAACGGCTTGACGATGTAGTCGTCGGCGCCGGTGGCGAGCCCCCGCACCCTGTCGCCCTCCTCGCCCCGCGCCGTCAGCATGATGACCGGCAGCCGCTCGGTCTCGCGGCGGGCGCGGATGCGCCGGCACAATTCGATGCCGGACAGGCCCGGCATCATCCAGTCCAGGATGACGAGGTCGGGGATCTGCTCGCGCAGGCGGATATCCGCCTCGTCGCCCCGGGCGACGGCGTCGACCTCGAAGCCCTCGGCCTCGAGGTTGTAGCGCAGGAGGAGGGTGAGGGCCTCCTCGTCCTCGACGATCAGGATGCGGGTACTCATCGGGGCACTTCGGGGGGCACTTCAGGCGGGGCCGAAGGCGCCCGCCGGGCCTTGAGGGCCCGGACGGGCGTCGATCCTCAGGCCGCGGGCGGGGTGTCGAGGGTGGCGAAGCTCGAATGGTCGTTCTTCGGACGCTCGGTCGACAGGGTTTCGCCGGTGGCGAGGTAGTGGATGGTCTCGGCGATGTTGGTGGTGTGGTCGCCGATGCGCTCGACGTTCTTGGCGCAGAACAGGAGATGCGTGCAGAACGTGATGTTGCGCGGATCCTCCATCATGTAGGTCAGGAGCTCGCGGAACAGCGAGGTGTAGAGCGCGTCGATGCCGCCGTCCCGGGCCCAGACGTCGAGGGCCGCGACGGTGTCCTGGGTGGCGTAGGCGTCGAGCACGTCCTTGAGCTGGCCCTGGACCAGCTCGTTCATGTGCTCCACGCCGACGACGATCTTCTGGAGCTGGACCTGGTCGGCGATGGCGACGACGCGCTTGGCGACGTTCTTGGCCAGATCGCCGATGCGCTCGAGGTCGCCGGAGACGCGGATCGCCGAGATCGTCTCGCGCAGGTCGATCGCCATCGGCTGGCGGCGGGCGATGAGGAGGATGGCCTTCTCCTCGATCTCGCGCTGCAGCCCGTCGAGGCGCTGGTCGGTGGCGATCACCGCCTGGGCGAGGGCGGAATCGCGGCGCAGGAGCGCCTGGCCGGAATCGGCCACCATCTTCTCGGCGATGCCGCCCATCTCGGCGATGCTGCGCCGCAGGTTCTGCAGCTCCTGATCGTAGGAGGTGACGATGTGGCTCGACATGGGAGACTCCCCGCGGAAGAGGTGGGGCCTACGACGTGCGCCGGTCCGGCAGCCGGACCGACGCAATGACGACTTTGGACCTCAGCCGAACCGGCCGGTGATGTAGTCCTGGGTCTGGCGCTTCGACGGGTTCATGAACAGCCGGTTGGTTGGCCCGAACTCGACCAGCTCGCCGAGATACATGAAGGCGGTGAACTGCGAGATGCGCGCCGCCTGCTGCATGTTGTGGGTGACGATGGCGATGGTGAACTCGGAGCGCAGCTGCTCGATCAGTTCCTCGATGCGGCCGGTCGAGATCGGGTCGAGGGCCGAGGTCGGCTCGTCGAACAGGATCACCTCCGGGCGCTGCGCCACCGTGCGGGCGATGCACAGGCGCTGCTGCTGGCCGCCCGACAGGCCCATGCCGGACTGCTTGAGCTTGTCCTTCACCTCGTCCCACAGGGCGGCCCGGCGCAGGGCCTCCTCGACGCGGATGTCGAGATCGGCCTTGCCGAGGCGCTCGTAGAGCCGGATGCCGAACGCGATGTTGTCGTAGATCGACATCGGGAACGGGGTCGGCTTCTGGAACACCATGCCGACCCGGGCGCGCAGCTCGTTGAGGTCGATCGACGGGTCGAGGATGTTGCGGCCGTCGAGCAGGATCTCGCCTTCCGCGCGCTGCTCCGGGTACAGGCTGTAGATCCGGTTGAAGGTGCGCAGCAACGTCGACTTGCCGCAGCCCGACGGCCCGATCAGCGCCGTGACCTGGCGATCGAGGAAGTTGAGGTTGATGTTCTTCAGGCCGCGGAAGTCGCCGTAGTAGAAGTTCAGGTCCTTCACGGCGAGGCGGATCGCGGCGGATTCGTCGGCCTGGCTCTGGCCCACGACCGGCGCGGCGGTGGCGGTGGCGCTCATCGGTGTATCTCCGGGCAGGAGTATTTTCGAAGAAAATACGTCACAATCAGATGTGGGGAGCAGCACCCGGTCGCGGAGCGATCGGGTGCTGCCGACGTCCGGGTCAGCGCCCCTTCGGGCCGCTCAGGACGAGGCGGGCCACGATCGACAGGCCCAGGATGGTGACGGTGATGAGGAGCGCGCCGGCCCAGGCCAGCTGGCGCCAGTTCTCGTAAGGAGACAGGGCGAACTGGTAGATCATCACCGGCAGGTTCGCGACGCCGCCCATCAGGTTGGGGCTGAACCAGGAATTGTTGTTGAGCGCGGTGAAGAGCAGCGGCGCGGTCTCGCCGGCGATGCGGGCGAGCGCCAGCAGCACGCCGGTGACGATGCCCGATTGCGCCGCCCGCCAGGTGACGGAGCGGATCACGATGGAGAGCGGCGCGCCGAGTGCCGCGCCGGCCTCGCGCAGGGTGCCGGGCACCAGCCGCAGCATGTCCTCGGTGGTGCGCACGATCACCGGGGTGGCGATGATGGCGAGCGCCACGCCGCCGGCCCAGCCCGAATAGCCGCCCATCGGCCGCACCATCAGGGTGTAGACGAACAGGCCGATCAGGATCGAGGGCGCCGAGAGCAGGATGTCGTTGAGGAAGCGGATCAGGTTGGCGAGCGGCGAGCCGCGGCCGTACTCGGCGAGGTAGGTGCCGGCGAGCACGCCGATGGGGGTCGCCACGACGATGCCCAGCGCCGTCATCACTAGGCTGCCGAGGATCGCGTTGGCGATGCCGCCGCCCGCGGAGCCGGGGCCGGGGGTGACCTGGGTGAACAGGGCCGGCGAGAAGCCCTGCACGCCCTGGATGATGAGCATCAGGAGGATCGAGCCGAGCACGATCGCGCCGAGCGCCGTCGCCGCGGTGCAGGCGACGATCAGGAGCTTGTCGGCGGAGCGGCGGCCGGCGCGGACCCGGCCCCATTGCGGGGCGGTCGGGGCCGGCACCGCGGCGGGAGAGGCGTTCATCGGGGAGCGTCCTGCGGGTACGGGGTCAGGCCACCTTCGCGCGGCGCACCAGCAGCCGGGCGATGATGAGCACGATGAAGGTGACGACGAACAGGATGCAGCCGAGCGCCATCAGCGAGCTGAGCTGCAGGCCGTCGGCCTCGTTGAACTCGTTGGCGATGCGCGAGGCGATGGTCGAGCCCGGATCGAAGATCGAGGCCGACAGGCGGTTGGCGTTGCCGATCACGAAGGTGACCGCCATCGTCTCGCCGAGCGCCCGGCCCAGGCCCAGCATGATCGCGCCGATGATCGAGACCGAGGCCTGCGGGATCAGCACGTGGCGCACGACCTCCCAGGTGGTGCAGCCGATGCCGTAGGCGCTCTCGCGCAGCACGGTCGGGATCTGGTCGAGCATGTCGCGGGTGATCGAGGCGACAAAGGGCACGATCATGATCGCCAGGATGATGCCGGCGGTGAGCACGCCGACGCCGGACGGCACCTGGGCGTAGAACAGGGTGCCGACGATCGGCATGCCCTCGACCACGTTCGAGACCGGGATCTGCACGAAGCGCGCGAAGAGCGGCGCGAACACGAACAGGCCCCACATGCCGTAGATGATGCTCGGCACGGCGGCGAGCAGCTCGATCGTCATCGAGACCGGGCGGCGGGCCCAGCCGGGGCAGAGCTGCGTCAGGTAGATCGCGATGCCGAGCGAGATCGGCACGCCGATGAGGAGGGCGAGAAGGGCCGAGACCAGGGTCCCGATGACGGCGACCAGCGCACCGTACTGCTCGCGCCCGACGTTCCAGGCGCTCGAGGTCAGGAAGCCGAAGCCGAATTCCTGGAAGGCCGGCCCGGCGCCGTAGGCGATCGAGCCGAGGATGCCGGCGAGCACCGCCAGGACCAGCAGCGCCGAGACGAAGGCGGCGCTGCGGAAGATGCGGTCGCCCACGGGGCTCGGGGCGCGGCGGGCGACTGGGGGCCTTGCCGCCATTGCAACGTTCTCAGACAACGCGACCATCCGGGTTTCCCTTGGAGTGAGCGGCCTCTAGCGCGCTCGGCGGATCGAGGCGAGTCGGACGCGATCCTGCGGCCCTCGGGCGGCGGGATCTCGGCTTTCCTCAAGCGCCGCGCAGGCCCGCAGGCGGACCGGCGGAGGCGAGGAGGACGGGACCACCCCGCCCTCCTCGGGTTCAGGCGATCAGTTGCTCAGGACGGGCTTGCCGTCCTTGGTGATCGTCTTCCACTCGTCCTCGACCTGGGTGACGACCTTGGCGGGCAGCGGCACGTAGTCGAGGGCGGTCGCCATCTGGCCGCCGCTCTTGTAGGCCCAGCGGAAGAACTTCAGCACCTCGGCGGTGCGGGCCGCGTCGGCCGGGTTCTTGTGGACCAGGATGAAGGTCGCGGCGGTGATCGGCCAGGCCTTCGCGCCGGGCTGGTTGGTCAGCGAGATGCCGAAGCCCGGGGCGGACTTCCAGTCGGCGCCGGCGGCGGCGGCCTGGAACGACTCGTCGCCCGGCAGCGGATACTGGCCGTCCTTGTTCTGAATCAGGGCGACCGGCAGGTTGTTCTGCTTGGCGTAGGCGTACTCGACGTAGCCGATGGCGTTCGGAACCTGCTTGACGACGGCGGTGACGCCCTCGTTGCCCTTGCCGCCCTGGCCGGCCGGCCAGCTCACCGTGGTCGAGGCGCCGAGTTCCGACTTCCAGGCCGGCGACACGTCCGACAGGTAGGTGGTGAAGATGTTGGTCGTGCCGGAGGCGTCCGAGCGGTAGACCGGGGTGATCGGGGCGTCGGGGAGCTTCACGCCCTCGTTGAGCTTGGCGATCTTCGGGTCCGACCACTTGCGGATCTTGCCCTGGTAGATCTCGGCCAGGACCTCGCCGGTCAGCTTGATCTCGCCGGGCTTGATGTCGGCGATGTTGACCACCGGGACCACGCCGCCCATCACGGTCGGGAACTGGACCAGATCGCCCTTGGTCAGGGCCTCGCCCTTCAGCGGGGCGTCGGTGGCGCCGAAATCGACGGTCTTGGCCTGGATCTGCTTGATGCCGCCGCCCGAGCCGATCGACTGGTAGTTCAGGCCGTTGCCGGTCTCCTTGCGGTAGGCCTCGGCCCACTTGGAATAGACCGGGAACGGGAAGGTGGCGCCGGCGCCGGTGATGTCGAGGGCCATCGCCGAGGTGGCGATCTGGGCGGTCGCGAGACCGATGGCGAGCGCGTAGGAGAAGGGCTTCACTGTGTTCTCTCCGTATTCGGATCGGTCCGGCACGATGCGGGAGCGGCTTGTCCGCCCCCTATCCTGCGCGTCGACGGCCGGTGAGGACGCGACCGGTCTCCCCGGACTGCGTCGGATGTCGCCCCGGCCGAAGCCGGGGCGTCCACCGCGCCGCGAGGGATAAGGTCGGTGCGACGCCGCCCTATGACGATCCCATGACATCTCGATGACAAGGGCCGGCCGGATGCGACGTTCCGGCCCCCTTGCGCGTTGAGACGGTGAACCACCGCAGGCACTTGCGCCGCGACCCACACCGACACGGCGAGCCGTTATGCACAACCTCGACACGACGACAGGACGCGACCGGACCGACGGGAGCCGGATCGAGGACGATCGCGAGGAGGGTTCTCCCGACGATCCCCGGCGCCGGGAACTGATGGCCCTCCACGCCGAGCGGGCCGAGATGGAACAGCGCCTCGCCCGGGCGGAGCAGGAGCGGCTCTACCTCGCCGATCCCGCCGCCGTCGCCGCAGCGGCGGACGCGGAGGCCGCACTTCTGGCCGAGCTCGACCGCCTGATGACACGGATCCGCGCGGCGGAATACCGGAGCCAGCCCGGCGCCCGCAGCTGGTAGGCGCGCGACGATCACGGGACCCCGATCGCGGGACACGTCGATCTCGAGAAGTCGATCTTGGGAACCTGGGCAGTACGAAGCCGTTGCCCCTCGCGACCCGTGCCGTCGGCGCGGGCGCCGCATGGCCGTGGCGGCCGGCGAGGCGACGGGAGCGACGGCGATGCGGTGCGACGAGGCGCGGAGAGACGCTGCGATGCGGGGACGGATGCGGCGCTGCTGAGCCCTGCCGTCACCCGCGGCGATGCGCGCGTGTCGACAGGCGCGCGGCGCGCCCCACTTTCCCCCTCAGGAAGCTCCGGCGGGGTATTCACGCGAGCGGCCCGTCAGAGCGCCGCCGCCCCGCCTCCCCGCTTCAGAACGTGAGAGTCGCATGGCGTCCACCGAGAACCCGATCCTCAACACCGAATCCAAGCCCGGCCTGCCTCCGACCGTCCAGGTCCATCTCGGCCGCCAGCTGCGCGCGGCCTATGCCCCGATCGAGACCGCGGCGACCCCCGACATCTTCCTCGCGCTGATCGAGAAGCTCGAGGCGGCGCTCGCCGCGCAAGGCCGCGCCACCGAGCCGGAATTCCGCGAAGGGATGCTGGCCGCCCTGTCGTCGCTGCGCGCCTTCGCGCTCTCGCTCACCAACAACGCCGCCCGGGCCGACGACCTCGTGCAGGACACGATCCTGCGCGCCTGGCAGAACCAGCACCGCTTCCAGCCCGGCACCAACCTGAACGCCTGGCTGTTCACGATCCTGCGCAACGCCTTCTATTCCGAGCAGCGCAAGCGGATGCGCGAGGTGCAGGACGAGGACGGCTCCTACGCCGCGCGCCTGTTCACCGCCCCCGACCAGGGCCACCGCCTCGACGTGCAGGACCTGCGCGCCGGCCTCGCCAAGCTGCCGCCGGACCAGCGCGAGGCCTTGATCCTCGTCGGCGCCGAGGGCCTGTCCTACGAGGAGGTGGCGGGCATCTGCGGCGTGGCGATCGGCACGATCAAGAGCCGCGTCAACCGCGCCCGCAACCGCCTGGCCGAACTTTTGGGGTATGGCGACGACGATTTGACCGGGGACCGGATGATGCAATCGGCCATGGGCGAGGGTGTCTGAGGTCACTCCTCCCCCTCGCAACCTCATCCTGATACCAACGGTCGTTGGAAACGACCTTTGGTTCCGTTCTCGAATTTTCGTCAAGCCTCTGGCTTGGCATAGACAATTCGAGATGGCTCAATGGCCCGATGCGTCAGCATCGTGGGCCATTGATATGAGAAGTCAGTCGATCGAACATCCACTGACGTCTCGAACAGGGCTCCAGACGTCCTCAAGCTTGCTTGATCGATCTCTTCAGGCCTCGACCCACCGGCGTCGTTTCGGGGCCGCGTAAGCGGAGCCTTGATCCGGAACCTCGGTTGGAGCGGGATTCCGAGCCCCGCTGCGCGACTCCGGAATGTCCCGTGGGTTTCAGGGCCGTCGCGGGCGGCTGGTCGGGATCCTCAATGCCGCAGTCCCGGGGCCTCGCGCCCGGTCTTCTCGACGTATTCCGAATACCCGCCGCCATATTTCTGGATGCCGTCCGGCGTCAGCTCCAGCACCCGGTTCGACAGGGCGGCGAGGAAGTGCCGGTCGTGCGAGACGAACAGCATCGTGCCCTCGTACTGGGCCAGGGCTGCGATCAGCATGTCCTTGGTACCGACGTCGAGGTGGTTGGTCGGCTCGTCGAGGACGAGGAAGTTCGGCGGATCGTAGAGCATGCGGGCCATGGCGAGCCGCGCCTTCTCGCCGCCCGACAGCACCCGGCAGCGCTTCTCGACGTCGTCGCCCGAGAAGCCGAAGCAGCCGGCCAGCGTGCGCAGCGATCCCTGCCCCGCCTGCGGGAAGGATTCCTCCAGGAACTCGAACACCGTGCGCTCGCCGTCGAGCGTGTCCATGGCGTGCTGGGCGAAGTAGCCGAGCTTGACGCTGGCGCCGATCGTCACGATGCCCGAATCCGGCGCGGTGGTGCCGGTGGCGAGCTTGAGCAGCGTCGACTTGCCGGCGCCGTTGACGCCCATCACGCACCAGCGCTCCTTGCGCCGGATGCCGAAATCGAGGCCTTCGTAGATCGTGCGGCTGCCGTAGCTTTTGTGCACGGATTTCAGGCTGATCACGTCATCGCCCGAGCGGGGTGCCGCCGGGAAGTCGAAGGCCACGCTCTGGCGCCGCCGGGGCGGCTCGACGCGCTCGATCTTGTCGAGCTTCTTGACCCGGCTCTGCACCTGGGCGGCGTGCGAGGCGCGCGCCTTGAAGCGCTCGATGAACTTGATCTCCTTGGCCAGCATCGCCTGCTGGCGCTCGAACTGCGCCTGCTGCTGCGCCTCGTTCTGCGCCCGCTGCTGCTCGTAGAAGGCGTAGTCGCCCGAATAGGTGGTGAGCGAGCCGGCATCGATCTCGATGATCTTGCCGACGATCCGGTTCATGAAGGCCCGGTCGTGCGAGGTCATCAGGAGGGCGCCGTCGAAGCCCCTGAGGAAGTCCTCGAGCCAGATCAGGCTCTCGAGGTCGAGGTGGTTGCTCGGCTCGTCGAGCAGCATCACGTCGGGATTCATCAGCAGGATGCGGGCGAGCGCGACGCGCATCTTCCAGCCGCCCGACAGGGCGCCGACATCGCCCTCGACCATCTCCGGGGAAAAGCTCAGGCCCGCCAGCACCTCGTGCGCCCGGCCCTCCAGCGCATAGCCGCCGAGCTCCTCGAACCGGCCCTGCACCTCGCCGTAGCGCTCGACCAAGGCCTCCATCTCGTCGGCCCGGTCGGGATCGGCGAGCGCGGTCTCGATCTCGCGCAGCTCGGCGGCGATCTCGCTCACCGGGCCTGCCCCGTCCATCACCTCGGACAGGACGGAGCGCCCGGCCATCTCGCCGACATCCTGGCTGAAATACCCGATGGTGATGCCGCGATCGGACGAGACCTGGCCCTCGTCGGGCTGCTCCTCGCCGGTGATCATCCGGAACAGGGTGGTCTTGCCGGCGCCGTTCGGACCGACGAGCCCGACCTTCTCGCCGCGCTGCAACGCCGCCGAGGCCTCGATGAAGAGGAGCTGGTTGCCGTTCTGCTTGCCGATCTTGTCGAGGCGGATCATGGAATCGAGAGTCCGAAAATGAGGAGCGCGCCGGACCGGGACCGGACCGCGCGCTGGGAAGCTTTCAGAATCGTGCCACGGCTTCGTGGCGCGCACATGTCGAGGGCAAACGTCGAGGGTCTGACGTCAGTCCCCCCGGCCGCCCCGCCCGTCGACCACGTCGATGGCGGCGCGGAAGGCGGCGTCGGCGTCGAGGGCCGTGGTGTCGAGCACCACCGCATCCTCGGCCACCCGCAGGGGCGCCGCGTCGCGGTCGGCGTCGCGGGCGTCGCGGCGCTGGATGTCGGCGAGCACCGCCTCGTAAGGAACCGCCTCGCCCCGTCCGTCGAGTTCGCGGTGGCGGCGGCGGGCGCGCTCTTGCGCCGAGGCGGTCACGAACAGCTTCACGGCGGCGTCCGGGCAGACCACGGTGCCGATGTCGCGGCCGTCGAGCACAGCGCCCTCCGGCGCACCGGCGAAGCGGCGCTGCCAGTCGAGGAGCGCGGCGCGCACCGCCGCTTGCGCCGAGACGATCGAGGCCGCCTCGCCCATCGCGGCCCCGCGCAGGCGCGGATCGGCGAGGAAGGCCGGTTCGAGCCCCCGCGCCGCGGCCGCCGCCGCGTCCCTGTCCGCCAGGTCGCGATCCGCATCGAGGAGCGTCAGCGCCACCGCCCGGTAGAGCAGGCCGGTATCGAGGTGCGGCAGGCGATAATGCGCCGCCAGGCGCTTGGCGAGCGTCCCCTTGCCGGAGGCCGCCGGCCCGTCGATCGCGATGACCATCGGGCCTCTCATGCCGGTAAGGCGGCGCCGAGCGCCCGCATGTCGGAGAGGAAGCCCGGGTAGCTCGTGGCGATCATCGCGCCGTCATCGACCGTCACCGGCCGGCCTGCGGCCATGCCGAGCACCAGGAACGCCATGGCGATGCGATGGTCGAGATGGGTCTCGACCGTGCCGCCGCCCGCGGGCGCCGACCCGTCGCCGTGGACGATCAGGTCGTCGCCCTCGACCACGTGGGAGACGCCGTTGGCCTTGAGGCCCGCCGCCACCGCGGCGAGGCGGTCGGATTCCTTGACCCGGAGTTCGTGCAGGCCCTGCATCCGGGTGGTGCCCTCGGCGCAGGCCGCCGCCACAGCCAGCACCGGGTACTCGTCGATCATCGCCGGAGCCCGCTCGGGCGGCACCGTGACGCCCTTGAGGCGGCTGTGGCGCACCCGCAGGTCGGCGACGGTCTCGCCGCCCTCCTCGCGCTCGTTCAGCCGCTCGATGTCGCCGCCCATCTCCAGGAGCGTGGCGAGGAGGCCGGTGCGGAGGGGATTCATCATCACCCCCTCGATCACCACCTCGGAACCGGGGACGATCAAGCCGGCCACCAGCGCGAAGGCGGCCGAGGACGGATCGGCCGGCACCACCACGTCGGTGGCGGTGAGGGTCGGCTGGCCGGTCAGCGCGATGCGCCGGCCATGGCCGCCGGGGCCGATCGCCTCGACCTCGACGGTGGCGCCGAACAGGCGCAGCATCCGCTCGGTATGGTCGCGGGTCGCCGCGGCCTCCACCACCGTGGTGATTCCGGGCGCGTTGAGGCCGGCGAGCAGCACCGCCGACTTCACCTGCGCCGAGGCGACCGGGCTGTCATAGGTGATCGGCACCGCCTCGCGCGGACCGCGCAGGGTCAGCGGCACCCGGCCGCCCTCGGCCTGCTCGACGACGGTCACGCCCATCTGCACCAGCGGATCGAGGATCCGGCGCATCGGGCGCTTGCGCAGCGAGGCGTCGCCGTCGAAGGTCGCGGTGACCGGATGGCCGCCGACCACGCCCATCATCAGCCGCGAGCCGGTGCCGGCATTGCCGAAATCGAGCACGCCGGCCGGATCGGACAGGCCGCCGACGCCGACGCCGCGCACCCGCCAGCGCCCCTCCCCGTCGCGGTCGATCCCGGCGCCGAGCGCCTTGGCGGCGGCGGCGGTGCGCAGCACGTCGTCGCCCTCCAGCAGGCCCTCGATCCGGGTCTCGCCGAGGCTGAGCAGGCCGAGGATGATCGCCCGGTGCGAGATCGACTTGTCGCCGGGCGGCCGCAGCCGGCCCCGCAGGGCCGTCCCGGCCTGGGCGGTGATCGGGGACGGAGTGGAATCGTGCGACACGGGCAGACGGCCTGGTTCTTCGAGAATCGCGTGGGATGCGCGGGAAAACGGCCGGGTCGTTACCACGCGGGCGCCGCGCCGTCATCCGCCGGCCCTCCAGGTATTTGACAGGGCTGGCGGGCGCGACTAACCGGACCCACTCTCACCGACATCGACAGGAATGAAACGACCGTGGCCAGACCGGAACTCGGCTTGAAGCGCCAGTGCATGAGCTGCGGCGCGAAATTCTACGACCTCAGCAGGGACCCCGCCGTGTGCCCGAAATGCGGCACCGTCTACCAGGTCGCCGCGCTGTCCAGCAGCCGCGTCCCCACGCCGGCGATCGCCAACCGCGCCCCGCGCGAGGAGGAGACCGAGGAAGAGTCCGGCGCCCCCGAGATGGTCTCCCTCGACGAGGTCGAGGCCGCCGAGGACAGCGCCGACGTCTCTGTCGACGACGACGATGCCGACGTGGCCGATGCCGGCGGCGACGACGACACCTTCCTAGAAGAGGACGAGGAAGGCGGCGACGACGTCTCCGACCTGATCGACGGCGACATCGAGAACGACGAGGAATCCTGATCCTCTCAAGGGGACGATGACGGCGGCGCAGTACCGCTGCCGTCGCAAGCCCCTGGTCACGTTGTGGAATTCGCGACAGTCACGAAAACTTCGCGAAGACCCGCCCCGAGGGCTTGTGTCCGGCGCCACACCCTCATATACCGCCGCTCACCGGACGCGGCCCTCCCCGAGGGCACGGACGGTTCCGGGACGGACCCCATACGTCCCGTAGCGTGGGGCTTTAGCTCAGCTGGGAGAGCGCCTGCATGGCATGCAGGAGGTCAGCGGTTCGATCCCGCTAAGCTCCACCAAATCCTCCTGAGGTCCAGGCCGGGGAGGATCGGATCGCGCCGAGCGATCGAAGGAGGACGAGACCCGTCGGCATTCCCGGTGCCGCGGTTGATTGATGGGGCTTTAGCTCAGCTGGGAGAGCGCCTGCATGGCATGCAGGAGGTCAGCGGTTCGATCCCGCTAAGCTCCACCAAATCCTCCTGAGGCCCAGGCCGGGGGGATCCGATCGCACCGAGCGATCGAAGGACGACGAGACCCGTTGGCATTCCCGGTGCCGCGGTTGACGGATGGGGCTTTAGCTCAGCTGGGAGAGCGCCTGCATGGCATGCAGGAGGTCAGCGGTTCGATCCCGCTAAGCTCCACCACCATCCTCTCTCTTTCTCAGATTTGATGTCTCGGGTGGTCGCATAGGCGGCCTTTTTTCGTTGCGCCAATCGCCTCGGCGGTGCTGCTGCCCACGATCCCGAGCGCGGCCGGACCTTCCTCGAAATGCCGTCTCGGACGATCGAGTCGTCGCCACTCCCTCGCCGGCAAGCCCAGGCCGCCTTCGACGAAAGGTGACGTTGCGCGAGGCGAAGCAGGGGATGCGGCGGGCGCCCGCGAAACACGCGCCCAACCCCGAACCGGCCGAGCCACTCCCACACCGGCTCTTGTTGCGGGCTGGCTGCATCATGGGTGCGACGCAACGACAATGGCGCGGAAGAGCTACGGCACGGTCCGTGACTGCATTTCACGTATTCAAGTCGTTTGGAAAATTTTTTATACGCTTTATATTATTGTTACCACGGACCATAACGCTGTGGCGGTGAACGTTGCAGTTTTACATACATTAAAAATAGGAATATTATCATAGCGTAGACTGCCGCTTTGAACGCACCTATCTCCAAGTATTTACAAACTGAAACACCTAATCTTTTAAGCATCAAACGGATTAATCCGTTTGGCATTATGTTCGAACACAAACGATCTCGCCCCCTTCCCCTGTTGCAACGAGTCAACAAACTTCAACCGGCGGTGGGCACCCCGATTGAAGAAGCAGATTACCCTTGGTAATATGATTCCAGGCGGATGCGTGAGCGAGGGGATGTTGATGTTGACGGAGGCGCAGTGGGCTGTACTCGTGCCGTTGCTCGAAGGCTGCCGGCCTCGCGGCAAGACGCAGCCCCATGATCTCAAGCGAACCATCGACGCGATCCTCTGGCGGCACTGGCACGATACCAACTGGCGTGCCGTCCCGGCCCAGTACGGTCCGTGGTGGATGGCGGCCCAGACCTTCATCCGCTGGTCCCGCCTCGGCGTCTGGGAGCAGCTTCTCGTCCGCCTCGAGCGCCACTTCGAGGAGAGCGGCCTGCCGGTTCCGGGCATCGACCACGACGAGTTCGCCTATGGCGGCGCCCGCAAGAAGGAATTGCAGGACAGCGAGCTGCAGGTGCGTCAGATCGCCAACATCCTGCTGAGCCTGCAGAGGCAGCACGCCGCGGTGGCCTGAGCCGGCGCCGCCCGGGCCGGACGCGGCCGGGGCTCACCGGCAGCGAGGAAGGCAGCATGTTCGTCGCCGTCAACGGCATTCGCCTCTTCGTCGACGTCGAGAATGCCGGGCTCGTTCCAGCCGGCGACACGATGCGGGAGAAGCCGACCCTGCTGCTCCTGCATGGCGGTCCGGGCTTCGATCACAGCGCCTTCAAGCCGTTCTTTTCCGGGCTGAGCGACGTGGCCCAGGTGGTCTACTACGACCATCGCGGCAACGGCCGCAGCGAGGACGGCGACCGCGCCGGCTGGACGCTGACGCAATGGGGCGACGACGTGAAGGGCCTGTGCGACGCCCTCGGCCTCGTCCGGCCGGTCGTGCTCGGGATGTCCTTCGGCGGCTACGTCGCCCAGGCTTACGCCTCGCGCTATCCCGATCATCCGGGCAAGCTCGTCCTCGCCAGCACGGCCGCCAAGGTCGACTTTCCGGCGATCTTTGCGCGGTTCGGAGAACTGGGCGGCCCCGAGGTCGCCCGGGTCGCCGAAACCTACTGGACGGCCCCGACCGCCGAGAGGCGGGCGGCGTATTTTCGCACCTGCATCCCCTTCTACCGCCGCAAGCCCGTCGATCCCGGCAAGCTGCGGCGCGTGCTGGTGCGCGACGGCACCGCGCTCCACTTCAACGGGCCCGGCAACGAGCAGGGCCGCCTGGATTTCCGCCCCGTGCTCGAGCGTGTACGCTGCCCCGTCCTGGTCATGGCCGGCGCGCACGACCCGCTGGTGCCGCCCTCCGTCAGCGAGGCGCTCGTCGCCGCCCTGCCGCCCGACCGGGTCCGGTTCGCGGGTTTCGCGGAGAGCGGCCACGACCTGTTCGGCGACGAGCCGGAGCGGGCCCTCGCCGTCCTGCGGGAGTTCATCGAGATGGTGCCGTGAGCCCTACTCCGCCGCCTCGCGCAACCGCGACGGCGCCTCCCCGTCCTCCGACGCCTCATCCTTCGCCTCCGGCCCGTGCGAGCCGCCGGACAGCCAGGTCGCGAGCGTGTCGAGGTAGATGTAGATCACCGGCGTGGTGAACAGCGTCAGCACCTGGCTCACGGCGAGGCCGCCGACCATCGCGTAGCCGAGCGGCTGGCGGATCTCGGAACCGGTGCCGGTGCCGAACATCAGCGGGATGCCGCCGAGCAACGCCGCCATCGTGGTCATCAGGATCGGTCGGAAGCGCAGCAGCGCCGCCTTGCGGATCGCCTCCTTAGGGCCGATCCCCTCCTGGCGCTCGGCGACGATCGCGAAATCGACCAGCATGATGCCGTTCTTCTTCACGATGCCGATCAGCAGGATGATGCCGATCAGCGCGATCAGGCTGAAATCGTAGCCGAACCACAAGAGCATCGCCAGCGCCCCGACGCCGGCCGAGGGCAGGGTCGAGAGGATGGTCAGCGGGTGGATGTAGCTCTCGTAGAGGATGCCGAGGATCAGGTAGACCACCACCAGGGCGGCGACGATGAGGAGCGGCACCGTCGAGAGCGATTGCTGGAAGGCCTGCGCGGTGCCCTGGAAGCCGGTCGCCAGCGTCGCCGGGATGCCGAGATCCTTCGCCGCCTTGTCGATCGCCGCCGTCGCCTGGCCGAGCGCGACGTTCGGCGCGAGGTTGAAGCTGATCGTCACCGCGGGGAACTGGCCCTGGTGGCTGATCGAGAGCGGGCGCACCGGCACGGTGGTCCAGGTCGCGAAGGCGGCGAGCGGTACCTGGCCCCCGGTGGTCGGCGACTTCACGTAGATGTTGTGCAGGGAATCCGGGTTGCCCTGGAGCGCCGGCAGGATCTCCATGACGACGTGATAGCTGTTGAGCTGGGTGAAGTACTGCGCCACCTGGCGCTGGCCGATCGCGTCGTAGAGCGTGTCGTCGATGACCTGCGGGGTGATGCCGTATCGCGAGGCGGCGTCGCGGTTGATCGTGAGCGTCAGCGTGGTGCCGTCGGTCTGCTGGTCGGTGGCGACGTCGCGCAGCTCCGGCAGGGTCTTCAGCTTCTCGAGCAGCCGCGGCGACCAGGTGTTGAGCTCGTCGAGGTTCGGATCCTGCAACGTGTACTCGAACTGGGTGCGCGAGGCGCGCCCGCCGGTGCGCACGTCCTGCGAGGCCTGGAGGAAGACCTTCACGCCCTCCAACCGGGCGAGCTTCGGCCGCAGCCGGTCGATGATCTGGAAGGCATTCGCCTCGCGATCGTCCCGGGGTTTGAGGGTGATGAACATCCGGCCGGAATTGAGCGCCTGGCCGCTGCCGCCGATCGACATCGCGATGCTGGCGACATCCGGATCGGCCTGGATCACCGCGCCGACCGCCCGCTGCCGGTCCTCCATGGCGGCAAACGAGATGTCCTGCCCGCCCTCGGTGATGCCGACGATGAGGCCGGTATCCTGCTGCGGGAAGAAGCCCTTCGGGATCACCACGAACAGGTAGCCGGTGAGCGCCAGCGTGCCGAGGAAGGTGAGGAAGGTCACGACGTGGTGGCGGAGCGCCACGTCGAGGGCGGATTCGTACGCGTGCAACATCCCGTCGAAGACGCGCTCGCTCCAGCGGTAGAGGCGTCCGTGATGCTCGGCTCTGTGTTCCTTCAGGAAGCGCGAAGCCATCATCGGGGTCAGCGACAGCGACACGAAGGCGGAGACGCCGATCGTCATCGACAGCACGACGGCGAATTCGCGAAACAGCCGTCCGATGATGCCGCCCATGAGCAGGAGCGGGATCAGCACCGCGATCAGCGAGACCGAGATCGACACGATGGTGAAGCCGATCTCGCCGGCGCCCTTGAGCGCGGCCTGCATCGGCTTCATGCCCTCCTCGACGTAGCGGGCGATGTTCTCCAGCACCACGATCGCGTCGTCGACGACGAAACCGACCGCGATGGTGAGCGCCATCAAGGACAGGTTGTCGAGGGTGTAGCCGGCCATCCACATCAGCGCGCAGGCGCCGAGCAGCGCCAGCGGCACCGTCACGCTCGGGATGATGGTGGCCCAGAGCGAGCGCAGGAAGACGAAGATCACCAGCACCACCAGGGCGATGGTGATGAGGAGCGTGAACTGCACGTCCTCGACCGAGGCCCGGATGGTCTGGGTCCGGTCGCTCAGCGTCTGGACCTTCACGCCCGCCGGCAGCGAGGCGGTGATGCGCGGCAATTCGGCCTTGATCCGGTCCACCGTGTCGATGACGTTGGCGCCGGGCTGCTTGAAGATGACCAGGAACACGCCGCGCTGGCCGTTGGCCCAGGCCGCCTGCTTGACGTCCTCCGGCCCCGCCACCGCCTGGCCGATGTCGCGCACCCGCAACGGCGCCCCGTTGCGGTAGGCGACGATGACGTCGTTCCAGTCCTTGGCCCGGGTGAGCTGGTCGTTGGCATAGACCGTGTAGCTGCGGGTCGGGCCGTCGAAGCTGCCCTTCGGGCTGTTGACCGTGGTGATCGAGAGCTGGGTGCGGACGTCCTCCAGCGACAGGTCCTTGGCGACGAGCTTGGCCGGGTCGATCTGCACCCGCACCGCCGGCTTCTGCTGGCCGCCGATCAGCACCTGGCCGACGCCGGAGACCTGGCTGATGCGCTGCGCCAGCTGCACGTCGGCGGCGTCGTCGACCTCGATCAGCGGCAGGGTGTCGGAGGTGACCGAGAGCAGCAGGATCGGGGAATCGGCCGGGTTCACCTTGCGGTAGGTCGGCGGGCTCGGCAAATTCTTCGGGAGCTGCCCGCCGGCGGCGTTGATCGCCGCCTGGATGTCGTTCGCCGCCCCGTCGATGTTGCGCGAGAGGTCGAACTGCACGGTGATCGACGAGATGCCTAAAGCGCTCGTCGAGGTCATCTGGCTGACGCCGGGCACCTGCGCGAATTGCCGTTCCAGCGGCTGCGCCACCGTCGAGGCCATGGTCTCCGGGCTGCCGCCGGGCAGCTGCGCGGTGACCTGGATCGTCGGGAAGTCGACCTGCGGCAGGGGCGCGACGCCCAGCAGCGGATAGGCCACGATCCCGATGAACAGGATCCCGGCCATGATCAGCGAGGTCGCGATCGGAAAGCGGATGAAGTAGCCGGAGATGCCGCCGCGCGCGGTCTCCTCCTGCCCGGTGCCGAGCTGCATGTCAGCGCGCCTCGCTCGACGCCAGGGCGGCGTTGTCCGCCGAATGGGCCGCGCCCGCGGGCTTCGCCTCGGCGACCGACGCCCCCTCCTGCACCCGCGACTGGCCGCGCCAGACCACCGTCTGGCCCGGCGACAGGCCCGCGGTCACCTGGGTGCGGCCGTCGGTGGAGCGGCCGACGGTGATCGGCTGCATGTGGGCGCGGCTCTGGTCGTCGACCACGAAGGCGTAGAGGCCCTTCGGCCCGTGCTGCACGGCATCGTCCGGCACCGTGACGGCGTCGGGAATCGTGCCGGTGCGCATCTTCGTCGAGACCGAGACGCCCGGCCACAGGGCATGGTCCTTGTTGGCGAAGGAGGCCTTGAGCCGGATCGTGCCGGTGGCGGTGTCGACCTGGTTGTTGACGAGGTCGAGGCGCCCCTCGGAGAGCTTGGCCATCCCGTCGCTGCTCCAGGCCTCGACCGGGACCGGGCCGGCGGCGAGCGCCCGCATCACCTCGCCGAGCTGCTCCTCGGGCGCGGTATAGACCACGAAGATCGGCTCGACCTGGGTGATGGTGACGATCGCGGTCTGTTGCGCGGCGTTGACGATGTTGCCGACATCGATCAGCCGGAAGCCGGTGACGCCGTCGATCGGCGCCTGGATCGTCGCGTAGGAGAGCTGCGTCGCCGCGTTGTCGATCGCCGCCTGGTCCCCGGCGATCTGGGCGGTGAGCTGGTTGACCGTGGCGCCTTGCGTCTCGGTCTGCTGGCGCGAGGCGTAGTCGCCGAGCTTGGTGTAGCGCTCGAGATCCGCCCTGGCGTTCTTCACGTTCGCCTCGTCCTGGGCCTTCTTCGCCCTGGCCTGGTCGAGGGCGGCCTGGAAGGGCCGCGGATCGATCTGGGCGAGGAGCTCGCCCTTCCTCACCACCTGGCCCTCGCGAAAGCCGATCTTCAGGATCTCACCGTCGACCCGGGTGCGCACCTGCACGGTGTTGTAGGCCTGGACCGTGCCGAGCCCACCGAGCACCTTGGCGAGCGGGCCCTGCTCCACCTGGGCCAGGGTCACCGGCACGGGCGCCGGGGCGCGGGCGGCGGGCTTTGCGGCAGTCGCCTGCTCGCGGTGGTGCCAGGCATAGGCGCCGCCGGCACCGGCCATGATCGCGAGGGCCAGGAGCCATCCGCCGCGCCGGCGTCTCGTCGGGTCGGCGCCCTGTTCTGATCTCATCGCTCGCACGCTTCCACTGGGGCATCGTCCGACGGTGCGGAAGCCGCGTCGTCGGGCCATGCGGCAACGTCGAAGACCGGGAGCGGCGCAGGGTGGTCGGGCGACCGGCGCATCTCCAGTCCGGGGCCGGATCGCGAGGCGTCCCCGCGTCTCGCCCACAAGTCCCGACGACCCTGCGCCGTTCACTCCGGCGTAGCGGGACTTGGACGAGACACGGGTGACCAGCCGCCTTGAGCGGCCGCGCGAGCCAACATCTGTCGAACGTATGCCGGTGGACTGTTTCTAGCGTGTGCGAGATCCGTGCGGCGCGTCCGCGCGGTGGACATGTCCGGTCACCGGCCGGTGCAGGGCGACGCGGCATCCTCCCATGAAAAGACCGGCCCGAAGGCCGGCCCCGTTGCGTCCTTGCGTCCGCGCCGCTTCTTACGCCCGCGCCATGGCGTCGGCCTTGCCGATCAGCGCCTCGGCCATGCGGATCGACGCGATGTCGATGAGCCGCCCATCGAGGGAGACGGCGCCGCGGCCGGCCTTGGCCGCCTCCTCCATCGCCGCCAGGATGCGGCGGGCCTTGGTCACCTCGGCCTCGCTCGGGGTGAAGACGTCGTTGGCAAGGTCGATCTGCGACGGGTGGATCGCCCACTTGCCCTCGAAGCCGAGCGCCGCGCAGCGCCGCGCCGCCGAGGTGTAGCCGTCCGGATCGGAGAAGTCGCCGAACGGCCCGTCGATCGGGCGGAGGCCGTAGGCCCGGCAGGCGACCAGCATGCGGTTCTGCGCGAACAGCCACGGATCCTGCCAGTGGGTCTGGCGCGCACCCGCCTCGTCCTTGTCGGTCAGCACCGAGTAATCCGGGTTCACGCCGCCGATCACGGTCGAGCGGGCCCGCAGCGAGGCGGCGTAGTCGGCGACGCCGAAGGACATCGCCTCGAGTCGCTTCGAGGACTGGGCGATCGCCTCGACATTGGCCATGCCGAGCGCGGTCTCGATCAGCACCTCGAAGCCGAGCTTCTTCTCGCGGCGCTTGGCCTGCTCGATCTGCGTCACCAGCACGTCGATGGCGTAGACGTCCTGCGGCACGCCGACCTTCGGGATCAGGATCATGTCGAGGCGCGGGCAGGCCTCGACGATGTCTACCACGTCCCGGTACATGTAGTGGGTGTCGAGGCCGTTGATGCGGATCATCATCGTCTTCGTGCCCCAATCGATCTCGTTGAGGGCCTGGACGATGTTCTTGCGCGCCTGCTCCTTGTCGTCGGGCGCGACCGCATCCTCGAGGTCGAGGAAGATCACGTCGGCGGTGGATTTCGCCGACTTCTCCATGAAGGTCGGGTTCGAGCCCGGCACCGCCAACTCGGAACGGTGCAGGCGGGGCGTGGCTTGCTGGACGAGGGTGAAGCTCATTCGTGTTTCCTCCTGGGGATCATTTGGCGTTCCGTCGCGGACGGACGCAACGTGGCGGAAGGTGGGGGGCGGGGGCCCCGCGGAGATAAAGAAGAGGCGCGGGAAATCCCTCCCCCCTCTGCGGGAGAGGGGCAGCGCGACGCTGATCCAGCGAGCGCCCGTCAGAACGGTTCAGTCGTGTCCGGAAGCGTGGTTCCCCTCTCCCGGCCCCCTTCGGGGGCCACCCTCCCCCGCAGAGGGGGGAGGGGATGTCCCGCACTTCACCCGGCAACCGGGCGGCAAGACCTCACCCCGTCGCCCCGAACCCGGTGGCGACGCAGTTGATCGACAAGAGCAGCGCCGATTTCAGCGTCTCCCGCTTGCCCTCGTCGGTCTCGGCCCGGAAGCGGCGGAGAAGATCCACCTGCTCGCGGCTGACCTGGTTGAGCACCGGCAGCCGCTCGGTCAGCCTCCCGCGATAGAGCGGGAACCGCTCGGCGAGGCTGCGCGCCCCGCTCACGTCCAGCGCCATCGCGCAGGTGAGCCGGTACTCGGCCCCGATCATCGCGAAGACCGCCTCGCGCGCGCCCTCGTCCGGGCACAGGCCGGCGAAGTCGCGGGCGATGTCGAGGTCGACGGTGAGCAGGGTCTTTTCCACCTCGTCCATGACCAGGCGGAAGAGTGGGGAATGCTCGAACATCCGCCGCAGCAGCGCCCGGCCCCCTCCCCGCGCACGTCGAGCAGGCTCTTCAACCCGCTGCCGACCCCGTACCAGCCGGTGATGCCGTGCCGGTTCTGGCTCCAGGCGAAGACCCAGGGGATCGCCCGCAGGTCGGCGAGGCTCCGGGCACCGAAGCGGCGGGCCGGGCGCGAGCCGATGTTGAGGAGCGCGATCTCGTCGAGCGGGCTCGCGGCGCCGAAATAGGTCACGAGGTCCGGATGCGTCAGGAGCTGCGCGTAGGCCGCCCGCGAGGCCCCCGACAGGGCCTCCATCACGTCGTCGAATTCCGGGTTCGCCGCCGGGATCCCGTCAGCCGCCCCGTCGAGGGCGTGGGCCAGCACCGCGGAGGCGAGCAGCTCCATCTGGTAGGCGGCGGTGCCGCGGTTGGCATACTTGAACGAGACGACCTCGCCCTGCTCGGTGGTGCGGAACCGGCCCCGGATAGAGCCCGGCGGCTGGGCCGCGATGGCCCGGGCCGTCGGCGCGCCGCCGCGGCTGACCGAGCCGCCGCGGCCGTGGAAGAAGGCGATGCCGATCCCCGCCTGCTCGCCGACCTGGGTCAGCAGGCGCTGCGCCTTGGCCAGTTCCCAGTTCGAGGCGACGAAGCCGCCGTCCTTGTTCGAATCCGAGTAGCCGATCATCACCTCCTGCACCCCGCCCTGCTGGCGGGCGGAGCGGCGCACGACCGGGATCTTGAGCAGGGCCCGCATGATGGCGGGGGCGGCGCGCAGGTCGTCGATGGTCTCGAACAGCGGCACGATCGGCAGCGGGCAGATCTCGATGCCGGCCGCGTCGAGGAAGACGCCGGCTTTCTTCGCCAGCAGGTAGACGCCCAGGATGTCGGGGACCGAATGGGTCATCGACAGGACGAAGGACCCGAACGCCTCGCGGTCGAGGCTGCCGCGCATCTCGGCCACCAGCCGGAAGGTGGCGAGCGTCTCCTGCACCTCCTCGGGCAGGCCGGCGAAGTCGGGCGCGCCGTCGAGCGGGCGCGCCAGCTCGGCCTCGAGCCAGGCGGTCCAGTCCGGGGCATCGACGTCCGGCGGCTCGCCGTCATGCTCCTGGCGCCACAGGGCCTGGAGCGCCCGGGTGGTGCGGGTGGTGTTCTCGCGGATGTCGAGCCGCACGGTCGAAAAGCGGAAGATCTCGACCATCCGGCGCACCGGCCGCACCCGGTTGGCGGCGAGCGACGGGCAACCGGCCTCGGACAGCCCCTGCTCGAGGGCGCGCAGGTCGGCGATCAGAACGTCGGCATCGCCATAGCCGGGGCCCTTGATGTTCCGGTCTTTGGCGTCCTGGTCGCTCGGCTCGTCGTCGAGCCCGGCCACCGTCGCCGCGATGCGCCGGCTCAGGCAGGTGAGGAACTGGCGGTAGGGCTCGCCCGGATTGCGCCGCGCGATCTCCTCGCCGTCGGGCTGGGCTGCCAGCTGGTCGGCCAGCGCCGCCGCGAAGCTTTCCGGCACCGGCAGGGCGCGGGCGCTGATCGACAGGGTACGGGCGAGGCCGGCGACGCCGTCGCGGTAGCGCCGCAGGCTCGCCAGCGCGTTGCGCCTGAGCGTACGCCGGGTCACCTCGGCGGTGACGAAGGGGTTGCCGTCGCGGTCGCCGCCGATCCACGAGCCGAACTGGAAGAAGGCCGGCACCTCGAACCGCGTGCCCGGATAGGCCGCCTGCAGCGCCTCCTCGAGCGAGCCCAGGGTCTCGGGCAGCATCTCGAACAGGGTCTCGTCGAAGAAGTGCAGGCCCCAGGCCACCTCCCGGTCGACGGTCGGCTTCTCGAGGTGCAGTTCGCCGGTCATCCAGACCAGCTCGACCTCGTCGCGCAGGTCGTCCATCAGGGCCTGGCGCTCGCGCTCGGTCCAGCGCGGCATCTCCAGCTCCTTCAGGATCAGGTAGATGCGGCGGAACTTCTCCAGCACCGTGACGCGCTTGGCCTCGGTCGGGTGCGCCGTCAGGGTCGGGCGCACGCGCAAGCCGGTCAGCAGGGCGTGAACGGTCTCGGCCGGCACGCCCTGGGCGGCGGCCCGGGCCAGCACGGCGCTGAACGAATTCTTGAGCCGGTCGCGGCCGGCATTGCGCTCGACATGGCGGCGCCGGCGCATCGCGGTGTTCTGCTCGGCGATCGCGATCAGCTGGAACCAAATGCCCTGGACCTGCAACGCCCGCGCGGTCAGCTCCGGCGACAGCCCGGCAATGTCCGCCTGCCCGCGGAGCACCGCTTCCAGCTCCGGCTGGTGGCGCCGGCAGACATCCACCAGCGAGCGAAAGAGCACGTCGAGGGCGACGCGGTCCTCGGTGCCGGTGATCAGCGGCGGGACGAACGGCGTGTCGGGAACGGGAGTGTGGATCATCTGGGGGGCTCCCCGTGGGGGTCGAGGGAGTTTCCCCTCCCCCTTGTAGGGAGGGGTCATGGGGATCGAAGATCCCGCGTGGGGGTGGTGCCGCGTAGAGCGCGCGGTCTATCCGGCACCACCCCCACCTCCGGCTCCTCCCCACAAGGGGGAGGGAGGGAGCATCACGCCGCCTTGCGGTGCCCGGACATCACCTGCGCCATGGTCGTCCCGAACGCGCCCGGGCTCGGGGCGACGGTGAGGCCGTAGGAGCGCATGATCTCGGCCTTCTCCCCGGCGCTGTCGCCGGCCGCCGAGATGATGGCGCCGGCATGCCCCATCTTGCGGCCCTTGGGCGCCGTGAGCCCGGCGACGAAGCCGACCACCGGCTTCTTCATGTTCTGCTGGATCCAGGCCGCGGCCTCGGCCTCCTGCGGGCCGCCGATCTCGCCGATCATCAGCACCGCATCGGTGTCCGGGTCCTCCTCGAACAGGGCGAGGTGGTCGAGGAACGACGAGCCGTTGATCGGGTCGCCGCCGATACCGACCGAGGTCGAGATGCCAAGGCCCACCGCCTTCATCTGCGCGGCGGCCTCGTAGCCGAGGGTCCCGGAGCGGGAGATCACACCGATATTGCCCTTGAGGTAGATGTGACCGGGCATGATGCCGAGCATCGACTTGCCGGGCGAGATGATGCCGGCGCAGTTCGGCCCGACCACCATCGGCCGGCGCTCCTTCGGGTAGCGGCGCAGGTAGCGCTTCACCCGCATCATGTCCTGGGCCGGGATGCCGTCGGTGATCGAGCAGATCAGACGGATGCCGGCATCCGCCGCCTCCATGATGGCGTCGGCGGCGAAGGGCGGCGCCACGAAGGTGATGCTCGCCTCCGCGCCCGTCTCCTGCACCGCCTGGCGCACGGTATCGAAGACCGGCACGCCGTGCTCGGTGCGGCCGCCCTTACCCGGGGTGACGCCGCCGACGACGTTGGAGCCGTACTCGATCATCTCGCGGGCGTGGAAGCTGCCCTTGTCCCCGGTGATGCCCTGGACCAGGATCCGGGTCTTCTCGTCGATCAGGATGCTCATCGGACGCTTCTCCTCGGCTCTCGGCTCAGTTCTTGGTGCGGATGGCGGCCACCGCCTTCTCGGCGGCCTCCGTCAGGGTGTCGGCGGTGATGAGGTCGAGGCCGCTCTTCTCCAGGATCGCCTTGCCGGCCTCGACGTTGGTGCCGGCGAGCCGGACCACGAGGGGCACGCCGATCTTCACCTCGCGGGCGGCCTGGACGACGCCCTCGGCGATCCAGTCGCAGCGGTTGATGCCGGCGAAGATGTTGACCAGGATCGCCCGCACGTTCGGATCGGACAGGACGAGGCGGAAGGCGGTGGCCACACGCTGCGGCGAGGCGCCGCCGCCGACATCGAGGAAGTTCGCCGGCTCGCCGCCGGCATGCTTGATCATGTCCATGGTCGCCATGGCGAGGCCGGCGCCGTTGACGATGCAGCCGATCTCGCCGTCGAGACCAATGTAGTTCAGGTTGTGCTCGGCGGCCTGGGCCTCGCGCGGGTCGCTCTGCGACGGGTCGTGCATGTCGGCGATGTTGCGGCGCCGGAACAGCGCGTTGTCGTCGAACGACATCTTGGCGTCGAGCGCCAGCACCCGGTCGTCGCGGGTCACGACCAGCGGGTTGATCTCCAGCATGACCGCGTCGCAATCGCGGAACGCCCGGTAGGCGCTCATGATCGTCTTCACGGCGGCGCCGACCTGCTTGATGGTCAGGCCGAGCTGGAAGGCGAGTTCCCGCGCCTCGAAGGGCTGGAGGCCGACCGCCGGCTCGACCACGACCTGCAGCAGCGCATCGGGATCGGTCGCGGCGATCTCCTCGATGTCCATGCCGCCGGCCTTCGAGGCCACGACCCGCACCCGCTCCACCTTCCGGTCGAGGACGATGCCGAGATACAGCTCGCGCTCGAACGGGTCGGCGGTCTCGATGTAGACCCGCTGCACCGGCTTGCCCTCGGGGCCGGTCTGGTGCGTGACGAGGCGGCGGCCGAGCAGGTCGTTGGCGGCGTCGCGGACCTCGTGGGTGGTGCGGCAGAGGCGGATGCCGCCGGCCTTGCCGCGGGCGCCGGCATGGATCTGCGCCTTCACCGCCCAGTGGGCGCCGCCCAGCTCGGTGGCGGCATAGACCGCCTGGTCGGGGCTGAAGGCGACGGCACCCTTCGGGATCGGCACGCCGAAGCTCGCGAGCAGTTCCTTGGCCTGGTACTCATGCACGTCCATGGCGTCCTCCTGTCGTTTTCGGGCAAAGGCTTCCCGTTCCGGGCGCGAGGGGTCCCTCGCGCCCGGCTGCAAAAGCGCGGTTGCGTTGCTTCGATTGATCGCCCGGATGCTGATCCAGGCGCGCCGACCTTAGGTCAGCTTCGACTTCACCAGCCCGTAGACCCGCTCGGTCAGGGCATCGGCGCCGTCCAGCGCCCGGGCGAGGTCGGCGAGACGGCCTTCCGCGAAGGTCCGGTCCTCGATCGCCTTGGCGTTGACGTAGACGTTGAGGGCGGCGCTGCGCAGGCCGGCCTGGGCCGCCAGCACGGCGACGCCGGCATCGCTGACCACGTTGAGGTTGCCGCGCTCGGCGACTCCCTCGCACAGGTCGATCACCGCCCGGCAGGCCTTGGCGCAGGCGAGCGGCACGTCGGTGGCGAGCCGAAGCGCGTCCTGGATGGCGGCGGCGCGGGCCGCCTTCTCGTCGTCGCTCGCCTTCGGCAGGCCGTAGGCGCCCATCACCGCGTCGAACGCCGTCACGTCCTCGGCGATCATGCCGGTGAGCTGCGCGCGGAGCGCTTCGGCGCGGTCGCGGGTCGCGATCATCTCGGCCTCGACCTCGGCATACTTCTTCTTGCCGATGGTGAGGTTGCAGACCATCGAGACCAGGGCGGCCCCCATGGCGCCGGAGATCGCCGCGGCACCGCCGCCGCCGGGGGTCGGGCGCTCGCTGGCGAGGGCGTCGAGGAAGCCCGGGATCGTGTCCTCGTTCGCCATCACGCCATCTCTTTCGCGAGCGCGTAGATCTCTTCCGCGTCGAGGACCAGCTCGCTGCTCTCGAACAGCTTGGCGACGCAGGCCCGGTGCAGCTTGAGCTTCAGGCCGCCGATGCCGAGCGCGCCGAACACCACCTTGCCGTGGCGCTCCTTGCCCTTGTCGGTGGCCTCGATCCCGCCGAAGCCGAGCGGCGGCTGGGCGTTGTAGTCGCCCAGGAAGGCGAGGTCCTTCGCGCCGCTCCACTGCGCCTCGGAGGCGAGTTCGAGCCCGATGGCGCCGGCGGCGAAGGCCACCTCGGCCTCGGCCAGAGCCGCGCCGCGGGATTCGGCATCCGCCGTCTCGATCGCCCGGATCTCGACCTTGAAGCGGGTCTCGATGGTCTTGGCGGCCTCCTGCGCCTTGGCGAGGTTGCGCCCGGCGAGCGTCACGGTGGCGCCCTCCTTGGCCAGGAGCGCCGCCGAGCGCATGCCGACCGGGCCGGTGCCGGCGAGGACCAGGGCGCGCTTGCCCTGGAGCGAGCCCGCCGCCTTGGCGACCAACGCCACGCCGGCCGCCGCCGTGGTGTTCGAGCCGTTGGAGTCGAGCATGCACGACACCCGGAACGGGCCGAAGAAGCGCTTGCGCACCGCCTTGAACACCGCCTCGCCGGCCGCCATGCTGCCGCCGCCGACGAAGATCGCGGTCGATTTCTTCTCCGAGCCGCCGCGGGTGTAGATCGTGCCGTCGACCAGAGCCCCGACATTCTCGGGAGTCACGTTGGGGTAGCCGGTGATGACGTCGGCGCCGCCGTCGTAGCCCACCACCACGTCGAACACGCTGGGCATCGGGTCGGTGTCGAATTGGAACAGAAGCTTCTTCATCGTCATCCTTTCCGCCGCGGGCGTCTCAGGCCGGCGCGGGGCAATCCATTGGGTCGCGAGAGCGGGTTAGCGGTCCGTCCCGCCCTACTCCACCACGTTCTGCGGCCGGCCGGCCACGAAGGCCTCGATGTTGTCGACGAGCTGGTCGGCCAGGATCTGCATGGCCTGTTTGCTCGCCCAGGCGACGTGGGGGGTGATGATGAGGTTCGGCAGGTCGAGGGCGAGCAGCGGGTTGTCGTCCCGCGGCGGCTCCGAGGTCAGAACGTCGAAGCCGGCGCCGCCGATCGTGCCGGCGGTCAGGGCCTCGGCGAGCGCCGCCTCGTCGACGAGGCCGCCGCGGGCGGTGTTGATCAGGATCGCGTCGCGTTTCATCCGCGCCAGCTCGTCCCGCCCGATCATGTTGCGGGTCTCAGGGGTCAGCGGCGCGTGGAGCGTGATGACGTCGCTCTCGCGGATGATCGTGTCGAGGTCGACGAGGCCCGGTTGGGGCATCACGTCGTAGGCGAGCACCCGCATGCCGAGCGCCTCGGCGCGCTGGCCGATCGACTTGCCGAGCGCGCCGTAGCCGACGATGCCGAGCGTCGAGCCGGCGACATCGCGGATCGGGTAATCGAAGTAGCAGAAGTGCCGCGCCTTGCCCCAGTCGCCGCGACGGACCGAGTTGGTGTAGGGCACGATCGCCCGCCGCAGGGCGAAGATCAGCCCGATCACGTGCTCCGGCACGGTGTTGAAGGCGTAGTTGCGGATGTTGACGACCGTGATGCCGCGGGACTTGGCGAAGGTCTTGTCGACCACGTCGGTGCCGGTCGCCGCGACCGCGATGAGCTTCAGGTCCGGCAGCTGGGCGAGGGTCTCCTCGCGCATCGGCACCTTGTTGATGATGGCGATCTGGGCGCCCTTCAGCCGCGCCACGATCTCGTCGGGCGCCGTCACCGCGTGCTCGACATAGTCATGCGGGAAGCTCGGGGGCCGCACGGTCGCATCCAGGGTCTCGCGGTCGAGAAAGACGATGCGGTGGGACATGTCTCGGGCGCCTCCGGCGGATTTTTGACAAGCTCCCGCTCTTGGGGCGGGCGGGATGGATCAGAATGGCATGCCGGGCCGGGTCCCGGCAGCCGGGTCTTAGGCGCAGAGCGCTTCCCCTCCCCAGGCGATCCCGGGCTTGCCCGGTATCGCTTCAAGGTGTGGGGAGGGGCTATGGGTGGGGGTGGTGCAGGATCGAGTGCCGAGCCTTACGCGGCACCACCCCCACCCCTGCCCCCTCCCCACAAGGGGGAGGGGAAAGTGCCTTTACCCCTCGCGGGTGTTCCGGAAGTGCTCGGTCGCCGCGGCGACACCGCTGCCGGGGGTGATGCGGATGCCGGCATCCTGCATCGCCATCTCGACGCCGGCGAGCGCGCCGAGCAGCATCAGCTCGTTGAGGTCGCCGATATGGCCGATGCGGAAGAGCTTGCCCGCCACCTGCGACAGGCCGGCACCCAGCGCGAGGTTGTAGCGGCGATAGGCGATGTCGATGACCTCGGCACCGTTGATCCCCTCCGGCACCATCACGGCGCTGACCGTGTGGGAGTGCCACTTGGGCTCACGCGCGCAGAGCGTCAGGCCCCAGGCCTGCACCGCCGCGCGGGTGCCGTCGGCGAGCCGGCGGTGGCGGGCGAAGATGTTCTCCAGCCCCTCGTCCTCGACGCAACGCAGGGCCTCGCGCAGGCCGTAGAGCATCGGCAGGGCCGGCGTGTAGGGGAAGTAGCCGGTGGCGTTGTTCCGCGCCTGGTCGGCGAAGTCGAAATAGACCCGGCGGCATTCGGCGGTCTTGGCGGCTTCCAGCGCCCGCTTGCTGACGCAGACGATGCCGAGGCCGGCCGGCAGCATCAGGCCCTTCTGCGAACCGGTGATGGCGCAGTCGACCCGCCACTCCTCGGCCCGGAAGTCGATGCTGCCGATCGACGAGACGCCGTCGACGTAGAGCATCGCCGGGTGGTTCGCCGCGTCGATCGCCTTGCGGACCGCGCCGATATCGGAGGTGACGCCGGTGGTGGTCTCGTTGTGGACGACGAGGACCGCCTTGATCCGGTGCTCACGGTCGGCGCGCAGGGCCTCCTCGATCCGGTCGGGATTGGCGCCGGTGCCCCATTCCTCCTCCTGGACCTCGACGTCGAGGCCGACCCGGCGGGCGAGGTCGATCCACAGCGTGCTGAACTGGCCGTAGCGCGGGGCCAGGACCCGGTCGCCGGGCGAGAGGGTGTTGGTGAGCGCCGCTTCCCAGGCACCGGTGCCGGTCGAGGGGAAGAGGAAGATCTGGCCCTCGCGGGACTTGAAGACCTTCTTGGTCTCCTCGAACAGCGGCAGGGTCAGCTCGGGGAAGGCCGAGGAGCGATGGTCCTCGGACGGCACGATCATCGCGCGCTGGACCCGATCCGGGATGTTGGTCGGACCCGGAACGAAGAGGAAGTTGCGTCCCGGACGTCTCGATCCAGCCATGGTGTCTCCTCCGCCCCTTACGGGCTGAACAACCCGGACGTTGCCCGTCCGGTCTCGTGAATTCGGGTGCGCGCCGCCGGCATGGTGCCGGCTCGGATCGACGCGGGCGCGGTGACCGAGGGATAGGCGGGCCGTGGCCGCCGGCCACCCCGGGTCGCCGTGTCGAGGAAGACTATGGGGGCCCGCGTGCTCCAAGGAAAACTGAAAAAACTGAGACCCATCTTCAAAATTTTCAAATGCCGCCCAACAGCTTGGCCTAAAGGGGTAGGCCGCCACACTTTTTGCGGCACGGACCAATCGAGGCTAGGCCGTATCGGCAGTATTGCATAGAAAAGTCGCAAATCTTATCGAATGTGATCAGCGGTTCGAGTCCCCGGGGATATGCATCGGCCCCAAGATGCAACGGGTCGGACCAGGGGGGAGACCAACCATGATTGCGAGCAGCGTGGGCCCAGAGTCCACACGTGGAGAGGTCGTCCGGCCTCGGCCGCGGACGGTGCGCCGCTGGCCGACCTACAACCTCTTCCGCCGGCACGCGGAGCCGGACCTCGTCTGCGCAGTGCCGAACGACTTTCCGGTACCGGCCTTCGTCACCGGCGAAGCCTGGACCTATGCCGGCCGCATCGAGGCCCCGTCCGAGGCGCCGCCCGGCTTCTCGGCCGAGATCGCCGAGCGCGGTGCCGAGACCCGCGGATTCCACCTGTTCCACCAGCTGCCGGCGGCAACGACGAGTCCCGGGGAAGGCTGGCGCGCCGCCGGATAAGCTTTTTTTTCGAGAACCGGGACCGGGGTCTGCGCATTGTCCAGCCAAGACACGATTTGGCAAGACCTGCCCCGCACCGGAGACCTCGATATGCTGCTCAAGACCATCGTCGCGGCCGGCCTCGTTCTGGCCGGCTCCGCTGCTGCCCGCGCCGAGGGCACCAACCTGGATCAGGCCGGCATCCCGGCCCTCGACGTTCCGGGCTTCTCCACGAGCGTGCCCGCCGGCATGACGCTCTTCGCCGCCCTGCCCCAGATGGCGCCGGGTGCCGAGGTGAACGTGCGCGGCATCGACACGAGCGGCCTCGTGGCCTTCGGTCCGACCGTGCCGTCGGCGATGGACCCGAACGCCGACATCGCCACCGGTTCGGTCAAGAAGTGAATCTGCGAGGCCGGGGCGTTCGCGCCCCGGCCCTCTATTGGCTGAGCGCCGCCACCCGCGCGGCGGCCTCGAACTCCGCCTGCCGCCGGGCAAGGCGCTCGTCGGCCTCCGCGTCCCTGCCCCAGACCTCGGCCTGGAAAGTCTCGTCGACATGGGCGGCGGACCAGCCCTCCCGGGGCGTGAGCCGGCCGTGGAGGACGGCGAGGGCGATCAGCACCGAGCCGGTCAGGGTGGTCATCGAGTGCAGCCCCGCGAGCGCGGTCGGGCTCCCCACCGCCTCGATGGCGCGGCGGATGGCGGCCAGCGACTCCGCCGGCTGGGTGACGTGCATCACCCCTTCGCTCAAGATGAACCGCGCACCCAAGCTCTCGCGGGCCCAGTCGAGCACCGGATCCCAGGACGCGGCCTGCGCCGCCACGAGGCGGGCGGGATCGCCGGCCCGATAGACGACGAGATCGGTCCCCGCATAGGCCGCGAGGTCGTCGACCACCGCCTCGCGCCGCTCGGCCACCCCGTCGAGGGCCGAGTTGACGAGGCGGGTCAGCGGCATCCGGGCCGGATCGATGAACTCGTCCTGCGCCCCCCATTCCTCGGCCAGGGCCTCGGCCAAAGCCGCCTGCGGCACCGCGAGGTAGCGGCGGGCGGGGGTGCGGGCCGGGCGGCCGTCGAGGACGAGGCGGTAGCCGTCCTCGGACGAGGCGATTCCGGCCTCCTTGTAGAAGCGCTTCGGCAGCGCGGGCTTCGCCGATTGGCGGGCGGCGCGGACCGGATCGGGCGTCCCCTCCGGGTCTCCGAGCCAGTCGCGGGTCACGTCGTTGGTCATGAGGGGAAGATAGGGCTCCGGGGCCTGCGTTGCGAGACGGCGATCAGGCGGCCGCGATCCGCCCGGACAGGACGGCGTCGAGTTCGGAGAAATCCTCCATCACCGCGTGGGCGCCGGCGGCCCGCAACGCCTCGGGCGCGTGGTAGCCCCAGGCGACGCCGAGCGCCGTGACTTCCGCGCCGCGCGCCATCACCATGTCGTAGGTGGAATCGCCGATCATCACCGTCCGGCCCGGCGCGGCACCGGTCTCGGCCATCGCCTGTTCCAGCATCGCCGGATGCGGCTTCGACGGGGCGTCGTCGGCGGTCTGCACGGTGGCAAACCAGCCCTCCCAGCCGTGGACGGCGACGAGGTGGTCGACCCCGCGGCGGGACTTGCCGGTGGCGATGCCGAGCTGCACCGCCGGGGCGCGGCGGAGCCGGGCCAGGAGGTCGGCGGCGCCGGGAAACAGCGATTCGCGGATCTCGGCCCGGGCGCGCAACCGGCCGAAGGCCTGCTTGTAAGCCTCCGACAGGGCCAGGACCGGCCCGTCCGCGCCGACGAGCGCCGTGAAGGCCTGCGGCAGCGACAACCCGACCACCGACAGCGAGCGCTCCCGGGTCGGCGCCGGCAATCCGACCTCCGCGAAGGCCTCGGCTTGCGCCGCCACGATCAGGTGCTGGCTGTCGACGAGGGTGCCGTCGACGTCGAAGACGATCAGGATCATGGTCAGGTCGGGCCGCCTCGCTGTCGCGCCGGGGGCGGCCCGCCGCCGGTCAGGGCTTGGCGCGGGCCGGCTGGCCCGGCTGGATCCGCTCATAGCCCAGGCGGCAGCGGATCAGGAAGCGTCGCCGCGCGCCGCCATGCAGGTTGCGCCGCTGCGAGGCGCGATTGCAGGCGGCGTAGCTCGGACGGCGGCGCCGGTGCGTCGTGGTCCGCTCGGGATTCGACGGGCGCGCCCCCGGCGCCGTGCCCTCCGCGGGGGCCGCGCGCCCGTCTTGCTGGCGTGCATCCGGCCGGGTCGCCGCGGCCTTGCCGTCCGGCCGCACCGCAGGGGCCGCAGGGGCAGCCGGTGCCGGCGCGGTGGGAGCGGGCTGGGCCTGCGCCGTCCCGGCGAAGGCGAGGAATCCGATCAGGCCGAGGCTGGCGAGCGCGGCGGGTCTCATCTGGCTTGTCTCACTCCCGGATGGGGCCGCTGGAGCACTCTTCGACGCCGTGGCGACCGGTCCGTCGGAAGAAAATGCGGCACAATCGAAAACCTGGATCGGCATCCCCTCGCAACGCGATCGGACGCCGCTCCAGGCCCGCGCCGCTGCCGTGGTCGGGCCCGCCCTGAGAATAAGGCACGGGACCGTCCTGCCAAGGGTTCGATCCGACGGACCGGCCTAGGCTGGACGGCCGCGACGTCAGGCCTCCGGCGCCTCGACGATCGGGTCGTAGCGCGCGGCGTCGAAGCCGAGCAGGTTCCAGCTCTGCACCATGTGGGGCGGCAGCGGTGCCGTCACGTCGACCGGCTTGGCGGTGCGCGGATGCGGGATCACGATGCGCCGGGCGAGCAGGTGCAGGCGGTTCTGGATGCCGCCGGGCAGCTCCCAGTTCTCGATGTCGAAGTATTTCGGGTCGCCGACGAGCGGATGGCCGATATGGGCGGCATGCGCCCGCAACTGGTGGGTGCGCCCCGTCACCGGCTTCAGCGACAGCCAGGCGAGCTTCTGCCCGGCCTGGTCGACCAGCGCGTAGTAGGTCAGCGCGTGGCTCGCCCCTCGTCGCCGTGCTTGACGACCCGCATGCGGGCATCGGCATCGCCGATCTCCTCCTTGGCGAGGTAGGTCGAGATCCGGCCCTGGCGCACCTTCGGCACCCCGGCGGCCAGCGCCCAGTAGATCTTGCGCGCCGCCCGCGACCGGAAGGTCTTGGCGAGCGTCGCCGCCGCGAGCCGGGTCTTGGCGATGATGAGGCAGCCCGCCGTGTCCTTGTCGAGGCGGTGGACGAGGCGCGGCTTCTGGCCGTCCTTGTCGCGCATCGCCTCGAGCAGGCCGTCGACGTGCCGGGTGGTGCCGGAACCGCCCTGGACCGCGAGGCCGAAGGGCTTGTTGAGCACCATCATGTCCTGGTCCTCGTAGAGGATCAGGGAGCGCAGGAAGGCGAGGTCGCCCTCCGCCCGGGGGAGTTCGGGGCCGGCGGGCGCGCCTCCAGGCTCAAGGGCGGCACGCGGACGCTGGCGCCGGGCTCGACCCGGTCGGCGGCCTTGGCGCGCTTGCCGTTGACGCGCAATTCGCCCTTGCGCACCAGGCTCTGGATGCGGGTGAAGGGCAGTTGCGGGAAGCGGGCCGAGAGGAAGCGGTCGATCCGCATCCCGGCCTCGTCCGGCGTCACCTCGAGGGTCTGCACGCCGGTCGCCAGCGCCTCGGCGGTCGCCTCGCGCAGGGCCCGCCGGGTCGGGGGCCTGGAGGCCGGAGCCTTGTCCTCCGCGGGGGCGCGGCGCCGGGGGGCCTCGGCGGAGGTCCGGCGATCGTCCTGACGCTCGATCTGGCGCTCGTCACGCCGCGGCCGGGCCGGCGGGCGGCCCTCGGCCTCGCTGCGGGCCGGCCGCACAGCCGCACCCGTATCCGCCGCGCCCGCGCGCGGACGCTCGGATCTGGGCTCGGATCTGGGCCGGTCGGATTTCGGCTTGTCGGGAAGCTTGCCGGCCGGGGCGCGGGCCGGGGCCTCGCCCCGTTCCCACGGCGCGGCGTCGCTCATGTCGCGGCCGAAGGCGGCGCGGGCCGCCGGGGGAGCGCGGTTGGACACGACCAGGCCGGCGGCGCGCTCGGCGGCGTCGCGTGCGGTGTTTCGCGGTCCGGTGCGGACCCGCGGCGGGCGGCCCGAGGCGGGTCCGCCCGGGCCGGTCCGTGACCGCCCGGAACCACCGCGAGAAGGAGGCTTCGTCATGCGGCGGCTCGTAGCACCCGCGAGCCCTTCCGTCACGCCCGGCGAATCACCGCCGGCCGGTCATCGTCGGGAATTCCCGTCATCGCCAGGAGACCCCGCGTGAAAATCCCTCCTGCCTTCCATAGGACGGCTCCGCGTAATCCGCCGTGCATTCGATGCCGAAGCGCTGCACCAGGTCGTCGGCGAGCCCGAAAAAATCCTCGGCGGCGCGGGCGCCGGCGCGGTAGCGCCGCACCGGCTGGCGCCGGGCGAAGGCCTCGCTCACCGTCACGTCGGTCCGTACGCCCCGCACCATCTGGCCCGGCCCGAAGGCGGTGCGGAGCGTTCCCAGGGTCTCGCGCTCGACATTGGTGCGCAGGTCGATGCGCATCGGTGCGATGGCGAGCCCGAGGGGCGCGGCGCGGAAGCGCAGCATCGTGTCGTGATAGGAGCGGGCGAACTGGCGCACCCCCTCGAGGCCGAGGGGATCGAGGGTGGTGGGGATCACCACGCCGTCGCTCGCCATCAGCGCGCAGACCGTGAGCGCCGCCGCCGAGGGCGGCACGTCGAACAGCACCAGATCGTGCGAGCGGCGCAACGGCGCGAGCGCGGTGGCGAGGCAGCGGACATCCCCGTGCCCGAGCTGCCCGTCGAAGCTGCGGTCGGCCGGGATCACCGCGACGTTGTCCTCCTCCGTCGCCTGCGCGGCGCCGTCGAAGCCGGCCTGAGGCCGCAGCAGGGGCGCGTGGGCGTTGGACGAGCCGAGGCGCGCCGACACCCCGAATCCGAGCCCGGCATGGCCCTGGGGATCGAGGTCGATCACCAGCACCCGGTAGCCCCGGGCGCCGAGTTCGGCCGCGATGTTGACCGCGGAGGTCGTCTTGCCGGTACCGCCCTTGCAATTGGCGATGGAGAGTACTCGCGCCGTCATCCTGCGGGGCCGTGCGAGACGGGTGGATTCTGTCTCATGACCCCAGGCTGACCCAGGGGAGTGCGGCCCGTCAACAGCCAAAGGCCACGTTGTTCACACGACCGTCACGAATCGTCGCCGCTGCGCTCCCGGCGCCGCGCATCCCACCATTCCAGGCGCTCGGCGACGCGGCGCTCGAAGCCGCGGTCGGTCGGCACGTAGACGCGCTGGCGCCCGAGGCGCTCGGGCCAGTAATCCTGGCCCGAGAAGGCGTCGGGCTCGTCGTGGTCGTAGCGGTAGCCCTCGCCGTAGCCGAGCTTGCGCATCAGCTTGGTCGGCGCGTTGAGGATGGTGCGGGGCGGCGGCAGCGAGCCGTGCTCCTTGGCGAGACGCGTCGCGGCCTTGTAGGCGGTGTAGACCGCGTTCGATTTCGGCGCCGTCGCGAGGTAGACCGCGGCCTGCGCCAGCGCCAGCTCGCCCTCCGGCGAGCCGAGGAAGTCGAAGGCGTCCTTGGCGGCGTTCGCCACCACCAGGGCCTGGGGATCGGCGAGCCCGATATCCTCCACCGCCATCCGCACCAGCCGGCGGGCGATGAACAGCCGGTCCTCGCCGGCATCGAGCATCCGGCAGAGATAGTACAGGGCGGCGTCCGGGTCCGAGCCGCGGACCGTCTTGTGCAGCGCGGAGATCAGGTTGTAGTGGCCCTCCTGCGCCTTGTCGTAGACGGGGGCCCGGCGCTGGATCAGTTCCTGCAGCAGGGCGGCGTCCAGGGTCTCGTCGGGTCCCACCGAGCGCCAGACCTCCTCGGCCAGGGTCAGCGCCGCCCGCCCGTCGCCGTCGGCCATCCGCACCAGCACCGCGCGGGCCTCCCCGTCGAGAGGCAGCGCCCGGCCGGTCACGGTCTCGGCCCGGTCGAGGAGCTTGGCGATCGCCGCCTCGTCGAGGGCGCGGAACACCAGCAACCGGGCCCGGGACAGGAGCGCGGCATTCAGCTCGAAGGACGGGTTCTCGGTCGTGGCGCCGACGAGCGTGACGGTGCCGTCCTCCACCACCGGCAGGAAGGCGTCGAGCTGCGCCCGGTTGAAGCGGTGGATCTCGTCGACGAAGAGCAGCGTGCCGCGGCCCGCCGCCCGCCGGGCCCGGGCCGCCTCGAACACCTTTCTCAGTTCGGCGACACCGGAGAAGATCGCCGAGATCTGCTCGAAATGCAGGTCGGTCTCGCCGGCGAGCAGCCGCGCCACCGTGGTCTTGCCGGTGCCGGGCGGGCCCCACAGGATCAGCGAGCCGAGGTTGCGCCCGCGCAGGAGCCGGGTCAGCGCACCCCCCTCCCCGGTCAGGTGCTCCTGCCCGACAACCTCGGCGAGGCTAGTCGGCCGCAACAGGTCGGCGAGGGGACGGGGAGCGTCGCGGTCGAGGCCGGCGGAGGCGAACAGGTCGGACATGGCCGCATCAAGACCGGCCGGGCGCGACGCCGCAAGGGCCTCCCGCCCGCTGCCCACCGCATCGAGGATGATCCCGCCCGCCGGAACTGCTAGGCTGGCCGCGCGGTTTCGGGGCGCGACCTTGCCGCGACGCCGTCTTCAGCCTAGCAAGCAGCATGCGATTCAACTTCAACGTCGTCGGCCCGGCGAGCTTCGAGCTCTGGATCGCCCCCGACGACATGCGCCGCACGCCCCGCATCCGCGTGGTCATGGACAGGGCGCGAGAGACCGTGATCGAGGCCTGGGTTCATTACCCGCAGCTGAAGGAGTTCGGCTGGCACGCCCACGGCATCTGCGGCTTCAAGCTCGACGGCCAGAGCTGCCCCGGCCTGGACCAGGCCGCGCGCTACGACATCTTCGATGCCGACACCAACATCCTGCTCTACCGGCACGGCAGCGACGCCGCCCATCGCCCGGCCCGCGTCCTCGCCCTCGACTACACGATCCACCAGGACAACGCCGCCCGCGACATGCTCTTCCCGGAATTCGCGATGGCGTATTTCGGGATCCACGACATCCACTACGACCTGTTGCGCTGCATCATCGACATCAAGTACAGCGACTCGCTGCTGCTGCAGGGCAGCGTACTTCTGAAGCGCTACGAGGACGTGATCCAGGCGGGCGACTACGTGAAGACGATCCTGGTCGTCGATCCGTACGTGGAGCTGGCCAAGCGCATCCTGTACCTGCGCCGGATGGCGGAGATCGGCAAGGACCCGGTGCAGAGCTGGCGCGTCGATCACCTGCAGGCCCCGTGCGCCTTCGCGGCCGGCCTCGATCTCGGCAGCGTCTCGGCGCTCCGCAAGGGTTTCGACCGGATCGACCTGGAGACGTTTTCCTGGCTGGAGAACCCGCTGACCCGCGACCTCTCCTGCGGCTTTCCCGGCGAGCCGATGAAGCCGGGCCACTGGACGCTGGCGATCGACGCGCTGTCGCGCTTCCACGTCATCGGCCACCAGCATTTCTGGGGCGCCTACACGGCGATGCTGGCCGACGTGCTCCAGCTCCAGGGCCCGGCCGTGCCGGAGCGCCGGGTGCCCGAGCCGGTGCTGGAACTGGCCGAGACCCTGAGCCGGGTGAAGAACACGCTGGGGCTGGTCGAGATGGACATCAACCTCAGCGACAAGGTCTACACCATCATCGAGAACCAGTGGGAGAAGGCGTAGAGCGGGCCGGATTATACCGAAGTCGTTCGTCTTCGTTCGAGAACACCCTCAGTGTCATCCCGGGGCCGCGTAGCGGAACCCGGGATCCATAACCGCTGACGGTGCAGGACAAAGTGGGCGCGTTCCGCTTCATCCTGAACGATCAGCGGTTATGGATCCCGGGTTCTCGGCTTCGCCGAGCCCCGGGATGACGTCGAGACTGTCAATTCGGTCGGAACGCTCGAACAGCCCCTCAGGGCCGGCGATACACCCACACCCGCGCCGGCGGCAGGTTCAGCCAGACCTTGTTCGAGCGGCTGGCGGTGTAGGTCGTGGACTTGGCCGGGATCGGCGGCACCACCGCGTAGGTGAACTGCACGAAGGGCGCATCCGCGTGCATCAGGTCGTGCGCCGCGGTCAGCAGGTCGAGGCGCTGCTCCAGCGGCTTGGTGAAGAGCGGCAGGCTCGAGATCGTGGCGCAGGCCGGCTCGGCGACCACGCCCTCCAGGGTGGCGCGGATGTCGTAGGCGTCGCCCTGCAGCACCGTCGCCTTCGGGAAGCGCCGGCGCAGCAGCTTGCAGAAATCCGGGTTGTACTCGACGAGGACCAGGCGCTCCGGGGCGATGCCGCGGCGCACCAGGGCGTCGGTCACCGGACCTGTGCCCGGCCCGAGCTCGATCACCGGCCCGGCGAGGCGCGGATCGACGTAGGAGGCCATGGTGCGGGCGAGCATCCGACCCGACGGCGTCACGGCGCCGGTGACCAGGGGCCGCTCGAACCAGGAGCGCAGGAACCGCGCCTCGTCCTCCAGGATGTCGCGCTTCTTCTGGGGCTTCGGGTGAGGCAGCGGGCTCGAGACCGCGGCGGCTTTGGCCCTGGATCGGTGAGGCAAAGGCAAGACCGAAGACCCTTGAACACGCGAAAAACGAAGTCGGGACACGGCTGTCGTCCATAGGCGCGCCGCCGTCAAGCCTGACGCATTCGGAACGCCCGGCGAACCACACAATCTCGCCCGCGCGGGAGAACGCGCAACGGCTGCACCGGTTCGCCGGCCTCATCCGTCGGGCCGGGGCCAGAACCGTGGCCCCGACCCGCCGCCTCGACGGTCAGGCGCGGCCGGAGCCGCTGAGCCCGTCGAAGAACTCTTTCACCCGGGAGAAGAAGCCGGCGCTCTCGGGGTGGTTGTCGGCCTGGGTGCCGTGGGTGTCGAATTCCTGCAGGAGCTCGCGCTGACGCTTGGTGAGGTTCTGCGGCGTCTCGACGAAGACCTGGATGTAGAGGTCGCCGACGTCGCGCGAGCGCAGGACCGGCATGCCCTTGCCCTTGAGGCGGAACTGCTTGTTGGTCTGGGTGCCGGCCGGGACCCGGACCGAGGTGTGCGAGCCGTCGATCACCGGCACGGTGATCTCGCCCGAGAGGGCCGCCGTCACCATCGAGATCGGCACGCGGCAGAACAGGTCGGCCCCGTCGCGCTGGAAGAACGGGTGCGGCTTGATCGACAGGAAGATGTAGAGGTCGCCCGCCGGCCCGCCGCGCAGGCCGGATTCGCCCTCGCCGGCCAGGCGGATGCGCAGGCCGTCGTCGACGCCCGCCGGGACGTTGATCGAGAGCGTGCGCTCGCGGGTGACGCGGCCGGCGCCCGAGCAGGCCGGGCACGGATCCTCGATGATCTCGCCGCGGCCGTGGCAGGCCGGGCAGGTGCGCTCGATGGCGAAGAACCCTTGCGCCGCGCGCACCCGGCCGTAGCCGGCGCAGGTCGGGCAGGTCTTGGGCTTCGAGCCGGCCTTGGCGCCCGAGCCGGCGCAGACCTCGCAGGTGACCGAGGTCGGCATCTTGATCGTCTCGGTCTTGCCGGTGAAGGCCTCCTCGAGGCTGATCTCGAGGTTGTAGCGCAGGTCGGCCCCGCGCTCGCGGCCGCCGCCCGGACGCCCGCCCTGGCCACCGCCGGGGCGCCCGCCGCCGGGACCGCCGCGGGCGTCGCCGAAGAAGGTATCGAAGATGTCCGACATGAAGTCGCCGAACTCGTTGCCGAATCCGGGACCGCCCTGCCCGCCCTGCGAGAAGGCGGCGTGGCCGAACCGGTCGTAGGCGGCGCGCTTCTGCCCGTCGGACAGGCACTGATAGGCCTCGTTGAGCTCCTTGAACTTGAGCTCGGCCTCCTTGTCGCCGGGGTTGCGATCGGGGTGGTAGACCATCGCCAGCTTGCGGAAGGCCGACTTCATCTCACCGTCGGTCGCGGTGCGGGCGACGCCCAGCACCTCGTAATAGTCGCGCTTCGACATTCCTGTCCCCGGCCCCGCCGTACCCCGTCGGGCATCGTCCATACACGTCCGGTCCCCGGCACCGTTGTCGGCGCCGAGGACCGGGTCGCATCACATTTCACTGGGCCGCACGGATCTCAGATCCGTGCGGCAACCTCAAGGCGTATCACGCCCGCTTCTTCTGGTCCTTGTCGTCGACTTCCTGGAAGTCGGCGTCGATGACGTCGTCCTTCTTGGGCTCGGCGCCCGGGGCCGCGCCCGCGGCGGCGTCCGGACCGGCCTGGCTCGCGGCGTACATCGCCTCGCCGAGCTTCATCGAGGCCTGCATCAGGTCGGTGGTGCGGGCCTTGATCTGCTCGACGTCCTCGCCGGCCAGCGACTGGCGCAGGGCGTCGATGGCGGTGGTGATCGCGGCCTTGTCGGAGGCCGGGACCTTGTCGCCGTGCTCGGTCACCGACTTCTCGGTGGCGTGGATCAGGCTCTCGCCCTGGTTCTTCACCTCGACCAGCTCGCGGCGCTTCTTGTCGTCGGCCGCGTTGGCCTCCGCCTCCTGCACCATGCGCTGGATGTCGGCGTCGGACAGGCCGCCAGAGGCCTGGATGCGGATCTGGTGCTCCTTGCCCGTCGCCTTGTCCTTGGCCGTCACGTTGACGATGCCGTTGGCGTCGATGTCGAAGGTCACCTCGATCTGCGGCAGGCCGCGCGGAGCCGGCGGGATGCCGACGAGGTCGAACTGGCCGAGCAGCTTGTTGTCGGCCGCCATCTCGCGCTCACCCTGGAAGACCCGGATGGTGACCGCGTTCTGGTTGTCCTCGGCCGTCGAGAACACCTGCGACTTCTTGGTCGGGATGGTGGTGTTGCGGTCGATGAGACGGGTGAACACGCCGCCGAGGGTCTCGATGCCGAGCGACAGCGGAGTCACGTCGAGGAGCAGGACGTCCTTGACGTCGCCCTGGAGCACGCCGGCCTGCACCGCGGCACCGATCGCCACGACCTCGTCCGGGTTGACGCCCTTGTGGGGCTCCTTGCCGAAGAAGGTCTTCACCTGCTCCTGGACCTTCGGCATGCGGGTCATGCCGCCGACGAGCACGACCTCGTCGATCTCGGCCGCCGACACGCCGGCATCCTTGAGCGCCTTGCGGCAGGGCTCGATCGTGCGCTGCACCAGGTCGTCGACCAGCGACTCGTACTTGGCGCGGCTGAGCTTCAGCGCCAGGTGCTTCGGGCCGCTCGCATCCGCCGTGATGTAGGGCAGGTTGATCTCGGTCTGGGTCGCCGAGGACAGCTCGATCTTCGCCTTCTCGGCGGCCTCCTTGAGGCGCTGGAGGGCGAGCTTGTCCTTGGTCAGGTCGATGCCCTGCTCACGCTTGAACTCGGCCGCCAGGTACTCGACGATGCGGTTGTCGAAATCCTCGCCACCCAGGAACGTGTCGCCGTTCGTCGACTTCACCTCGAACACGCCGTCGCCGATCTCCAGGATCGAGACGTCGAAGGTGCCGCCGCCGAGGTCGTAGACCGCGATCAGGCCGGTCTTCTTCTTGTCGAGGCCGTAGGCGAGCGCCGCCGCGGTCGGCTCGTTGATGATGCGCAGCACCTCGAGGCCGGCGATCTTGCCGGCATCCTTGGTCGCCTGGCGCTGGGCGTCGTTGAAGTAGGCCGGGACGGTGATGACCGCCTGCGTGACCGGCTGGCCGAGATGGGCCTCGGCGGTCTCCTTCATCTTCTGGAGCGTGAAGGCGGAGATCTGCGACGGCGAGTAGGGCTTGCCGTCGGCCTCGACCCAGGCGTCGCCGCCGCTCGAACGGGCGATCTTGTAGGGGACGAGCCCCTTGTCCTTCTGCGTCATCGGGTCGTCGTAGGTACGGCCGATGAGGCGCTTGATCGCGAAGAAGGTGCGCTCGGGGTTCGTCACCGCCTGGCGCTTGGCCGGCTGGCCGACGAGCCGCTCGCCGTCGTCCGTGAAGGCGACGATCGACGGGGTGGTGCGCGCGCCTTCCGCGTTCTCGATGACCTTGGGCTGCGTGCCTTCCATCACGGCCACGCAGCTGTTGGTGGTGCCAAGGTCGATGCCGATCACTTTACCCATGGTGGGATCCCTCGTTGGTGTTTTTTAAGCAGACCGCCGAGCCCCGAAGCAGCTCGGCCCATGGCGGTACTTGTCGAATGGTTTGAGCCCGGGCGGGCCGGACCGCGCCCCGCCGGAAACCCGGCGGGCGGGGGAGTTGCCCGCGCCGAGCCGGATATAAGAAGGCCTTTTGGGGCCCGCAAGGCGAGCGGGGGCGTGCTGCGCATCGCGAGGCTCGCGGCGCGGCGGGCCCGGCTTCGCGCCGGCATCCTCCTCCCGACCTATGGTCAAGCCGCCACGACAATGTTGCGGGCTTGCCACGCCCGTGCCACGGACCGCATGCTAGGACTGAGCCCCGAGACCCTCAGGGGAGTACTACCCCGAGGGAGCAGGACCCCGGGGGGAGATCGACGCCCGTGCCGTTCGGCCCGTGCCCTTGCCCCTCGAGCCTTTTCGCCTGGAGCCTGATGAAGTCCGTTCGCCCCTCCCCCCGCCCGGTGGCCCTGCCCGTGCTGGCGGCCCTGCCCCTCGCGGCGGTCCTGATGGTGGCGCCGGCTCCGGCCTCGGCTCAGTCCTTCCTCGAGGAACTGTTCGGCATCGGCCGGGCCGCGCGCCCGCCGGCCCCCCCGGCCCCGGTGCCGGGCGGCCGGGCGCCCGGCGAGATGCCGCCGGCCGAGGCGGCGCCCCGGCCCGCCCCCGCCCCGCCGGCGCCGCCGAAGCCGGTGGTGCTGAAGACTCCCAACGACGACGCGGTCCTCGGCCAGGACCTGCAGCAGAACGGCAATGCCGGCTCCCTGCGCCTGGAGCGGGCGGGCGGCGGCTTCACGGCCCGCCTGACGCTCGCCGGCACGAAGGTCTCGCAGCCGACCGAGTCCTGCAAGGTCTCCCTCGGTGACGGGCAGCCGCTGGCGCTCACCGACCAGGGCAAGCCCTACGGCGTGACGCAGCTCGCCTCCTCGGGCCCGGCCTGTCCGCTGCGGTTCGAGATCCTGGAGGGCAGCGTGATGGTCACGCCGCTGGCCGAGGGCGAGGCTTGCGTCTTCACGGCGGCGGACTGCGCCACCACGCCCAAGGGCCTGTGGGGGCCCGGTGCCGCCGCCTTGCTGCCGCGGGCGCAGGAATTCGATTCGGCGCGCGGCGTCGTCGACAAGGCGGTGCGCGAGAACTACAAGGTGATGACCCGCCGCGCCTCACGCGAGGAGACGCGGCCGATCGTGACCGAGCAGGCGGCCTTCTCGGCCGACCGGGAGCAGTTCTGCCGCGCCTATGTCCGCGAGGGCTCGCACGGTTTCTGCCACCTGCGCTTCTCCGAGGCGCGGGCGCTCTCGCTCGCTACCCGCCTCGGCCTGTCGACGGCCGCCCCGACCGCCAGCAACGCGCCGCGGCCGGCGGCGCGGGTCCGGCGGCAGGCCCCTTCGGTCGACGGAACGAATCCCGGCTTCGAGGCCGGCGCGCAGGACCAGTAGCGCGCAAGGCCCGCGGGACGGGACCGCCCCGTCAGGCGTGGCCGGCCGTCGTCGAGAGCATGGCGGGCTCGATGCCGATGCCGCGCAGCGCCCGGTCGTACTTGGTCTCAAGGGTGGTGTTGAAGATCAGGTCGGGATCGGCCGGGCAGTGCAGCCAGCCATTGGCCTGGATCTCGCTCTCGAGCTGGCCGGCCTGCCAGCCGGCATAGCCCAGTGCCAGCACCGCGCTCGCCGGCCCCTTGCCGACCGCGATCGCCCGCAGGATCTCGATCGTCGCGGTGAGGCAGATGCCGTCGTCGATCAGCAGGGTCGACTGGTCGATGTGGAAATCGGGCGAGTGCAGCACGAAGCCCCGGCTCGCCTCGACCGGCCCGCCCATCAGCACCGGCATGTGGCCGATCGCGGCCGGCAGGCGGATCGCGTCGGTCTCGGCGATGATGTCGAGCTGGACCAGGAGGTCCGGCATGTTGAGGTCGGCAGCCGGCTTGTTGACGATGATCCCCATCGCCCCCTCCGCCGAATGCGCGCAGAGATAGATCACCGAGCGCGAGAAGCGCTCGTCGGCCATGCCCGGCATCGCCACCAGGAGCTGCCCGTCGAGGTAGCTCGGCGCGCCGGAAGCCGCACCCTCCCGCTCGTCGGCATGCGGGCCCGGTGCCCCGGCGGGGCCGGGATCCTGGGCGAGGAGGTCCTGTGGAAATCTGCTGCGCATGAAGCCCATGCTACGCTCCGCCCCGGCATTGTCCATAGTCCGGTTCAGCAGGAACGCGCGGGGAGGCCCGGCGGGTCCCGCCGCCTGGGCCCGCCTCGACGCGCCGGGGCGCCGCGCGAACCAGCCTTGCATTGGCAGGCCGCCGCAAGGCTGGTTAGATTCTTGTTTTCTCGCAGATTTTTGCCGCCGAACCGGTGACCGCTCCGGCGAAATCTGCTTAGACGCCACCGCATCAATTCCGCGAGGAGAGCCACGATGACGATCCAGGTCGGCGATCACCTGCCCCAGGCGACCTTCCGGGTCATGGGCCCCGAAGGCCCGGCGGCCAAGTCCACCGACGACATGTTCAAGGGCCGCCGCGTGGTGCTGGTGGCGGTGCCGGGCGCCTTCACCCCGACCTGCCACCGCAACCACCTCCCCGGCTACGTCACCCGCCGCGGCGACATCCTGGCCCGCGGCATCGACGCGATCGCGGTGACCTCGGTCAACGACGTGTTCGTGCTCGACGCCTGGTCGAAGGCGACCGGCGCCGAGGGCATCGAGTTCCTGGCCGACGGCAACGGCGACTTCGCCAAGGCGCTCGGCCTCGACATGGACGGCACCGGCTTCGGCCTCGGCCTCCGCTCCCAGCGCTACGCCATGCTGGTCGAGGACGGGGTGGTCCGGGTGCTCAACGTCGAGGCTTCGTCGTCGAAGGCGGACGAGTCGGGAGCCGAGGCGCTGTTGAAGGCGCTGTAATACCAACGGTCGTTGGAAACGACCTTCGGTTCCGTTCTCGAATTTTCGTCAAGCCTCTGGCTTGGCATAGACAATTCGAGATGGCTCAATGGCCCGATGCGTCAGCATCTTGGGCCATTGGCATAAGAGATACGATTCGAGAAAAGATGCGCTGTGAGGCCCCGCCGCGGAGACCGGCGGGGCCTTTTCCGCGCTTCCTCGACGGCGCCGTAGCAGGCGGGATCTCTCGCGACTCGGGCCGGCACGGTCGATCGACGCATCTCGAAGCTGCGGGCGGGGAGTCGCTTCCCCAGCGTCCTGGAGCCGCGCCGGATGACCGAGAAGGCGCTCACCGCCTTGATCCGGAAGGCCTCCCTCCAGGCGTGGCGTTCGGCGTCAACCCGGATGGCCGGCGCGATGGGGCACCGATCGTGGCTTGCCACGATGCAGGGCGAGCGGGATGAAGGTCGGCGGGGCAGCCGAGGCCTGCGGCTCGGCCAGCAAGGCGCGCCGCCATCGGAAACAGCAGGCTGGGGTGCAGGCCGTGCCGGGATCGTCCGCCTCGGCCAGGATGGCGCGCTAGCGCTTACGTCTGCTCCAGTCGATCTGGCGCAGACATCGCCGCCTCACCTCGTCATCCTGGGGCCGCGCAGCGGAACCCGGGATCCATGACCGCTGACGATGCAGGACAAGGCGGGCCGCGTTCCGTCCCTTCCTGGACGGTCAGCGGTTATGGATCCCGGGTTCTCGCCTTCGGCGAGCCCCAGGATGACGAGGAGGATGTCGATCCGGCGGAGAGACCCGAATGATCGATCACAGCTTGGCGCAGAAGCCGACCATGCCGGAACTGTCGGGCGGGCACAGAGCCACCGCCTCGCCGCTCTCGCGGCGGGTGAAGTTCGCGCTGCCGCCGCGCAGGCAATAGGCCGACACGAAGGTCTCGCCCGCGTCGCAGACCAGTTCGCAATGCGGCTTGGAACAGCCGTCGGTACGTAGCATCCGGAATGGCAACCCGGCGCTCGCCGTGGCGGCCGCGCCCGCCGAGCCGGCCGGCCCCGGCGAGCCCGCCTCGCCCTTCGGGCCGGGCTCACCCTTCGGCCCTGCTTCGCCCCTCGGACCGGGCTCACCCTTGGGCCCCGCCTCCCCCTTGGGACCCGCTTCGCCCTTGGGACCCGCTTCGCCCTTGGGACCCGCTTCGCCCTTGGGACCGGTATCGCCCTTGGGCCCGGCATCGCCCTTCGGGCCGGGCGGTCCGGCGAGGCCGGCCATGCCCTGCGGGCCGGTCGGGCCCGGCTCGCCCTTGGCGCCCGGGGCGCCGGTGGCGCCGCAATTCGCCACCGCGATCTCGCGCGAGGCCTCGCCGGCCTTGAGCGTCGCGACGCAGTTCTGCGGCACGTAGGGCACCTTCAGGGTGAAGCGCCCGCGCTTGTCCGAGGTGACCGGGATGTCGTCGTCGAGGGTGACGACCACGCCGGCCTTGCCGACGCTGCCGGAGACGATGAGGTCGCCCCCCGCGATCCGGGCATCCCAGACGGTGATCGGCGACGAGGCCGGGGTGGCGGCCCGCCCGCCCGCGGGCGCCTGCGCACCGCCTTGGGGTTGCTGCGCGAAACCCGGTCCGGACAGGACGGCACAAGCGGACAGGGCCGCGGACAGGATCAACGCGGCGCGGAATGGACGCATCGTTCAGCCTCAAGGCGTGTGATGGACGGCCCGCGCGAGGTGTCGGGATGGCGGGCGGCGCACCTTGCGGCGCTGTCAAGCTGCGGTCAACTGCGCAGCCGCCCACCGACCGGGGAGGATCAGGCCTCGTCGTCGAGCACGCCTTCGAGGGCGTAGTGGCGCACGGTGTGGCGGTTGGCGATCAGCTCGTCCACCGTCGGCTCGCCCTTCAGCGCCCGGGCGATGGCGAGCTTCGTCGCCTCGTAATTGGTGCGGTAGAGGTCCTTGCGGTCGAGGTTCGGGTCCTCGGGGCAGCGCGGGTCGAGCCAGATCATGATGATCATGCACAGCTCGTCGAGCCCGTCGCGGGGCAGGATGCCCTCGATGATGCAGTCGACGATGGCGTCGCCCGTCGCGGCCTGGACCACGCCGCCGAGCAACTCGACGTATTCGGCGGTGTGGATCGTCGCCTTGGTGGTCATCATCGTGGCCGGGCGCACCAGCTGGTTGAGGTCGCGCACCACGAACATCCGCGTGTGGCCCTGGACCTGCCCCATCATCGAGGCGAAGGCCTGCCCCACCGGGCCGCGCACCGAGCCGATCAGCACCTCGGGCATCGCGTCGGTGTACTGGCCCTCGGCCGCCAGCACGGTGGCCTCGCCGGTGCGGAAGACGATCTCGCTCATGGTCCGATTCCTCGTGCTCGATTCCCGGCGCGGGTCGACCACGGCGACGCCCGCAGCGTCAACCGCGGCGACCCCATCGACCTGTCCGGAAATTGGTCTATAGGGCCGGGAGTTGGGGCATTCCGCCCCCGAAGGCTGATGCGGACGGATGAGCGATCGCGACTGGACCCTGCGGGTGACGCCGACCGAGGCGGGCGTGCGGCTCGAACTGGACCTCGCCGACCTCGACGGCGCGCCGGTCACGGCGTCGATCGCCCTCGACCGGGCCGAGGCGCGCCACTTCGCCCGGGCGATGCTGGCGGCGGCCGGCGATGCGGCCGAGCGCACCTTCCCGCACCCGCCCGTCCCGGACGAGGATTGAAGGCTCAGTAGCGGCCCGGCAGGCGCGGCACCTTGGTGCCGGGCTTCTCGATCGGCTCGGCGCAGGAATAGACGAACTCGGTCTGGAGATCGGTGAACACCGTCTCGCCGACGATGGTGCAGGTCTCCCGCGCCGTCTCCTTGAGGTAGGTGGAGGCGGCCTCCGAGAAGCGGCGCCGGCGGGTGAGCGCCGGGTCCTGGCCCTCCATGCCGCAGCCGGCAATCTCCCGCAGGTTGTTCGAGACGATCAGGACCTTGCGCTCGCGGCGCTGGTCGTAGACCTCGTAGGGGGCGTTGCAGCCGATCGTGACCACCTGCGGCTGGAGGCCGACATAGGTCTTCGAGATGTAGGAGAATTCGGTGCAGCCGGCTGCCGCCACGACGGCGCCCGCCACGGCGACGAGGGCGAGCCTCCCTGGTCCTGTCCGCATCCCCGATCCTTCCCGCATCCTCAGGCCCAGCTTTGAGCCGGGGCGGGCGCGGCGGTCAAGCCCGGGTCAGGAGGTGGGCTCGTCCTCCTCCACCGCGTCGTCGGGGGCAAAGGCGGTTGCTCGGTCGCAGCGTGCACGAAGTCGTCGTCCAGCGGGCCGACGAGATCACGGAGCCAATCCCATTCACCCGGGACGTCCGCCGGCATCTCGACCGGCTCGTCCAGGGCTGCCTCGACGTCGGCATCGAGCGGTTGCACGCGCTCCTGAAGCCAGTCCAAGCTTCCCGGCACCGGCTTGTCGGGCTCGATCATGCGCATCTCCAGGGTTGCGGCCCATCATGACGATGGGCCGTCCCCTTAAGGCAAGCGCCCCCTACTCCGCCGCCACGCGATACCGCGCCGTGTCGTAGTTCAGCACCGGGCCGAGCCAGCGCTCGACCTCGGCCACGTCCATCCCCTTGCGGGCGGCGTAATCCTCGACCTGGTCGCGCTCCACCTTGGCGACGCCGAAGTAATGCGCGTCGGGATGGGCGATGTAGAGGCCCGAGACCGAGGAGCCCGGCCACATCGCGTAGGATTCGGTGAGCTTGACGCCGATCCGCGGCTCGGCCTGGAGCAGGTCGAACAGAGTCGTCTTCTCGGTGTGGTCGGGCTGGGCCGGGTAGCCCGGGGCCGGGCGGATGCCGGCATAGGGCTCGGTGACGAGGTCCGCCGGGGAATAGGTCTCGTGCGCCGCGTAGGCCCAGAATTCCCGCCGCACCCGCTCGTGCATCCGCTCGGCGAAGGCCTCGGCGATGCGGTCGGCGAGCGCCTTGACCAGGATCGACTTGTAATCGTCGTTCTGGCGCTCGAACCGCTCGGCGATCCGCACCTCTTCGAGACCCGCCGTGACCACGAAGCCGCCGACATAGTCGGAGAGCCCGCTCTCGACGGGGGCGACGAAGTCCGACAGGCAGGTATTGGGCCGCCCGTCGCGCTTCGAGAGCTGCTGGCGCAGGCCGTGGAAGGTGGCGAGCGGGTCGGTCCGGCTCTCGCCAGTGAACAGCCGGATGTCGTCGCCGACCGCGTTGGCCGGCCAGAAACCGATCACCGCCTTCGGGTTGAACCACCGCTCCTCGACGATCTGGCGCAGCATCGCCTGCGCATCCTCGAACAGGGCGCGGGCGGCCGGTCCCTGCTCGGGGTCGTCGAGGATCGCCGGATAGCGGCCCTTGAACTCGTAGGTCTGGAGGAACGGCGTCCAGTCGATATAGGGAACGAGCTCCGCCACCTCGTAGCTGCGGAACACCCGCGTGCCGGTGAAGGTCGGCTTGACCGGCGTGTAGGCCGACCAGTCGGCCTTGAAGGCGTTGGCACGGGCTTTCGCCAGGGCCAGACGCTGCTTGTCGGCCTCCGAGCGGGCATGGGCCTCGGCGACGCGCTTGTACTCGGCGCGCACCGTTTCGATCGTCTGCCCCCTGGTGTCGGGCGAGAGCAGGTTCGAGACCACGCCGACGGCGCGGCTGGCATCGGTCACGTAGACCGCCTGGCCCTTGGCGTAGGCCGGGTGGATCTTCACCGCGGTGTGGACCCGGCTCGTCGTCGCGCCGCCGATGAGCAGCGGCACGTCGAAGCCCTCGCGCTCCATCTCGGCCGCGACGTGGACCATCTCGTCGAGCGAGGGCGTGATGAGGCCAGAGAGCCCGACGATGTCGACGTTCTCCTTGCGCGCCGTATCGAGGATCTTCGCCGCCGGCACCATCACGCCGAGATCGATGATCTCGTAGTTGTTGCAGGCGAGCACGACGCCGACGATGTTCTTGCCGATGTCGTGGACGTCGCCCTTCACGGTCGCCATCAGCACCTTGCCGGCCGCCTGCCGGCCGCCGACGCCGCCATTGGCGGCCTTCTCGGCCTCCATGAACGGCATCAGGTAGGCCACGGCCTGCTTCATCACGCGGGCCGACTTCACCACCTGCGGCAGGAACATCTTTCCGGCCCCGAACAGGTCGCCGACCACGTTCATGCCGGCCATCAGCGGGCCTTCGATGACGTGGAGCGGACGGGCCGCCGCGGCGCGGGCCTCCTCGGTATCGGCCTCGATGTATTCGGTGATGCCGTTGACCAGCGCGTGCTCCAGGCGCTTCTCGACCGGGGCCTCGCGCCAGGCGAGGTCGGCGGTCTTGTCGCGCGCCTGTCCCCCCTCCTTGAAGCGGGCGGCGGCGTCGAGCAGGCGCTCGGTGGCATCCTTGCGGCGGTTGAGGACCACGTCCTCGCACAGCTCGCGCAGCTCGGCGGGCAGCTCGTCGTAGACCGCGAGCTGGCCGGCATTCACGATGCCCATATCCATGCCGACCTTGATCGCATGGTACAGGAACACCGCGTGCATCGCCTCGCGCACCGGCTCGTTGCCGCGGAAGGCGAAGGACAGGTTCGAGATGCCGCCCGAGATATGGGCGTGGGGCAGGGTCTCGCGGATGATCCGCGCCGCCTCGATGAAGGCGACGCCGTAGCCGTCATGCTCCTCGATGCCCGTCGCCACCGCGAAGACGTTGGGATCGAAGATGATGTCCTCGGGGGGAAAGCCGACCTGCTCGGTCAGCACCTTGTAGGCGCGGGTGCAGATCGCGACCTTGCGCTCGAGCGAATCGGCCTGGCCGTCCTCGTCGAAGGCCATCACCACCACGGCGGCGCCGTAGGAGCGGCAGATCTTCGCTTCCGCGATGAACTTCTCCTCGCCCTCCTTGAGCGAGATCGAGTTCACGATCGCCTTGCCCTGCACGCATTTCAGGCCGGCTTCGATGACCGAGAACTTCGAGGAATCGATCATCACCGGGACGCGGGCGATGTCGGGCTCGGCGGCGACGAGGTTGAGGAACTCGACCATCGCCTTCTGCGAATCGAGCAGGCCCTCGTCCATGTTGACGTCGATGATCTGGGCGCCGGCCGCGACTTGGTCGCGGGCGACATCCAGGGCGGCGGCGTAGTCGCCGTTGGTGACGAGCTTGCGGAAGCGCGCCGAGCCGGTGACGTTGGTGCGCTCGCCGACGTTCACGAACGGGATCTCGGGCGTCAGCGTGAAGGGCTCGAGGCCCGACAGGCGCATCAAGGGCTTCACGGTCGGCGCCCGGCGCGGCGCCTTGCCGGCCACCACTCCGGCGATGGCGCGGATGTGGTCCGGCGTAGTGCCGCAGCAGCCGCCGACCATGTTGACGAGGCCGCTCTCGGCGAATTCGCCGACGAGCCTGGCCATCGCCTCCGGGCTCTCGTCGTAGAGGCCGAACTCGTTCGGCAGGCCGGCATTGGGGTAGGCACAGACCAGGGTGTCGCAGGTGCGCGACAATTCATCGATATGCGCGCGCATCTCGCGGGCGCCGAGCGCGCAGTTGAGGCCGAAGGTCAGCGGCTCGGCGTGGCGCAGCGAGTGCCAGAACGCGGTCGGGGTCTGGCCCGACAGGGTGCGGCCCGAGAGGTCGGTGATGGTGCCCGAGATCATGATCGGCAGGCGGGTGCTGGTCTCGTCGAAGACCTGCCAGGCCGCCGCCACCGCCGCCTTGGCGTTCAGCGTGTCGAAGACCGTCTCGATCAGGATGAGTTCCGCGCCGCCGGCGATCAGGCCGCGGACCTGCTCGGCATAGGCCTCGCGGACCTGGTCGAAGGTGACGGCGCGGTAGCCCGGATTGTTGACGTCCGGCGAGATCGACAGGGTGCGGTTCGTCGGGCCGATGGCGCCGGCGACGAAGCGGCGGCGTCCGTCCTGCTTCTCGGCGAGGACCGCCGCCTCGCGGGCGAGCCGGGCGCCTTGCGCGTTCAGCTCGTGGATCACGGCTTCCATGCCGTAATCTCCTTGAGCGATCGTGGTGCCCGAGAAGGTGTTGGTCTCGACGACGTCGGCGCCGGCGAGGAAGTAGTCGAGGTGGATCTGCCGGATCGCGTCGGGCTGGGTCAGGATCAGGAGGTCGTTGTTGCCCTTCTGGTCGTGGGCGTGATCGCGGAAGCGCTCGCTGCGGAAATCGGCCTCGGTCAGGCCGAGGCGCTGGATCACCGTGCCCATCGCCCCGTCGAGGACGAGGATCTTCTCCGCCGCGCGCCGGCGCAGGGCGGTCAGGATGTCGGCACCGTCGGCGGGGCGGAAATCGGTCATCGGGGTGGGGTTCCAGCGGGTCGGGCAGGTGCGGAATCGGACCGGGCCGCGCGATGCGGCCCGGGATCATGTCAGCGGTGAGGAGACCTTGGGGAAATCAGGCCGCCACCTTCTCCGCCACCACCGGCGTCGCGCGCAAGCCCAGCAAATGGCAGATCGCGTAGACGAGGTCGGCGCGGTTCATGGTGTAGAAGTGGAAATCGGTGATGCCGCGGTCGACGAGATCCAGCACCTGCTCGGCGGCGACCGCCGCGGCCACCAGCTTGCGGGTGGCAACGTCGTTCTCCAGCCCCTCGAAGCGGGCGGCGAGCCAGTCCGGCACCGAGGCGCCGGTGCGGCGGGCGAAGTTGGCGGCCTGCTTGAAGTTCTGCACCGGCAGGATGCCGGGGATGATCGGGATGTCGATGCCGCGCGCCCGCACCCGGTCGAGGTATCGGAAGAACAGGTCGTTCTCGAAGAAGAACTGGGAGATGGCGCGGTCGGCGCCGCAATCGACCTTGGCCTTCAGCGCGTCGAGGTCCTGGTCGAGGGAGCCGGCCTCGGGGTGGCGCTCCGGATAGGCCGAGACCGAGACCTCGAAATCGCCGATGCGCTTGATGCCGGCGACGAGGTCGCAGGAGCGCTCGTAGCCGCCCGGATGCGCCGTGTAGGCGGTGCCGACGCCCTCCGCCGGGTCGCCGCGCAGGGCCACGATGTGGCGCACGCCGGCCTCGTGATAGGCGCGCACCACGTCGTCGACCTCACCCTTGGTGGCGGCCACGCAGGTGAGGTGGGCGGCGGGCTTCAGCTCGGTCTCGCGCACCAGGCGCGACACGGTGTTGTGGGTGCGCTCGCGGGTCGAGCCGCCGGCGCCGTAGGTCACCGAGACGAAGTCGGGGCCGAGCGGCGCCAGGCGCTCGATCGACGACCACAGGGTCGCCTCCATCTCCTCGGTCTTCGGCGGGAAGAACTCGAACGAGACGCGGATCGGGCGGTGGCTCTCGCGGCTCGGGCGGAAGGCGGTGGGGTACATCGGCAGCCTCGGCGAAAGAGGGGATTGGGATCAGGCGACGGCGCGGTCGGGCAGCCCGGCACCGATCTGCTGATCGGCGGCGGCCTGCGGGTGATGGGCGAGCCAGAGCGTGACGGTGAGCTGGTGCTCCGCGCCCCCGGAGGGCGCGAGGTGACGCAGCCGCACGTCGGTCAGGCCGGCCTCGGAGAGCCAGTCCGCAACCTGCTCCGGGGCGAAGCCGAGGCGGCGATGCGCCTCGTCCGTCCGCAGGAATTCCAGGCTGTGGGGCGCGAAATCGACCACGAGCAGGCGGCCGCCCGGGGCGACGAGGCGGGCGGCCTCGCGAAGCGCCCGCGCCGGGTCGTCGAGATAGTGCAGCACCTGGTGGATCAGCACGAGGTCGAAGCTCGCCCGGCCGAAGGGCGGGGCGTGGATGTCGCCCTGGCGCAGGTCGATCCGGGTCAGTCCCTGGCGCTCCAGGTTGGCGCGGGCGACCGAGAGCATCGTGTGGTTGGCATCGAGCCCCGTCGCCCGGGCGGCCCGCGGCGCCAGGAGCCCGAGCATCCGCCCGGTGCCGGTGCCGAGATCGACGAGGCTGCCGATCGGGCCGCTTCCGAGCGCGTCGAGCACCGCCGCCTCGACGGTGGCCTCCGGCACGTGGAGCGAGCGCACCCGGTCCCATTGCGGCGCGAGCCGGGCAAAGAAGCTTTGCGCCGCCTCCGCGCGCTGCGCCCGCACCGCCTGGAGCCGGGCCCGGTCCTCGGAGAGCGGCGGCGCCGCGGTGTCGAGGGCGGCGATAAGGGGGCGACCAGCCCGGCCACCCCCTCGCGCAGGCGAAAGAACGCCCAGGCGCCCTCGCGGTGGCGCACCACCAGCCCGGCCTCGACCAGGAGCTTGAGGTGGCGCGAGATCCGCGGCTGCGACTGGCCGAGGATGTCGGTGAGGTCGGAGACCGACAATTCGCCCTCGCCGAGCAGCACCAGGATGCGCAGGCGCGTCTCCTCCGCGGCGGCCCGCAGCACGCTCAAGGCGTCGACGAAGGGGACGGTGGCGGTCATACCTGAGGGCTCCTCGCCTCCAATGCGAAACATAAAGATATCTTTATGTGAGGAATGCCGAGGGCGCAAGCGGCGTTTCGCGGGCGGAACCGTGGCGGTGAGGGTGAACCGCGCGAATGCGAAGCCGAGAGCTGCACTCATTCGGGGAAGAGCCGTCTGGGAAGCCCGCGCCCTTTCTTTTCGCGGTGCCCCGCGTTGACCGTACCCGGGAGCCTCCGGTATGTTCCCGCTTCGTTCGGGCCATCCGCCCGTTCAGGAGCGTCCCGCTGCCATGGCGCAGGCCACCTCCCCCGGCTCATCCTCCTCGGGAAAGACGCTGTTCTTCTTCGAGAAGCCCTCGGCGATGCGCCAGGTGCAGCGGTTCTTCCGCTCGCCCAGCACGGTCTGCGTCGCGGCCGAGGGGCACCTGCTGGAAGTGGCCGAGCCCGGGGAGATCCGGCCGGACTGGAAGCCCTGGCGCTTCGACGCGCTGCCGATCGCCATGGAACGGCTGCCGGTCGCTCCCGGGCACGGCCGCTCGGGCCAGTCGCACGCGCCGAAGCTCGCGGCGATCCGCCAGGCGCTCGCCGGGGTCGAGCGGGTGATCATCGCCACCGATCCGGGCCGCGAGGGCTCGATGATCGCCTGGGAGGTCCTGGAGCATCTCGGCTGGCGCGGCCGGGTCGATCGGTTGCGGCTGGGGGCGCTGGACGAGATCTCGATCCGCCGCGCCTTCGGGCTGCTGGCGCGCGAGGACGATTCCGGCGAGCGCGACTATGCCGCCTATCTCGAGGCCCTGTGCCGGCAATACGAGGATTGGCATCTCGGCCTCAACGGGACCCGGGCGGTGTCGTTGCGCCTGCGCCCGCCGGCCTTCCGCGAGCCCTGGCGCTTCGGCGGGGTGCAGACGCCGACGCTCGCCATCCTGGCCGATCTCGAGGAGCGCATCCGCAATTTCGTGCCGCGCGACTTCTACAAGATCGCCCTGCCGGTGACGACGCAGAGCGGCGCGGGCCTGACGCTCTGGCACGCGCCGAAGGACAAGATCTTCGCGATCGAGGATGCCGAGACGATCCGCGACGCGGCCGAGGGATGGGCCGGTCCCCTGGCGGTGGTGCAGAAGGACGTGCGCCGGACGCCGCCGAAGCTCTTTTCGAAGGATACCCTGGCCCGCGCCTGCGCCAAGCGCTTCGGCTGGGACCCGCAGGTGACGGCGCGCCACGCGCAAGCCCTCTACGACAAGGGCTATCTCAGCTACCCCCGCACCGAGTCGGTGCATCTGCCGGACTCGCAAGCCAAGGACGCCGCCGCGGTGCTGGCGGCGATCGCGGTCGCCGACAAGGACCTGACGGCCCACAACCCGGCGACGCCGCAGATCCGCCGCGGGCCGAAGGGGCATTACGTCAAGGACCCGGGCGAGCACCACGCCATCGTCCCGTTGCGCAAGGTGCCGGGCCCCGGCGACGCCGCGCCCGAGGCGTTGCGGCTGTGGCTGCTCGTCGCCAAGAATTTTTTGGCCGCCCACATGGCCGACGGGATCGATGCCCGGACCACGGTCACGGCCGAGGTGGCGACGCCGCTCGGGTCCAAGCGCTTCGTCATCACCGGCAGCGTGGTGAAGGTGCCGGGCTGGCGCGCCCTCTACGGCACCGAGGCCGACGAGGACGAGGTGGTGCCCGGCAAGGCCAAGGCCGACGACGAGCCGACCACCGGGCGCCTGCCGCCGGTGCGCGACGGCGAGGCCGGGCGGGGCGGCGAGCCGGTGATCGAGACCGCCCGGACCGAGCCGCCGCGGCGTATCACCCGGGGCGAGTTGCCGGTGGTGATGGGCCGCCTCATCGACCAGATCGAGGACCCGGCCCTGAAGCGGGCGCTGGAGAACCCCGCCAACCCGACCGAGCCGAAGGGGCTGGGCACCGCCGCGACCCGCGACGCGGTGCTGCCGAAGCTGCTGAAGAGCCACTACGTCACGCTGCTCAAGGGCAAGGACCCGGCCATCACCGTGACCGAGGTGGGCCTCGCCTTCATCGCCGCGGTGCGCCGGGTGTTCCCGGCCTATGGCGACCCGGTCGGTCGGGCGGTGTTCGAGTCCGAACTGGCCGAGATCGGCCGGGCGACGACCAAGGCCGAGGCGGTCCGCCGGGCCGAGGCGTTCCGCCAGCGCACCCGCGAGCGGGTCGAGGCGCTGATCGGCGCGGTTTCGGGCGCCGAGCGGCTGGCGGTGGAGGGCGAGGTCCCGCCCCGCGGCGGCCGGGCGCCGACCGCCGCGATGGTGTCCTTCGCCAAGTCACTCGCCGCCCGCAAGGGCATCCCCCTCCCCCCGGAGGCGACCCGCGAGGCCGGGGCCTGCCGGCTGTTCCTCAACACCCATGCGGGGCCGAGAACCGCGTTGGGGGAGGAACGGACCGGTCCGGCGGGCGACGGCGCGACCCGACCGCCGACCCCGGCGATGCTGCGCTTTGCCGCCTCGCTCGCGCGGGAGAAGCGCATGGAGGCCCTGCCGCCCGAGATCGAGACCGATTTCAACGCCTGCCGCGCCTTCCTCGACGCCCATGCCGGCGGCGAGGCGAAGGCACCCTCCTCCCGCGAGGCGCCGGCCAAGAAGACCACCGCGAAAAAGGCTGGCGCGACGAAGCCCCGCCGCCCCCGCAACCCGGCGAGCCCGGCCAGCGCCCCCCGCCGTCGCCGCACTGCGGAGGCGTGAGGCGAGTGCCGGCAAACAATCGCCCACGCGCCCGCACGAGACGGCTGGACAGGCGATCCGAGCGTCTCTATACCGCCGCTCAACGCCGCTGCCCCACGCAGCCGGCGGGCCCGGGTAGCTCAGTTGGTAGAGCATGCGACTGAAAATCGCAGTGTCGGCGGTTCGACTCCGTCCCCGGGCACCACTCTCTCGTCCCTGACGGGAGTGGTGCCGTCCTTCAGCTTAGGACGATCTCTTGTGCTTGGACCGCCGCCTCGCGCGGCCGGTGCGCCCGGGTAGCTCAGTTGGTAGAGCATGCGACTGAAAATCGCAGTGTCGGCGGTTCGACTCCGTCCCCGGGCACCATTTCTCCAAACAATCCAGACCATTGATTGAGGCCGGCAAGAAAGCCGAGCAGACTTTCCTGCGCTGTTCTCGTATTTCGCGTCGACAGACGATGGCTCGGCCTCCTGTCGAAGTCGAACGCCCATCATTCTTCCCTGAACGTCATCCCGGGGCTCGCCATAGGCGAGAACCCGGGATCCATAGCCGCTGACCTTTCAGGATGAAGCGGAACGCCTTGTCTGGCATCGTCAGCGTTCATGGGTCCCGGGTTCCGCTGCGCGGCCCCCGGATGACGAGGAGGGCTTCAGATTTCCCGGCTCACTCGCCAGCCCGAGATCGTCAGGCCCTGGCCGCCCGCACCACCGGCCCCTTCGCCGACCCCTTGCCGCCCGACGCCGCCCGGCTCTGCCACAGGTTGAGCGGCACGGTCAGGATCACCGTGCCGAGCACCCACCAGGCCGGGCGCACGTCGTAGGAGAAGTCGAGGTTGGCGGACAACACCGCCGTGGCCGGCACGTTGGTGGCGAGGGCGTACCACAGGGCCTCCAGCCCCGCCGTGGCGAGGCCGGCGGCCACGCTGAGCCCTAGGAGCGGCAGCGGTGCGGTCGGCACCTTGAGGTGGTGCATCAGCCGCCAGCCCATCAGCGCCAGGAACAGCCCGCTCCAGTAGACCGGGTTCGAGACGTCGATCTTCGACTGGATGAAGAAGTGCAGCAGCGCCAGCGCTGTGAGCGGGTAGACCAGCCGGTGCAGCCGCGGCCAGGCCTTGCCGAGGCGGCGGATCATGCCGTCCGTCGAGGTGACGCCGAGCACGACGAGGCCGAGCAGCCCGACGAACCCGATGGTGAGGTAGATGCGGAACACGATCTCGCTCGCCACCCGGGCGAGGTCGAACTTCTGGTCGGCGACGTAGAGCGTGAAGTGGACCAGCGCGTAGGCGAGCGCGGTGAGGCCCAGCATCCGCCGCACCAGGATCAGCTTCGGCGCGTTGGCGATGCGCCGCATCGGCGTGACCGCGAGCGAGAGGATCAGGAACCGCACCGACCAGTCGCCCATGGCGTGGAGATAGGCGGTGAGCGGCTTCGCGCCGAGGCGGTCGAGGGCGTAGGCCGCGGTGAACCACAGGCCGGGCGCCAGCGCGAGGAGGAAGACCGCGAGCTTGAACCGCGACAGGCGGCCGGCGCGGTCGAGCCAAGGGTAGGCCAGGCGAGGGTAGGCGATCTGGGGTTGGGCAGGCATTCGGGACCTGAGTGCGGTGCGGAATGCGCCACAGATAAGCCGCGAGCGGGGGTTTGACCCGACCCGCCGACCACACGATGGCGTGAGAGGCCGCCCCTCACCGGAGACGATGCCCGTGCCGCGCAAAGCCCTCGCCGCCCTCCTGATGCTGCTGGCGCCCGCGGCGCAAGCCGCCTGTCCCACGCCGCCGGCCCCGCCGCCGGCGAGCGAGAAGCCGGTGAAGCCCGCCCTGCCGCAAAAGCCCGCCTGCCTCGACGCCAAGGGCGGCTGCCCGGGCTGGGAGGCCTACACCTACAATGACGGGATCAAGGCCTACAACGCGCAGCTCGGCCCCTATCGCACCGGCGCCGAGGCCTATGCCCGCAAGCTCAAGGCCTACGCCGACGGCAGCGTGGCCTATGCGAATTGCGAGATGCAGTCGATGCAGTAGCACGGGCATGGTAGGCTTCTGGAGCAGGAGTGTCACCGACAGGTTCAGCGCGATGAAGCCGCTTCCGCAGACGCAGATGAGCGTGGACGAGTACCTGGCCTGGAGCGAAGACAATCCAGGACGCTACGAACTCGTGCAGGGCGAGGTGTTCGCGATGGCCGCCGAGCGGGCACGGCATGCCAACACACGGGTCGCCGTCTTCGATGCTCTGCGCAGCGCCTTGCGCGCCGCCAGCGTTCCTTGCCGGGCGATGCCGGATGGAATGACCGTCCGCATCACTGCCCATACCGCCTACGAACCGGACGCCTTAGTCTATTGCGGCCCGCGCATCGATCCCGACGCGGTCGAAGTGAAGAATCCGATCGTCGTCGTCGAAGTCCTGTCTCCCAGCACTCGCCGGACCGATGCGAGCGAGAAGCTCGCCGGCTACTTCCAGGTGCCGAGCATCCACCACTACCTGATGGTCGACCCCGACCGCAGGACGGTGGTCCACCATCGCCGGGCCGGCGACGGAATCGAGAGCAGTTTCCTGGAGGACGGCACCCTCATCCTCGACCCGCCGGGCCTCGAACTTCCCGTCGCATCCCTGTTCGAGGAGCCGTGAGGCCGCGCTTGACCCCTCCGGCGGCGGATGCGACAGCCGCGCCAATTCCTTGCGCGCGAGCCACTGCATGACAGCCTCCCTCGACCTCCTCGTCCTCGGCAACGCCATCGTCGACGTGATGGCCCGTACCGACGAGGCCTTCCTGGTCCGCGAGGGCGTGCACAAGGGCGCGATGCAGCTCATCGACGAGGCGCGGGCCGAGCACCTGTTCGGGGTGATGGGGCAGGCCACGATCATCTCGGGCGGCTCGGGCGCCAACACGGCGGTGGGCGCGGCGCTCCTCGGGGCGCGGGCGGGCTTCGTCGGCAAGGTGCGCGACGACGAGCTCGGCCGTCTCTTCGCCCACGACCTCAACGCCACCGGCGTGCAGTTCGGCGTCGCCCCGGCGACCGAAGGCGCCGCCACCGCCCGCTGCTTCGTGCTGGTGACGCCGGACGGCGAGCGCACCATGAACACCTATCTCGGCGCTTGCCAGGGCCTCTCGGCCGCGGACGTGGACGAGGAGACCGTGCGGAGCGCCCGCCACGTCTACCTCGAAGGCTACCTGTGGGATCCGCCGGCCGCCAAGGAGGCGTTCCGCAAGGCGGCCAAGATCGCGCACGGCGCCGGCAACAAGGTGGCGCTGACCCTGTCGGACGCGTTCTGCGTCGACCGCTACCGCGACGAGTTCCTGGGCCTCATCCGCGACGGCAGCCTCGACATCCTGTTCGCCAACATCCACGAGCTGAAGAGCCTCTACCAGACCGCCGACGCCGACACGGCGCTCGCGGCCCTGCGCCAGGAGACGGGGCTTCTGGGCGTCGTCACCCGCTCGGAAGAGGGCGCCCTGGTGGTGTCGGGCAGCGACACCCGATCCGTGCCGGCCTCGCCCGTGCGCGAGGTGGTCGACACCACCGGCGCCGGCGACCTGTTCGCGGCGGGCTTCCTCGCCGGCCTCGCCCGCGGGCTCGACCATGCAGATTGCGCCCGCCTCGGCGCGATCGCGGCGGCGGAGATCATCTCGCATCTCGGCGCCCGGCCGCAAGGAGACCTCAAGGGGCTGGCGCAGCAGGCGGGACTGTAGGGGTCTCCGAGCGGGCGGCGCTTCCGTCAGAGCTTAGGCGATGATAGGGAGCGTCGCACGCCCGTCACGACGGTGCGGCACGGCAGCCAAGAAACCATCCGCCAGGGAGCGGCCCCGTTGGTCGAGAACCGCCGCTTCGGCAACCTGATCCCGCATCTCGTGCTCTGTCTCGGGGTCGGCGTCGTCGTCTTCCCGGTCTACCTGGCGCTGATCGGCTCGACGCACGACGCGGCCACCATCGCCAACGGCCAGATGCCGCTCTGGCCCGGGAGCCACGGAGTCGAGACCTACCGACGGGCGCTGACCGAATCCGGCATGGCCGGCGTCCCCGTCGGGGTAATGCTGCTGAACAGCACGATCATGGCGCTCGCCATCGCCGTGGGCAAGATCTTCATCTCGCTGCTCTCGGCCTATGCGCTGATCTACTTCAAGTTCCCGTTCCGGCAGACCGCGTTCTGGGCGATCTTCGTCACCCTGATGCTGCCGGTCGAGGTGCGCATCTACCCGACCTACAAGGTCGCGGCGGACCTCCAGCTCCTCGACACCTATGCCGGCCTCGCCCTGCCGCTGATCGCCTCGGCGACCGCGACCCTGCTGTTTCGCCAGTTCTTCCTCACGGTGCCGAACGAGCTCGTCGAGGCCTCCCGCATCGACGGGGCCGGGCCGGTGCGGTTCTTCCTCGACACCCTGCTGCCGCTCTCGCGCACCACGATGGCGGCCCTGTTCGTGATCCAGTTCCTGTATGGCTGGAACCAGTATCTCTGGCCGCTCCTCGTCACCACCCGCGACGACATGCAGACGGTGGTGATCGGCCTGCGCAAGATGACCTCGATCACCGACCAGCTCACCGAGTGGCAGATCGTCATGGCGACCGCCGTGCTGGCGATGCTGCCGCCGGTCGTGGTGGTGTTCGCGATGCAGAAGCTGTTCGTGCGCGGCCTAGTGGAGACCGAGAAGTGACCTACTCCCGTACGATCGGACGCCTCTGATGGCCGGCCTCGCCCTCGACACCCTGCGCAAGACCTATTCCGGCGGCGTCGACGCGGTGCGCGGCGTCTCGCTCGACGTGCCGGACGGCGCCTTCTGCGTCCTCGTCGGCCCGTCCGGCTGCGGCAAGTCCACGGTGCTGCGGATGATCGCCGGCCTCGAGACCGTGACCTCGGGGGCGATCACCATCGGCGGCCGAACCGTCAACGACGTCGAGCCGGCCGACCGGGACATCGCGATGGTGTTCCAGAACTACGCGCTCTATCCGCACATGCGCGTCTACGACAACCTGGCCTACGGGTTGCGCAACCGCGGCACCCCGAAATCCGAGATCGAGACCCGGGTGAAGGAGGCGGCGCGGCTCCTCGGCCTCGAGGCGATGCTGACGCGCTATCCGCGCCAGCTCTCGGGCGGCCAGCGCCAGCGCGTCGCCATGGGGCGGGCGATCGTGCGCAAGCCGCAAGTGTTCCTGTTCGACGAGCCGCTGTCGAACCTCGACGCGAAGCTGCGCGTGCAGATGCGGGTCGAGATCCGCCGCCTGCAACGCCAGCTCGGCGTCACCACGGTCTACGTCACCCACGACCAGGTCGAGGCGATGACCATGGCCGACCGGCTGGTGGTGATGAATGGCGGAGAGATCGAGCAGGTCGGCACCCCGATCGAGATCTATCGCCGACCGGCCACCCGCTACGTCGCGACCTTCATGGGCTCGCCGCCGATGAACATCCTCCCCGCGGAAGCGGTGGCAGGCGGCGTGCGGATCGACGGGACGGTCATCCCGGTGACCGGCATCTCCCCCGGCACCGCCGTCGAGGCCGGCATCCGGCCCGAGGACCTGCGGATCGCCGAGGACGGCCTGCCGTTCCGCATCGCCTTCGTGGAGGAACTCGGCGCCACCCGCCTGCTGCACGGGCCGCTCGCCGGCACCGACGTGGCGGTGCAGGTTCCGGCGGGTTCGCGCGAGCAGGAGGGCGACACCGTGCGGCTCGCCGTCGACGGGAGCGCCCTGCACCTGTTCGACCCCGCCACCGGGCGGCGGCTGGCGCAGGGCTGACCGGAACCGCGCGGGCTTTCCCGTCGGCCAAGCCTCGGCGTATGCAGGCGACGAATACGAGCGTCATCCCGCAAACGGGAGGCGCCTGACTGGAGCATCGCCCGATCGCGCTGCAATCGGACGATGCTCCAGGTCTTTGATTTTGGCGCATTTTCGACGACGAACCGGCATCCACTTCGTCGGAAAATGCTCTAGGGAGGCTCGGTCTTCGTGCATAAACCCCTCGCCGGCATCAAGGTGCTCGAACTCGCCCGCATCCTGGCCGGACCCTGGATCGGCCAGCTCCTGGCGGATCTCGGCGCCGACGTGGTCAAGGTCGAGCGGCCGGGCGTCGGCGACGATACGAGGAGCTGGGGCCCGCCCTTCGTCGAGGGTGCGGAGGGCGGCACGCTCTCGGCCTCGTATTTCCACTCGACCAATCGCGGCAAGCGCTCGGTCGCGGCCGATTTCGAGACCGCGGAAGGCCAGGCCGTCGTCAAGCGGCTGGCAGCGCACGCCGACGTGGTGATCGAGAACTTCAAAGTCGGCGGCCTGAAGAAGTACGGGCTCGACCACGAGGCCCTGAGCGCCCTCAACCCGCGGCTCATCACCTGCTCGGTCACCGGCTTCGGCCAGGACGGCCCCTACGCGCCGCGGGCCGGCTACGACTTCATGGTCCAGGGGCTGGGCGGGATCATGTCGCTCACCGGCGAGCCCGAGGGCGAGCCGGTCAAGACCGCGGTCGCCTTCGCGGACGTGTTCACCGGGGTCTACGGCACCGTGGCGATCCTCGCCGCCCTCCAGGGCCGGCACGCCACGGGCAAGGGCTGCCACATCGACATGGCGCTCCTCGACACGCAGGTCTCGGTGCTCGGCAACCAGGCGCTGGTCTACCTCGTGTCGGGCCTGCTGCCACCCCGGATGGGCAACGAGCATACCAGCATCGTGCCCTACCAGGTCTTCCCGACCGCCGACGGCCACATCATCGTCGCCTGCGGCAATGACGGGCAGTTCCAGAAGTTCTGCGGCGTGCTGGGCACGACCTGGCACCTCGACCCGGACTATGCCACCAATCCCGGCCGGGTCACCCGGCGCGACGTGCTGATCCCGCTGATCGCCGCCGAGACCAGCCGCCACAGCAAGGCCGATCTTCTGGCCCGGCTCGGCGCCGTCAACGTCCCGGTCGGCCCGATCAACGACCTCGCCGAGGTTTTTTCGGATCCTCAGGTGGTCCATCGCGGGATGCGCCTCGACCTGCCTGATCCGCGGGCCAAGGGCGGCACGATCCCGAGCGTGCGCTCGCCGATCGTCATCGACGGCGTGCCGATGGCGGCGGAGACTGCCTCGCCGCAGGTGGGCGACCATACGCAGAGCGTGCTGGCGGATCCGGCCTGGGGTGGGTGACGCGGATCGATCCAGGGCAAGCATTGCGCGCAAGTCTTGTCTCTCCCACCCTCGACCTCGTCCTGAGGTGTTAGCCGATCGGAGATCGGACTAACCTCGAAGGAGGGCTCCAAGGGATCGCGGAGCCTTCTGGAGCCCTCCTTCGAGGTCAGTCCATCTCTGATGGACTGACACCTCAGGATGAGGTTGTGGAACGGATAGACCGTGAGAAGCCCTGAATCGGGGCCTGAGAGAATGCTGGAGGACACATCCATGACCGACGCCCCCCGCCCCCGCACCGGCGGGCAGATCCTGGTGGACCAGCTCGCCCGCCACGGCGTCGGCGACATCTTCTGCGTGCCCGGCGAGAGCTTCCTGGCGGTGCTCGACGCGCTGCACGACGCCGAGATCCGCCTCACCGTCTGCCGGCAGGAGGGCGGTGCCGCCATGATGGCGGAGGCGCACGGCAAGCTCACGGGGAAGCCCGGCATCTGCTTCGTCACCCGGGGCCCCGGCGCCACCAACGCCTCCCCCGGCCTGCACATCGCCAAGCAGGATTCGACCCCGATGATCCTGTTCGTCGGCCAGATCGAGCGGGCGGCGCGGGAGCGCGAGGCGTTCCAGGAGCTCGATTACCGGGCGGTGTTCGGCACCATCGCCAAGTGGGTGACGGAGATCGACAGCGCCGAGCGGCTGCCGGAGCTGATCGCCCGCGCCTTCCACGTCGCCACCGCCGGCCGGCCCGGCCCGGTGGTGATCGCGCTGCCCGAGGACATGCTGACCGAGACCGCCACGGTCACGGACGCCCCGGCCTTCCAGCCGGTCGAGACCCATCCGGCCCTGTCCCAGATGGTCGCGCTGCAAAACATGCTGGCGAAAGCGGAAAAACCCTTCGCGATCCTCGGCGGCAGCCGCTGGTCGGCGGAGGCCGTGCGGCGCTTCTCGCGCTTCGCCGACCTGTTCTCGCTCCCCGTCGCCTGCTCGTTCCGGCGCCAGGGCCATTTTTCGGCCGATCACCGCTGCTACGCCGGCGATCTCGGCCTCGGCGTCAACCCGAGGCTCTTGGCCCGGATCAAGGAATCCGACCTGCTCCTCGTCGTCGGCGGGCGGCTGTCGGAGATCCCCTCGCAGGGCTACACGCTCCTCGACATTCCGGGCCCCCGCCAGCGGCTCGTCCACGTCCATCCCGATCCCGAGGAGCTCGGCCGCGTCTACAGCCCGGCGCTCGCCATCAATGCGAGCCCGACCGCCTTCGCGGCGGCGATCGAGACGGTGCAGCCGCCCCGCGCCCTGCCCTGGGCCGCCGGCACCGAGGCCCTGCACGCCGATTACCTCGCCTGGAGCGATCCGACCCGGATCACCACCCCGGGCACCCTCCAGATGGGCGGCGTGATGGCCCACTTGCGCGAGGTGCTGCCGGCGGACGCGATCCTGTGCAACGGCGCGGGCAACTTCGCCACCTGGGTCCACCGGTTCTGGCCGTTCCGCACCCATGACGGCCAGCTCGCCCCGACCTCGGGCTCGATGGGCTACGGCGTGCCGGCGGCCATCGGCGCCAAGCGGCTCCTGCCGGAGCGGACCGTCGTGGTGGTGTCGGGCGACGGCGACTTCCTGATGAACGGCCAGGAATTCGCCACCGCCGTGCAGTACGGGCTGCCGGTGATCGTCATCCTGGTCGATAACGGCATGTACGGCACGATCCGGATGCACCAGGAGCGCGAATATCCCGGCCGCGTCTCCGGCACCGCGCTCAAGAACCCCGATTTCGCCGCCTACGCCACGGCCTTCGGCGGCTACGGCGAGCGGGTCGAGCGCAACGAGGACTTCCCGGCGGCCCTGGCGCGGGCGCTCGGCTCGGGCCTGCCGGCGATCCTGCATTGCCCGATCGACCCCGAGGCGATCACGCCGACGACCACCATCCAGGCCTTGCGCGACCGGAAGCGGCCCTGAAGCGTCGATCTCGACGCCCTCATCCCACTCCCGACTCCATCCCGAGGCGTCAGGCGATCGCCGGTCGCCTCGGGAAGAGGTCGCGAGAGCTTCGCGGTTAAGGGCCCGCTCGCCGTGACCGGCTCACGGGGGACTTCCACCCTCAAGAACGCGCCCATGCCGGGCGCAGCACGAAAAAGGGCCCCTCTCCGGGGAGAAGGGCCCTCTCACGATCGAAGCCTCGAAGAAAATCAGGCGGCGATCGACATGGTCGGCTCGGCGGCGCGCACGTCGGCGTCGACATGGGCCTCGAAGCGCTTGAAGTTGGCCTGGAACATCTCGACCAGGCTCTTGGCGGTCGCCGCGAAGGCGGCCTTATCCTGCCAGGTCTTTACCGGGTAGAGGATGTGCGGCTCGACGCCCGGCACCGAGGTCGGCACCGCGAAGCCGAAATACGGGTCGCGGCGGAAATCCGCCTTGGCGAGCGAGCCGTCCAGGGCCGCGGTGAGGAGACGGCGGGTGACCCGGATCGGCATGCGCCGCCCGGTGCCGACGCCGCCGCCGGTCCAGCCGGTGTTGACCAGCCAGCAATCGACGTGGTGGCGGGCGATCAGGTCGCGCAGCAGGTTGCCGTAGACCGAGGGGTGACGCGGCATGAACGGCGCGCCGAAGCAGGTCGAGAAGGTCGCCTCCGGGCCCTTCAGCCCCTTCTCGGTGCCGGCCACCTTGGCGGTGTAGCCCGAGAGGAAGTGGTACATGGCTTCGGCGCCGGTCAGCTTGGCGATCGGGGGCAGCACCCCGAAGGCGTCGCAGGTCAGCATGACGATGTTCTTCGGGTGCCCGGCCTGGCCCGTGGCGCTCGAATTGCTGATGAAGGGCAGCGGGTAGGCGCAGCGGGTGTTCTCGGTGCGCGAGGCGTCGTCGAAGTCCGGCAGGCGGGTGACCGGATCGATGACGACGTTCTCCATCACGGTGCCGAAGCGCTCGGTGGTGGAGTAGATCTCGAGCTCGGCCTCCTTCGACAGGCGGATGGTCTTGGCGTAGCAGCCGCCCTCGAAGTTGAAGATGCCCTTCGGGCTCCAGCCGTGCTCGTCGTCGCCGAGCAGCACGCGGTTCGGGTCGGAGGACAGGGTGGTCTTGCCGGTGCCCGACAGGCCGAAGAACAGGGCCGAGTCACCCTCGTGACCGACATTGGCCGAGCAGTGCATCGGCATCACGCCGGCCTTGGGCAGCACGTAGTTCAGGTAGGTGAAGACCGATTTCTTCATCTCGCCGGCGTACGAGGTGCCGCCGATCAGCACGATCTTGCGCGAGAAGTCGACCGCGATGACGGTCTCGGTGCGGCAGCCGTGCCGGGCCGGGTCGGCACGGAAGCTCGGCAGGTCGATGATGGTCAGTTCCGGCTCGAAGGTGGCGAGGGTCTCGCGCTCCGGGCGGATCAGCAGGTTGCGGATGAACAGCGAGTGCCAGGCATATTCGGTGAAGACCCGGGTGCGGACCCGGTGACCGACCTCGGCGCCGCCGACGAGATCCTGCGCGAACAGCTCACGCCCCTCGGCATGGGCCAGGAAGTCCTCCAGCAGGGTCTCGAACTGGGGCCGGGTGATGCCGCCGTTGTTCTCCCACCACACCTCGTTCTCGGTATCGGCGTCGCGGACGACGAACTTGTCCTTGGGCGAGCGGCCGGTATGGATGCCGGTCTCGGCCACCAGGGCGCCGCCGGCGGCCAGCTGCGCCTCGCCGCGCTGCAGCGCGTGCTCGTAGAGGCTCGGGGCCTCCAGGTTCCAGTTGACGCGCTTGAGGTTGCGCAGGCCGATCTTGGCGGCGCCGAACGCCTCGTTGAATACGCCGATGTCGTTCACGCCCGTTCCTCCTGGCGCCGACCTCGGGCAACACGGCCGGCAGCCGGTCCGGATCGGGCCGATTGACTTACCCCTTGCGCCGGATGCGGCGGTCCTTGCTGTCGTAGCAGGCCGCGCGACTCCGCGCCGAGGCCGCTCAAGGCGCCTCGGTGGGCTGCTTTAGTAGGTGGCGAAACTTCGCGGTTCAATCGATTTCGCTCATCCCGGCAGTGACAAGCCGGACTTTATGTCAGGGATCGGGCGTGGCCCGCGCCTGCGCCGCCATCGCCACCAGGGCGGGACGTAGGGCGCCGGGACCGGAGAGCCGCTCCGGGAACGGGACCCGGGCGGTGCGCTCGCCGGCCATCAGGTCGAGCCCGTCGGGGTCGAACCCGGTCAGCCGCCACGGCCCGGGCTCCTCGCCGGCGAGCCGGGTTGCGTAGAGCGCGACGGCGTCGAGGTGGTCCTCGTTCATGTGGGCGACGGCGCCGGGCTCGGATTCGGCCAGCGCCTCGAGGCCGGCGAGATCGGTCAGCAGTTCACCGGCCGTCAGCGTCGCCGCCTTGGCAAAGCCGCCGTTGAGGTGCCCGGCCCGGACCTCGAGGCGGAAGAACGCGAAATCCGGGAAGTCAGCGTAGAGCGCGGCCTTCGGGTGGCGGGCGAGGAACCGCGCCCGCACCCGGGGCTCGGCGCTACGTTCGGCACGCCCCGTCACGGTGAGGCGCGGATGGGCCAGGGGGTCGCCCTTGCCGCCGGCCGAGAGCAGCAGCGAGCAGCGCGGATCCGCCTCCAGGTTGAGGGTGTGGGCCGAGAGGCGCGAGAGCAGCAGGAGCGGCGTCCCGTCGACGTCCGTCGCCACGGTGACGAGCGAGGCGAAGGGCGCACCACCGTCGCGCTCCAGGGTGGCGAGCGCCCCCGAGCGGATCTTGCGCAGCAGCGACCTGGCCAGCCCGATGGCGTCGAACGGCGCCTCGGCGGCCGGCAGCGGCGCGGCCTGTTTCCTGTCTGCCTCGGCCATGCGGTTCCCCCCTCGCCTCGCGCGTCTTCCGCCTTACCTTGGCGTCGGGGCCGGGTGCCGTCCAGGCCGCGCGACGCCATGGCAAGGCGGAAGACGCGCGGACCCGGAATCGGACCCGTCTGTGGCGGCCTCGCCACGGGTGCTCGCTTTTTCGGCGGGATGGCCTTAAGGGAGACAGAATCGTGGCGTCGCGGCCACTGTCCAGCCTTTATTGGCAAGGCGGCCCGCGACCCACGGGATTGACCCCGGAACCGGGTCCAGTCGGGTGGCGTTCAGCAGGGCCGGTATGTCCTGCGGGCGATGCCCGCGCCCCAGGGAATGCCCATGCCGACCATCGCCCTCGTCGATGACGACCGCAACATCCTGACCTCCGTGTCGATCGCCCTGGAGACCGAGGGGTACAGGATCCAGACCTATACCGACGGCGCCTCCGCCCTCGACGGCCTGAAGCATTCGCCGCCCGACCTCGCGATCTTCGACATCAAGATGCCGCGCATGGACGGGATGGAGCTCTTGCGCCGCCTGCGCCAGAAATCCGACCTGCCGGTGATCTTCCTGACCTCGAAGGACGAGGAGATCGACGAGCTGTTCGGCCTCAAGATGGGCGCCGACGACTTCATCCGGAAGCCGTTCTCGCAGCGCCTCCTGGTCGAGCGGGTGAAGGCGGTGTTGCGCCGCTTCGCCGCCAAGGAGGCCGGGCCCGCCGCCTCGGCCCGGGAGGCGGAGGCCGCCGCCGCGCGCTCCCTGGAGCGCGGCCAGCTGATGATGGACCCCGAGCGCCACACCTGCACCTGGAAGGGCGAGCCGGTGACGCTGACGGTGACCGAGTTCCTGATCCTCCAGGCGCTGGCCCAGCGCCCCGGCGTGGTGAAGAGCCGCAACGCGCTCATGGACGCGGCCTATGACGACCAAGTCTATGTCGACGACCGCACCATCGACAGCCACATCAAGCGCCTGCGCAAGAAGTTCAAGGTCACCGACAACAGCTTCGACATGATCGAGACGCTGTACGGCGTCGGCTACCGCTTCAAGGAAATGTAAGACACTTGACCCCCGGATTGTCGGATTCCAGAGACGTGATCGCGTGAGCGACGGATCGGCCCGCGGCGCCGTGCGCCGTCTCCTCGGCGGCACCGGCCGTTTCTTCGGCGGCTCGTCCGTGAGCCCCCCGCCCGTGAAACCGTCGAGCGACATCGACCCCGATGCGGAGGCCGCGCGGGAGCCGTTCGGCCCGCGGACGGTGCGGCGCTGGATCGCGCAGCGCTTCGCCTCGAGCCTGACCCGGCGCATCGTGGTCCTGAACCTCGCCGGGCTGATCGCGCTGCTGATCGGCTTCCTCTACCTCAACCAGTTCCGCCAGGGCCTGATCGAGGCCCGGGTCCAGAGCCTCTTGACGCAAGGCGACATCATCGCCGGCGCCATCGCGGCGTCGGCGACCGTCGACACCGACGCGATCACCATCGATCCCGACCGGCTGCTCCAGCTCCAGGCCGGCGAGGGCGGCACTTACGGCGACGAGGCGCCCTCGGGCCTCGAATTCTCCCTCAACCCGGAGCGGGTGGCCCCGCTCCTGCGCCGCCTGATCACGCCGACCGGGACCCGCGCCCGGGTCTACGACCGCGACGGCACGATGCTGATCGATTCGCGCGGGCTCTACATCCGGGGCGACCTCAGCCGCGATCCGCCGCCGGCGCACAAGGAGCGCCCGAGCCTGATCGAGCAGGCCTGGAACGCCGTGCGGACCCATGTGCCGGGTCTCGGCCGGCCCTCGACCGCCGACGAGCCGGGCCCGGCGGACGGGCGCACCCTGCCGGAAGTCCAGCGCGCGCTGGCCGGCGCCCGCGGCACCCTGGTGCGCCGCAACGGCCCGGGCGAGACCATCGTGTCCGTGGCGGTGCCGATCCAGCGCGGCCGCACCGTGCGCGGCGCCCTGCTGCTCTCGACCCAGGAAGGCGACATCGACAAGATCATCGCGGCGGAACGCTTCTCGCTGCTCCAGGTCTTCATCATCGCGGCGCTCGTGATGGTGGTGCTGTCGATGCTGGTCGCCGGGCAGATCGTCGGCCCGGTCGGGCGCCTGGCGGAGGCCGCGGAGCGGGTGCGCACCGGCATCAAGTCGCGGCAGGAGATCCCCGACTTCACCCGGCGCACCGACGAGATCGGGCATCTGTCCCGGGCGCTGCGGGACATGACCCAGGCGCTCTACCGCCGCCTCGACGCGATCGAGAATTTCGCGGCGGACGTGTCGCACGAGCTGAAGAACCCGCTCACCTCGCTCCGCAGCGCCGTCGAGACCCTGCCGCTGGCCAAGACCGACGAATCCCGCGGCCGGCTGCTGCAGGTGATCCAGCACGACGTGAAGCGCCTCGACCGGCTGATCAGCGACATCGCCGACGCCTCGCGCCTCGACGCCGAACTCGCCCGCGCCGAGGCGGGCCGGGTCGATCTGAGGAAGCTCATCACCACGGTGGTGTCGGTGGCCAACGAACGCCGGCGCCGGGGCGACGCGGCGATCGACCTCACCGTCGAACCGGCGCCGTCCGGCACCGAGGACCCCTTCGCGATCCTCGGTCACGACAGCCGGCTCGGCCAGGTGGTCAACAACCTCCTGGACAATGCCCGCTCGTTCTCGCCCAAGGGGGCGACCGTCCGGGTGGCCCTGCGGCGGCGGCGCAACGCCGTCGAGCTGACCGTGGAGGATGACGGGCCGGGCATCCCGCCCCACGCCCTGGAGCGGATCTTCGAGCGCTTCTACACCGACCGGCCGGAACAGGGGTTCGGGCAGAATTCGGGTCTCGGCCTGTCGATCTCGCGCCAGATCGTGCAGGCCCATCGCGGCACGATCCGGGCCGAGAACCGCCTCGGGCCCCTGGGGGAAGACGGCGAGCCGGCCCTGCTCGGCGCCCGCTTCATCGTCCGCATCCCAGCCCAGAGCCGTTGAGGCATGGGCGCCGTCCATGCCAGCTGCGTCGTGCTGGGCGAGGACGGCATCCTGATCCGGGGCGCATCGGGCAGCGGCAAATCGACCCTGGTGCGTGACCTGATCGGGCTCGGCGCTATCTCGGGCGTCTTCGCCGCCCTCGTCGGCGACGACCGGGTGGCCCTGACGCAGCGGCACGGCCGCCTCGTCGCCGCACCGCACCCGGCCTTGGCCGGGCTCCTGGAGATCCGCGGGCTCGGCCTGCAACCCGTTGACGCTGCGGTGCCTTCCGCGATCCTGCGCCTCGTCGTCGACCTCGCCGAGGCCGCCCCGCGGATGCCGGACGCATCCGAGGAGACGGTTCTTCTCCAGGGGGTGGCGCTTCCCAGGATGGTCCTGTCGCCGGACCCCGGCCGGGCCGCAACGGTGCTGTGGCGTTGGCGCCGCCTCCGTGTCATGATGATGACCGATTGATGCGGATTTCGCCGCATTGCTCTTGCGCTCGCCTTTGCGCTGCACAAAATGGCGGCTCGGCTCCAACGGGGCGTCGGAACTCGTGTCGATGATTGGAATGGTGCTCGTCACCCACGGCCTGCTCGCGACGGAATTCAAAGCCGCGCTGGAGCACGTCGTTGGGCCGCAGGAGCAGCTCGAGACGATCACCATCGGCCCCGAGGACGACATGGAGGTCCGTCGCAAGGACATCATGTCGGCGGTGTGCCGGGTGAATACCGGTGACGGCGTCGTCGTGCTGACCGACATGTTCGGGGGGACGCCCTCGAACCTCGCGCTCTCGTGCATGAATGGCGGCTCGGTCGAGGTGGTCGCCGGCATCAACCTGCCGATGCTGATCAAGCTCGCCAGCGTGCGCGACGAGGAATCCCTCGGGGACGCGGTGCTCCACGCCCAGGAGGCCGGGCGCAAGTACATCAACGTCGCCTCGCGGGTGCTCGCCGGGAAGTAGGGCGAGCCCGTAACGGCGTATGGCCCGCACCCTCGATTCCCACCGCAACCGCTCCGGACGGTCGCTCGATCGTGCCGCTGTCCAGGGTTCTGGTTTTGCCGCATCGTCCACGGCAAACCGGTCTCCACTTCGTCGGAAAATGCTCTAGCTTTCTGCGGAAGCCCGGTTACCGTAACCGGACGCTTCCCGACGACGCGCGCGAGACCCGGACGACCGCCGTGGCGGTCCGAACCGGATCCGAGCAGGTGCCCCGACCGATGACGCCCTTTGCCGATACAGACGAGCCCGACGGCGAATTGCCGCCGGTTCCCGAGGGTGCCAGCGCCCGCGACCTCCCCATCATCAACCGCCGCGGCCTGCACGCCCGGGCCTCCGCCAAGTTCGTGCAGACGGTGGAGAAGTTCGGCTCCGAGGTCACGGTGAGCCGGGGCGGCGAGACGGTGGGCGGGCGCTCGATCATGGGCCTGCTCACCCTCGGCGCGGCGCAGGGGACCAGCATCCGGGTCACGGCGCTCGGGCCCGACCAGGATTCCTGCATGGAGGCGATCACCGCCCTCCTCGCCAACCGCTTCGGCGAGGACGAGTAGGCCTCACGCCCGCAGGCGCATCAGCCGGCGCAAGCTCGTCCGTTCCGGCTGCCGGCGCGCGCCGCCCGAGGCCTCGACCGTGACCAGGGCCTCGATGCGCGCGGGCGCCGATGCCAGGGCCGGTCCTTGCGCCAGGCAGAGTCCGGCCTGGCGCCAGATCGTGTCGTGCCGGCCCGTCGCGAGGTGGACGGCCGCCGCCACCACCTCCCCGTCCCGCCGCACCAGATCGACGCAGGCCTGGCCGCGATGGGCGAAGCGCCGCGTCACCACCCGGAAGGCGGTCGCCGTCGTCGGATCCGCGAGCAGGCTGCCCGGACCGCGCCGGGCATCGAGCACCAGAAAATGCTCGACGGCGTCGCGCAGGCGCACCGGGTCGCGCACCCGCTCCAGCGAGGTCCGCCCGGCCGGCAGGGTCAGGGGGGCGGGATCGGGCGCCGTCATCTCCTCCTGGTCCACCACCGCGAGGCGGCGTCCGGTGCTGCCCGCGGCCTCGCCCAGCGCGACCGCGAGGCCCGAATCCGGCCGCAGGTCCGGCCAGTGCAGATCGACGAGCCGCAACGGCGATCCTCGCAGGTGGTCGAGGGCGGTGCGCAGCACCGCCGCGGCATGGCCGGCATCGATCGCCGCCTCGGCTGTCCCGGCGAGCGGCAGGCGCCAGAGCCGGGCGCGGCCGGCCAGCCCCTGGCGGGCCGGCAACTGCAGCGGCAGCACGCCGCGCAGGGTCGGAACGCGCAGGCCGTCCTGCCAGACCAGCAGCAGGGCGAGGGTCCTGCCGTCGGCGAGATGCTGCGCCACCGTCAGGGTGAAGTCCGGATCGGCGTAGACGCTGGGCTCGAGCACCCGGGCCATCAGGCTGCGCCAGGCCTCCACCTCGGGCTCGCGCAGCGAGGAGGGATGGCGCAGCTCCGCCCGCAGGCTCACCGCGCCCGTCAGACCGCCTTCGATCAGCGTGAAGGGAGTGCTCATCGCAGCCTCGTTCCGGGTCACCTGCCCCGAAATGGGACAGGGACGCGGCCCCAGCGGCCGCGCCGGGCGAGGCGGTTCAAGCGGCGTGCCGGCCCGTGACGGGATCAGCCGCCCGGGATCGCCAGCGGGTTGCCGGTGAGTGCCGCGGCGTCCGGCGCGTCGATGGCCGGCCGGCCCAGGAAGGCGTCCCACAGCCGGCGCACGAAGGCGGGATCGAGATCGCGCACGATCAGGACCAGCCGCGAGCGGGTGTCGCCGTCGGGCCAGGCCGGCAGGGTCGCGGGCGTGTGGACGACGTGCTGCACCCCATGCACCACCACCGGGCGCGCCGGATCGTCGGTGAGCGCCACCAGCCCCTTCAGGCGCAGGAGCTTCGGCCCGTGGGCGGAGCGCAGCAGGTCGAGGAACATCTCGAACGCCGCTCGCGGCACCGGCGCGTCGCTCACCAGATGGAAGGCCCGGATCGCCGCATCGTGCCGGTTGACGTCGTGGTGGTGATGGCCGTGACCGTGATGGTGGTGATGCCCGTCCTCCGCCCCGAGCCAGGCCCGCACGTCCGCCACCTTGCCGTCGAGATCGAACAACCCTCCGAGCATCGCGTCCGCCGGGGCGTCCGGCGCCAGGATCGCGGCGCCCGGGTTGATCCGGGCGAGGCGGGCGCGCACGCGCTCGGCGCTCCCGCCCGCCAGATCGGTCTTGGTGACGATCAGCCGGTCGGCCACCGCGACCTGGCGCAGGGCCTCCGGATGGGCGTCGAGGGTGCCGTCGCCGTTGACCGCGTCGACCACCGTGACCACGCCCTGGAGCGCGTACCGCATCGCGACGTAGGGGTGGTAGAGCAGCGCGTGCAGGATCGGCGCCGGGTCGGCGAGGCCGGTGGTCTCGATCACCACCCGGCGGAACGGCTGGATCCGCCCGTTGTCGCGCTTGCGCAGCAGGTCCTCCAGGGTGGCGATCAGGTCGCCGCGCACCGTGCAGCACAGGCAGCCGGCCCCGAGCAGGATCATCCCCTCGTCCACCGTCTCGATCAGCAGGTGATCGAGCCCGACCTCGCCGAACTCGTTGACGATCACCACCGTGTCGGCGAGGTCCGGCGACTGCAGCAGCCGGTTGAGCAGGGTGGTCTTCCCGGCCCCGAGGAAGCCGGTGAGGATCGTGAGCGGGATCGGGGCCGGGCGGCCGGGGGTGTCGGTCATGCGGGCGGTCTCGTCTCGGGCGATGGTCCGGAGATGGGGAGCCCGGTGGACATGCGGGATGGGTGGGGCTGATGTCGAGGGTGGGAGGGCGGCTGATTTCCGTTCGGTGGCCGAGAGACGTGCAAGCTCGCACGCATGTCCCACCCGCACCTGGAAGCAGTCCGGCGGACGGAAAAGGCGGGGTTTTCTCCTCTCCCCGCGGGCGGCTATCGCGTTCACACATCTCGGTCCGAGTGCGTTCCCGTTCAAAGGTAACGCGCCTCTCCTCCCCCTTGTGGGGAGGAGTTGGAGGTGGGGGTGGTGCCACGTAGAGCGCGAGGCTTTTCCGGCACCACCCCCACCCCCAGCCCCTCCCCACAAGGGGGAGGGGAAAGCGCGCGCTTTTACAAAGGGTTAGACCTCAGCGGAGTTTTGTGAATCCACTAGCTGCCCGCGGGGAGAGGGGAAGCCCGCGCTTCACCCGGCGACGTTCGACCACGATCATACGACCATGAGGGACTCATCCCATGGACCCTGACAATGACCTGCGAATGAAGACCCCCGCCCATCCGGGCGGGTTCGTACGGGCTGACATCATCGAAGCCTACGGCCTCTCGGTGACCGACGCCGCGCAAATGCTCGGCGTCACCCGCCCTGCCCTGTCGGCGCTGCTCAACGAGCGCTCGTCCCTGTCCCCCGAGATGGCGCTGCGCATTGAGAAGGCGTTCGGCGTCTCCATGGATACGCTGATGCGCATGCAGACCAGCTTCGACATCGCGCAGGCGCGGCTGCGCGAGGGCGAGATCCGGGTCGAGCGGTTCACCGGATCACCGGTCGATCCGCAGCCTATGCGGGGGTGACAGCGGCACCTGCCCCGGAACGCAGACGGTGCAGCTACGATCATGGACCAAGGCAAAGTCCTGGCGGAGGATCGGTGCCGCCAGAGCACCTTACGATCGCGCTGCAATCGCGAAGCTTCGCCAGGCCTATGATTCTACAGCATTTTCTACGACGAACCGGCATTCGCTTCGTCGGAAAATGCTCGTGCCCCACCGGGGCTCAGTCGTCCTTCTTGCGCGCCGACTTCACGGCCGGCTTCGCCGCGGGCTTGGCTTCGGCCTTCTGAGCAGGCTTGGCCGACGGCTTCACCGCCTTGGCAGCCGGCTTCGCGGCGGGCGTCACGGCCGCCTTGTGCCCCTTCGGCTCGGCGATCACCGCGGTGGCCGGGCCGGTCGAGGTGAAGGCGGAGGCCGCGGCCGGCGTCGCGCCCTTGTGGCGGGCCAGCAGCTTGGGCTGCGGCACGGTGGCGCCGGTCGCCGCGATGCTGCGGCTCGGAGCGGGCTTTTGCGGCACGGGCTTGGCCACCTTCACCCGGGCGGGCTTCACCGCAGCGGGTTTGGCCGGCGCCGCATCGTCGTTCGCCGCGATGGCGCTCTCGGCCGGGTCGCGGCCGGTCCAGACCAGCACCGGCTGCAACGGCGCCCGGGGCGGCAGGGCGCGGTTGCGCAGGGCCGCGCTGTTCATGGTGGCGAAGGCGAGCGCCGAGGAGGGCGGCGCGCCGGCGGCCATCAGCTGCGCGGTGGCGTTGTCGGCGTTGCCGCCGGCGGCCGCTCCCGCGGTCACCGCGGAGGAATCCGAGTCGGCCGGCATCGGCCGGCGCTTGTCGCAGATATAGGGCCGCATGTCCGGCGGGGCCGAAATCGACGAGACCGGCAGTTCGTTGATCGTCTGGCCGCCGAAGCTGAACCCCGACTGCCCGAAGCCGTAATCGAACAGGTCGGCGGCCTTCAGGTCGCGCTCGCGGGCGCTCGCCTGGCCCATCACCACCGTGATGATGCGCCGGCCGTTGCGGTTGGCGGTCGCCACCACGTTGAAGCCGCCCGAGCAGATGAAGCCGGTCTTCATCCCGTCGACGCCGGCATAGCGGCCGAGCAGGCCGTTGTGGTTCGGCATCACCGCGCGGCCGAACTGGATCGCCGAGATCGAGAACAGGTCGCGGTTCTCGGGGAAGTCGCGCAGCAGCGCCCGGGCGAGGACCGCCATGTCGCGGGCCGAGGTCCATTGCCGCGGATCGGGCAGGCCGTTGGGGTTGTACCAGTGGCTGTCGCGCATGCCGAGGCGCTGCGCGGTCTCGTTCATCTGGGCGGCGAAGCCGTCGATCGAGCCGCCGAGATTCTCGCCGATCGCCCAGGCGACGTCGTTGGCCGACTTCACCATGATGATCTTGAGGGCGTTGTCGAGGGTGAGCTGGGTGCCGGGCTTGAAGCCCATCTTGGAGGGCGGCTCGGCCGCGGCGGCCTCCGAGATGGTGAGGAGCTGGTCCATCGAGGCGCGGCCCTGGCGCACCATGTCGAGGGCGACGTAGGTCGTCATCAGCTTGGTGATCGAGGCCGGGTACCAGGGGTCTGTGCCGCCCTGGTTGTAGATCACCTTGCCGGAATCGACGTCGACGACCAGCATCGGTGCGGTGACCGCTCCCGCCGTCCCGGCAGCCAGAAGGGCGCCGAGGCCGAAGAGGCGTCCGGCGAGGCGCGGCAGCAGCGCAGCAGTGAACATTCCGATGGATCCCCGTCGTGCCGGCGCCGCCTCGCGGCGCCTCCCGCGACCGTCCGACCTCAAGTTGGCCGTCCGATCGCGCCGCCCCGGGCACCGCACGGCGGACCGACCGTGATTGTAGGGCAACGGCGAAGCTTTTGACAGCGCCGCGCGACGTCCCCATCAACCCGCCATCCGTGGCGGGAGCATGGCGGCGCTGCCATCCCGTGCCCGCCCACAGGGCCGTCCACAGGGGAGAAAGGGGCCCCGGCCTTGCGCGGGAGGCCTGCATCCGGTGGGCTTGCCGGCGCGGCTCCCATCTGACACGGCAGGACGGCCACACGAACCCTTTGGAGCAGCGCGCGACGCCACCCGGCGGCGCCCGACGATCGACATCATGAGCTACGCCGTCAAGGAGATCTTCCACACCCTCCAGGGCGAGGGCGCCCAGGCCGGGCGCGCCTCGGTGTTCTGCCGCTTCGCCGGCTGCAACCTGTGGAGCGGGCGCGAGGCCGACCGCGCGCACGCCGTCTGCCGCTTCTGCGACACCGATTTCATCGGTACCGACGGGATCGGCGGCGGCCGCTTCCCCGATGCGGAGGCCCTGGCCGAGACGATCGAGCAGACCTGGAACGGGGCGCGGGGCAAGCGCTACGTGGTGTTCACCGGCGGCGAGCCGCTGCTGCAGCTCGACGCGGCGCTTCTCGCCGCGGTGCATGCCCGCGGCTTCGAGGCGGCGGTGGAGACCAACGGCACGCAGGAGCCGCCCCCGGGATCGACTGGGTCTGCGTCAGCCCCAAGGCCGGGGCGCCGTTGCGCCTCACACGCGGCGACGAGCTGAAGCTCGTCTATCCGCAGGCCGAGCTCGACCCGGACGCGATGGCCGAGCTCGATTTCCGCCACCTCTGGCTCCAGCCGATGGACGGACCCGACAGAATCGCCAACACGCAAGCCGCGGTGGCCCATTGCCTGCGCGACGCCCGCTGGCGCCTGAGCCTCCAGACCCACAAGCTGATCGGGATTCCCTAGGCCCGACGCCAAGCGATTTCGCCTGCCGGACCAATGGTGCTAAGGCGCTTGCAACTCAATCCCCAGAACCATGCACAGATGAAGATCACCCAGGCCTTCACGTTCGAGGCGGCGCACCGGCTGCCGAACGTGCCCGCGACCCATCGCTGCCACCGCATGCACGGCCATTCCTACCGGGTGGAGCTGACCCTCGACGGGCCGGTCGACCCGGAGACCGGCTGGGTGGTCGATTTCTTCGATGTCGAGGCCGCCTTCGGGCCGGTGCTCGAACGCCTCGACCATTACTGCCTCAACGAGGTGCCGGGCCTCGAGAACCCCACTGCCGAGCACATTGCGGTGTGGATCTGGGAGAAGACGCGGCCGGCCCTGCCGCTCCTGTCCTCGGTCAAGGTGTTCGAGACGCCGATGTCGTGGGCGGAATATACCGGCGCGTGACACGGAGTGCCTGTTCGAGGGCGCACGTCAGTCGGCGCTCCGAAAAACAGGCGCTCCTACCCTCTTACCTCATCCTGAGGTGTGACCAACGGGAGCCTCGAAGGAGGGCTCCAGAAGTCTCTGCGATCCCTGGAGCCCTCCTTCGAGGTCAGTCCATCAATGATGGACTGACACCTCAGGATGAGGTGAGAGAGCCGGACACCCTGCCGTGATCACACAGCCAACTGTGAAGCCTAGTCACGCAGGTCCTGACGAGGCTGAGCACCGATTGCGGCTCGCCGCCATCATCCGGTCCGACCCCGACCTGACGGCGCTCCTGGCGAAGGCCCGCCACCTCGCCCTGCCGCAATGGCGCCTCGTCGCCGGCTGCCTGTACCAGACGGTCTGGAACGCCTTGACCGGCCGTCCGCGCGGCCACGGCATCCGCGACTACGACCTGATCTACTTCGACGATATCGACCTCTCCTGGGACGCCGAGGACGCGGTCCTGCGTCGCGCGGCCCCCGTGCTCGCGGAGGGCGTCGGCCCGGTCGAGATCCGCAACCAGGCCCGCGTCCATCTGTGGTTCGAGCGCCGCTTCGGCGGCCCCTACCCTCCCCTTCCGAGCGCCGACGCCGCGCTCGCCCGCTACGCGGCGGTGGTCCACGCGGTCGGGGTGCGGCTCGAGCCGGACGACACGCTGTCGATCGCCGCGCCGTTCGGCCTCGCCGACCTGTTCGGGATGGTCCTGCGCCCCAACCCCGCCCTCGCCAACGGGCCGGCCTACGCCGCCAAGGCGGAGCGGGCCCGGGCGCTGTGGCCCGAACTGACCGTGATCCCCTGGCCTGGAGCGGCGGAAGCGCCTGTCAAGTGCGCGGGAGACACGGCGGCGATTTCCACCGGCCTGTCCCCGGCGCCCTCCCCATTCTCGACAAGCCCTTGAGTTCGCACGGGTCTTTCGCAGGGCCGACGGGCACTTCAACGAAACGGTCACGATTCCAGCACGTTGCCGCCGGACAGGCTGTGGATCGGGCGTGGGCGAGGGATCGGTGTAACGATCGGTTCACCCTGCCGCCGATCGTTCCTGTTGCGAAGCATCCCCTGGACAGCCTAGCTTTTGTCCATGCCCGCCGCTCGCGCGGGTCTCGTCCCGCTCTCGATCGACCGACCGGCCCCGACCGCGGCGCAACACCCGCGGGATCGCCGCGTCGTGCCGCCAAGCCTCGGCGGCGCCTCGCGGATTTGGAGGCTTCAGGCCTTTAAGAGAAACGAGACCAGTTGTTGATAGACCGGGATGAACCAAGGGGACAAAGGCCGGGAGGGAGTTGACTTCCCGGGCCTTCGACCCCGCCGCCCATCCCCTCGTTCGGGGCCCGGGCGGCAAGCGTATCTGCGTACGGACCGGGAGCGGGCAGCCGTCACCGGGCCGAGAAGGGACCAGTCATGCGTGTGGACGGCAGCTTGGCGGAAGGGGTCGGTTCCGGCCGTGGCGGCAATGGCGATGACGGCCGCGACGTCGCAGCCGCCGAGATCGCGGGAGCCTGGCAACGGGTGAAGCGCCGCCTGCGGGCGGAACTCGGCGAGGACGTGTTCGCGAGCTGGTTTGCCCGGCTCGAATTGCAGGACGTTTCCGGCGGCGTCGCCCGCCTGACCGTCCCGACCCGGTTCCTCAAGAGCTGGATCGAGTCGCACTACATCGACCGGGTGCTGGCCACCTTCCGCAGCGAGGCCGACGGCATCGAGAGCCTGGAAGTCGGGGTGCGCGGCGCGATGGCGCCGGCCCGGCCGGGCGCCGCCGCGCTGACGAAGCCGGCCCCGAGCCCGCGCCCCACCGCGAGCCCGAGCCCGGTCGTCGAGTTGCCCGAGCCCGAGCGTGCCGCCCGCGGGTCCGCCCCGGAGGGCGATCTCGGCGGCGCACCGCTCGATGCGCGCCTGACCTTCGAGAGCTTCGTGGTCGGCCGCTCGAACGCCCTGGCGCATGCCGCCGCCGAGCGGGTCGCCCGCCACGACGGCGGTCCCGCCCTCTACAACCCGCTCTACTTCCATGCCGGCGTGGGCTTAGGGAAAACCCACCTCCTCCACGGCATCGGCCATTCCGTGAAGAATGCCGGCCGCCGGGTGATCTACCTCACCGCCGACCGCTTCATGTACGGCTTCGTCAACGCGCTGAAGACCCAGAGCGCGCTGGCCTTCAAGGAGAAGCTGCGGGCGATCGACGTCCTGATCCTCGACGACGTGCAGTTCATCCAGGGCCGCTCGATCCAGGCCGAGTTCGGCCACACCCTGAACGCCCTCATCGATGCCGGGCGCCAGGTGGTGGTGGCGGCCGACCGGCCGCCGACGGAGCTGGAGGCCCTCGACGAGCGCGTCCGCTCGCGCCTCGCCGGCGGTCTCGTGGTCGAGATCGGCACCCTCGACGAGGCCCTGCGCGCCTCGATCCTGCAATCGCGCCTCGAAGCGGTGCGGGCCTCGCACCCGGCCTTCGAGGTCGGTCCCGCGGTCGCCGAATACGTGGCCAAGGCGATCACCGCCAACGGCCGCGACCTCGAAGGCGCGGTCAACCGGCTGCTCGCCCACGCCACGCTGACCGGGGCGCCGGTCACCCTCGACACCGCCGAGACGGCGATCCGCGACCTCGTGAAGAACCGCGAGCCGAAGCGGGTCAAGATCGAGGACATCCAGAAGCTGGTGGCGAGCCGCTACAACGTCTCGCGCTCCGACATCCTCTCCGAGCGCCGCACCGCCGCGGTGGTCAAGCCGCGCCAGATCGCCATGTACCTCTCGAAGGTGCTGACACTCCGCTCCCTGCCGGAGATCGGCCGGCGCTTCGGCGGGCGCGACCACACCACGGTGCTCCACGCGGTGCGCAAGATCGAGAAGGCGATCGGCGAGGACACGGCGCTCTGCGACGAGGTCGAGCTCCTGAAGCGCATGCTCCAGGATTGAGGCGCCGGAATCGATAACCCTGCGCGATGCGCGCGGGGGAGGCTCGTGGATGAGCCTTCCCCGCCGGCTTGCGTTCGGGGAGCGCCTTCGCCAAAGTTCCCGTCCCGTGCGTGCACGGGGCAACGAGTGCGGTTGCCGGCCTTGAACGGTCGGTCGTTCGAGACACGGATCACCCTGATGAAAGTCACCGTCGAGCGCGCGGCCCTTCTTCGGTCGCTCGGCCACGTGCACCGCGTCGTGGAGCGGCGCAACACGATCCCGATCCTGTCGAACGTGCTGCTGCGCTCGGGCCGGACGGCCTCCAGCTCAAGGCCACCGACCTCGACATCGAGGTGACCGAGACGATCCCCGCCGACGTGGTCGATGGCGGCGCCATCACGGTGCCGGCCCACGTCATCTACGACATCGTCCGGAAACTGCCCGACGGCGCCCAGGTCTCGCTCGAGACCAGCGGCGAGACCGGCCAGATGCTGATCCGCTCGGGCCGCTCGCGCTTCACCCTCGGCGCCCTGCCGGAGGCCGATTTCCCCGATCTCGCCGCCGGCGAGCTGCCGCACGCCTTCGAGCTGCCGGCCGCCGACCTCAAGCGCCTGATCGACAAGACCCAGTTCGCGATCTCGACCGAGGAGACGCGCTACTACCTCAACGGCATCTTCTTCCACACCATCGAGGCGGAAGGCTCGCTCAAGCTGCGGGCGGTGGCCACCGACGGCCACCGCCTCGCCCGCGTCCAGATGGAGGCGCCGGAGGGCAGCGGCGGCATGCCGGGCATCATCGTGCCGCGCAAGGCCGTGGCCGAGATCCAGAAGCTCGTCGAGGATGGCGGCGAGACCGTCGGCGTCGAGATCTCGTCGGCCAAGGTCCGTTTCAGCTTCTCGTCGGGCGTCACCCTGATCTCGAAGCTGATCGACGGCACCTTCCCGGACTACGCCCGCGTCATCCCGACCGGCAACGACAAGCGCCTGACGGTCGAGCGCGACCAGTTCGCCAAGGCGGTCGACCGCGTCTCGACCATCTCCTCCGAGCGCGGCCGCGCGGTGAAGCTCGCGATGACCGACGGGCGCCTGTCGCTCTCGGTCAATAACCCGGATTCGGGCTCGGCGACCGAGGAACTGGACGTCGACTACGAGTCGGGCCCGCTCGATATCGGCTTCAACGCCCGCTACCTCCTCGACATCACGGCCCAGCTCGACGGCGACACCGCGCTCTTCCGCCTCGCCGATCCGGGCTCGCCGACGGTGATCCAGGACCGCGAGGGCGCGCCGGCGCTCTACGTGCTGATGCCGATGCGGGTGTGAGGATGGGATTGCGCGCGGCGAGAGTCGCGCGCACATTCGTGACATGTCGAGATCCGTCTCCCTCGATTCCCCTTCCGCGTCCCTTCTCGATGCTCTCGTCGGAACCGGCCGGTACGGTTCGGAAAGTGAGGTCGTGGAAGAGGCCCTGCGTCTGCTGAGCAGCCGGGAGGCCCAGATCGCGCGCCTCCGGCAGGCGTTGCGCGAAGGTGTGGAGGGCGGCAACTATCAGCCGGCCGAGAGCGTGTTCGCCGAGTTGGAGGAACGCTACAGGACCCCGGATAGCGAGGCGTGAGGCGCGTCGTCATCTCCGCGCCCGCAGCCAAGGACCTCAGGGATGTCGGCGACGACATTGCGACCGATAGCCCCGTTCGGGCTCGACGATTCGTCGCCGCGCTCAAGGAGCGCTGCCTCAGCCTCGCGTTCCATCCGTTCCGCGGCAAACCTTCTCCTGAGATCGGCCTTGACGTGCGTATGCTGGTCGCAGGCAACGACCTGATCCTGTACCGCATCCAGACCGAGATCGTGATGATCGATCGGATCATCCACGGCGCACGCGACATGGCGGGCCTAGACGACGACCTGTGATATGGCCCGGGGATGACCGAGCCCAATCCCTTGCGCGTCACCCGGCTGATCGCCCGCGACTTCCGCAACCACGCCGACCTCGACCTCGCGGTCGGGCGCCACTTCGTCGCGCTGGTGGGGGAGAATGGGGCCGGCAAGACCAACATCCTGGAGGCCCTGTCGCTGTTCGCCCCCGGACGGGGCCTGCGCCGGGCGGATTTGTCCGGGATGGCGCGCGAGGGCGGGGCCGGCGGCTTCGCGGTGTCGCTGATGCTCGAAGGCCCCAACGGCGACCACCGCATCGGCACCGCCTGGGAGCCGCCGCGGGGGCGCGACGAGCGCGGCGGCCGGCTCTGCCGCATCGACGGAGCCACCGCGCCCTCCCCTACGGCGTTCGCCGAGCAGGTGCGGGTGGTCTGGCTCACCCCCGATCTCGACGCGCTGTTTCGCGGGCCGGCGGGCGACCGCCGCCGCTTCCTCGACCGGCTGGTGCTCGCCGTCGATGCCGGCCACGGCGCCCGGGTGAGCGCGATGGAGCGGGCGCTCCGCTCGCGCAACCGCCTGCTGGAGGAGCGGCCCGACGACGGGCCCTGGCTCGACGCCGTCGAGCGCGAGGTAGCGGAACTCGCCGTCGCCGTGGCGCTCGCCCGCCGCGAGACCGTGGAACGGCTCGACAGCCTGATCCTGTCCACCCGCGACGAGGCCTCGCCCTTCCCCTGGGCCGGGGTGCGGCTCGAGGGCGACATCGACGACCTCGTGGCGGTCTGGCCCGCGGTCGATGCCGAGGATCGCTACCGCGCGACCTTGCGCCAGAACCGCTTTCGCGACCGCGCTGCCGGCCGGACGCTCGCCGGCCCCCAGGCCTCCGACCTCGTGGTCCGCCACGGCCCGAAGGACGTGCCCGCCGCCACCGCCTCGACCGGGGAGCAGAAGGCCCTGCTGATCGGCCTGGTGCTGGCGCATGCCCGCCTCGTCACCGGGATGAGCGGGCTCAGCCCCCTGGTCCTCCTCGACGAGGTCGCCGCCCATCTCGATCCCCGCCGCCGCGCCGGGTTGTTCGACGCGCTCGAAGCCCTGCCGGGGCAGGTCTGGATGACCGGGGCCGATCCGGTGCTGTTCGGGGAGCTGGGCGGACGGGCGGACGTGGTGCAGGTGGCGGAGGGCAGCGTGCGCGCCTGAACGGCCTCAGAGCGTCGGCGGCAGCGCAGTGCGGCTGAAATCGTTGCCGACGAACAGGATCGGCAGGCCGCGGACGGCTGCGCACGCATAGGAGAAGCAGTCGCCGAGATTGAGCCGCGCGGGATGGCCCCGCCCTTTGCCGTAGCGGGCGTAAGCCACGAGGGCGCCGTTGACCTCGGCCTCTGCCACGGCGACGAGCCCGATGCGGCTGATCGCCATGAATCCCCTCACCTGCCGTTCGGCATCCTCGACGGACAGGCCAGCCTCGCGGCTGATCGCAGTGACGGCTTCGAAGACCGCGAGGGTCGAGGTGACCGGATCCTGCGCATCATCGATCTGGTTGGTCAGATCCGTCGCCCCGGTCTCCTTGAGCAGGATCGCGACGATCGCCGAGGCGTCGACGAACATCAGGGTTCGCCGTTCAGATCGTCGAAGAAGGCCTTGTCCGCCTTCAGCCCGGTGCGCGGGAACGACGCGATATAGTCCTGGATCGGCTTGATGCGCTCGACGAGCGGCACGGATTCCTCACGGCGGGCGATCTCGGCGGCCAGCGCCAAGCGGACCGCTTCCGTCTTGCTCACGCCGGCCATCGTCGCCAATTTGTCAGCCAGCCGATTCACCTCCTGGCTGCGGATGTTGAGCGACATGGGACGCGATCCTGTGTAGACACCGTCGCCAGCATGTCTACACGCCTCGCGCTCCGTCGCAAGGCCGCGCAGAGCGATCGAACCCCATGACAGACCGCCTCGACGAGGCCCGCGCCGCCCTTCGCAAAACCTTCGGCTACGAGGATTTCCGTCCCGGCCAGGCCGAGGTGATCGGCGCCGTGCTCGACGGGCGCGACGTCTTCGCGGTGATGCCGACGGGCTCGGGCAAGTCGATGACCTACCAGCTCCCCGCCCTGGTGGAGGAATCGCTGACCGTCGTCGTCTCACCCCTGATCGCGCTGATGCACGACCAGGTGAAGCAGATGGAGGCCTTCGGCGTCGCGGCCGGCACCCTGAACTCGTCGGTCTCGGAATCGAGCGCCCGCGAGACCTGGCGCGGCATCCGCCAGGGGAGCTTGCGCCTGCTCTTCGTCTCGCCCGAGCGGCTCCTGATGGAAGGGTTGATCGAGGCGTTGCAGGGGGCCGGCGTCCGGCGGCTCGCCGTCGACGAGGCGCATTGCGTCTCGCAATGGGGCCACGATTTCCGGCCCGAATACCGCGATCTCGCCCGCGCCCGCGAGGCGCTCGGCGACGTGCAGACCGTGGCGCTCACCGCGACGGCGGATGCCGCGACCCGGGCCGACATCTCCGAGCGGCTGTTTCCCCGCGGCCGCAAGCCCGAACTCTTCGTCCACTCCTTCGACCGGCCGAACATCCGCCTGACCTTCGCGCCGAAGGAGCACCCGACGCGCCAGCTCTCGCGTTTCTTGCGCCCGCGCAAGGCCGAGAGCGGCATCATCTATTGCTCGTCGCGCAAGCGCACCGAGCAGATCGCCGAGATCCTGCAGCAGGACGGCTTCAACGCGCTCGCCTACCATGCCGGGCTCGAACAGAGCGTGCGGATGCGCAACCAGGACACCTTCCTCCAGGAGGACGGCGTCGTGGTGGTGGCGACCATCGCCTTCGGCATGGGCATCAACAAGCCGGACGTGCGCTACGTCTGCCACGCCGACATGCCCTCGACGATCGAGAGCTACTACCAGGAGATCGGCCGCGCCGGCCGCGACGGGCTGCCGGCCGACACGCTCACCCTCTACGGCCTCGACGACATGGCGCTCCGCCGCCGCCAGATCGACGAGAAGGAGGTGCCCGACGACCGCCGCCGGGTCGAGCGCCGCAAGCTCGAGGCGATGATCGGGCTGTGCGAGGGCGCGACCTGCCGGCGGCAATCGCTGCTCGGCTATTTCGGCGAGCAGAGCGCTCCTTGCGGCCGCTGCGACCTGTGCCGCGGCGGCGTCTCGCTGATCGACGGCACGGTGGCGGCGCAGAAGGTTCTTTCCGCGGTGGTGCGCACCGGCCAGCGCTTCGGCGCGGCCTATATCTGCGACCTCGTCCACGGCAAGGAGAGCGAGCAGATCCGCCGCAACGGCCACGTCCAGCTCAAGACCTTCGGGGTCGGCTCCGACAAGCCGGTGGCCGCCTGGCGGGCGATCCTGCGCCAGCTCTTCGCCGCGGGCGCCGTGGCCGAGAACGGCGACGGTTACGGCGGCCTCTCGCTCACCGACAAGGGCGAGGCGATCCTGTTCGGCCGCGAGCCGGTGCAGTTGCGCCCCGATCCCGAGCCGAAGGCGCCGAAAGAGCGCCGCCGCGGCGCCACTGACCGCGACGATTCGCTGGGCCTGTCCGAGGCCGACGAGGCGCTGTTCCAGCACCTGCGGGGCTTGCGCGCGACGCTCGCCCGCCAGGAGGGCGTCGCCGCCTATATGATCTTTCCCGATCGCACCCTGATCGAGATGGCGCGCGCGAAACCCGTCGACCTCTGGGCCCTGCGCTCGGTCCACGGGGTGGGCGAGCGCAAGCGGGATGCCTATGGGCAGCCCTTCGTGGAGGCGGTGGCGGAGTTTCTAGCGGATGCGGCGAAGCAGGCGGGGTGAGGGAGATTCCTCAGGGGAACCCCTCACGTTGCGTTTCCGCACATCCTGCCAATGTGACAGGGTTTATCGGATATTCTCTATCGCCGAGTTCGAGGCGCTTCGCGGTTGAATACTCCTGCTATCTACAAACACATGTTTTTCATCACTGATCGAGGCTCGCCGGCTTTGCGTCATACCCGGCGCGTCAACCAGACGCCAAATATGATGAGCGCTCCGGAGATCATGACATTGAGAGAAAGTGCCTCGCCCAAAAAGGAAACGGCTATAGCGATGCCAACGACCGGCTGCAAAAATTGAATTGGAGCAACTGATGCTGCGCCAGCTTCACCCAAAGCGTAAAACCATAACGCGTAGCCAACGATCGTGACGAACAGCACCAGGAATATCAGTGCGGATAGCTCAAGGGTGGTGGGCGCGGACCAGTCGAAAGTGATTGCCCGGGGGATTGTGAATGGCGCGAAGGCCAACGCTCCCACGGCGATCGACCAGGCTGTCGCCGGCCATTGACCAATCCGCGAAGAACTTCGCCCACCATACACATAGCCGACGCCGGCGAATAAAACCGAAAGCAAAACAAGGCCGTCCCCCAGCAGCGTCGCCGATGTTGCCGTTGTTGCTGTCGGGCCGCGCAAATTCATCAAGATAACAACTCCCGACAAGGAAACGACACTACCGCCCCACCAGAGAACCTTGGGCCATAGGCCAGTGATCAGGAAACTGAGCAGGCCCGTGAACATCGGCGCTGACGCCAGGATCACCGAGGCATGGGTTACCGATGTTTTCAGGACACCGATGCTGAGCAGAAGCGGGTAGGCCATGAAGCCAAACAGTCCGCCAGCGATGAGCTCTGCTCGCTCTGCCCATGTTGGAGGAAAACGATCGCGAAACCGCAGCAGGAGCGGAAATAGAATGATGCCGGCCAGAAGAGAGCGCAGCCCGCCAATCAACTCTGGTGGAATGCTACGTCCGGCCACTGCCGTAGCAGGAGCTGAAGCTCCCCATATCGCCACCGCCGCAAAAGCCGCAGCGAGCGCAAGGGTGGTTGATCGAGAGTTGGTTTTCATTGACGGGCTCCGCGACATCGGCTTTTTCGGTCTTGTGGGCTTGCTCGGCCGACTGTGATCGCCAATATTGCTCGACTCAAGTCGAACATTGTCTGGCAAACAATAATGACATGGACTCCGAAAATTTCATCGAATGGATCGCGCTATCTCGCATTGGCGGACGCAATCGAGCGCGCGATCGAGACGGGCGAGTTGAAAGTTGGTGATCGGCTGCCGCCTCATCGCGATATCGCGTGGCGGCTGGGCCTCGACACCTCGACGGTGACCAAAGCTTATCGCGAGGCATCGCGCCGTCACCTGATACATGGTGAAGTCGGACGAGGCACATATATTCTCGGCCGTAGCAGGGCCGCCGAAATATTCGCTTCCCGTGCGGACGATCCCGCAATCCTGGACCTCTCCATGAATACTCCCGTTGCGACGCAAGACGACGGGTTTTTAGCAACAATAGAGCAAGTCGTTAGGGCGCCTAACACAGACTGGCGTGACTATGCGTCCCAAAGGCTGGTTGATCGGTTGCGGATCGCTGGCGTTCGTTGGTTGGAAACACGCGGGATATTTGCGCGACCGGAAGAGGTTGTGCCTGTCGCTGGTGGTCAAGCCGCACTCGCAGCGATCCTTAATGTCATCGATATCAAATCCCTTGGTGTCGAGGAACAGACCTACTCAGGCGTCGTGGCGTTGGCGCAAGGCCTTGGAATGAAGGCCACAGACCTGAGGATGGACGATAACGGCGTTCTACCGAAAGCGTTGTCGGATGCTGCTGTCGATGCAGCGATATTGGTACCGACCCTGCACAATCCCACCGGGAAAATCTGGTCCCTGCCGCGCCGGCAGGAGTTGCTGACAGCAGCCTCCCGCGTCGGGACGCTCATCATAGAGGATGATGCCTATGGCCCATTGACAGATACAAAGCCCATGGCCGCTCTACATTCCGGCGCGCAGATCCTGTTCGTTTCGACACTTTCCAAAACCGTAGCTGCCGGGCTCCGGACCGGATTTGTCTGGGGTAAGGGCCAGATGATCGGGAAGCTGAGTTCCGCCGTCTACGCCACAAGCTGGAGTATGGCTCCGCTCATGATGGAGGTCGCTATCCAATGGATCGAAAGCGGCGGCGTGAATAAGCAGGTCGAAAGCCAGCGGCTTGAGGTCGAGGCTCGACACAGTCTTGCAACGGAATTTTTCCCCGGCCTACGCGGAAATCCGCCTTCGCCTCACATCTTTATTCCGACAAATGCGCCAGCCGAGCTGTTTGAATCGGCAGGGGTTCGCGTTGCCTCTTCGTCCTCGTTTTCAAGAAAGCCGGAGAGCCACCCTGGAATACGCATCAGTTTGAGTGCCGCGCCGTCCCGTGCGGCGCTCGATATGGCGCTCTCCCGGTGCGCGGAGATCGTTCGGGCTCATGAGTGCCGTTAGCGTATATTAATGCAGGAATACCTACGGAGCCCCAAGTAGCTAACTTTGAGGTTGCTGGCGCGCATCCGGAGTCCGCAACGGGTCGGGAGCAGCCACATGGAGCGCCCGGCAGGATACACCAACACACCTTGAATGTCGGAAAACACCTGTTTTGCGCACATCCGAACTTGAAATAGGAGATGGACGCGCCGGGAAAGCAGCCACTCACGTGGACGAGCCGATCGGAGGAAGGGGCACATCCTCGCCTTAACAGGAGAGGAAAACGCATTCGCCTCACAGGCGTCAGGGTGGCTCGATCGCCATCGCTAGCCGCCCCTGCCGCCCCCGAAAATCCCGTAAGGTCGCGCTCAAGCGCTCCCGCAAAGCCACCTCCGACAACGGCCCCGTCACCACAAGGCTCGCCACCACCTCCGGATGCTTGAGCCGCTGCTTCGGCGTCCGAGCATGGTTCGCCACCCGCACCTGCCCCTCGGCACCGGGCAGCCCGAAGTAGAAGCTCTCGCCCCGCGTCCCCTGCCCGATCTCGGAAAACCCCTCCGCCAGGAGGAGCGCCCGGGCGCGGTCGATCGCCGCCGCCGGGGTCACGGCCGCCAGCCCGCCTCGTCATCCTCGTCGCCGTCATCGGTCTCGCGATACGGACCATCCGTCGCCTCGGCGCCGCGATAGCCGGTGGCCAGGACGTAGAGCTCGCTCGAATCCGCCCGGCTCGCCGCCGGCTTGACGTGGCGCACGCTCGCGAAATCGCGCTTCAGATCGGTGAGCAACCCGCCCTCGGTGCCGCCCTGCAAGACCTTGGCGAGGTAGGTGCCGCCCGGCGCCAGGATCTCGCGGGCAAACGCCAGCGCCGTCTCGGCCAGCCCCATGATGCGCAGGTGGTCGGTCTTCTTGTGGCCGGTGGCGTTGGCGGCCATGTCCGACATCACGACGTCGGCAGGTCCCCCCAGCATCTCGGTGAGGAGCCCGGGCGCGGTCGGATCGAGGAAGTCGAGGGTGACGAAGTCGACGCCGGGCATCGGCTCGATCTCGAGAAGGTCGATGCCGACCACCCGGCCCCGCGGCATCGGGGCGCCGGGATGGCTGCCGACCTTGGCGGCGGCGATCTGCGACCAGCCGCCGGGCGCGGCTCCCAGATCGACCACCCGCTGGCCCGGCTTGAGGAGCCGGAAGCGGTCGTCGATCTCCATCAGCTTGAAGGCCGCCCGCGAGCGGTAGCCCTCGCGCCGGGCGCGGGCGACGTAGGGGTCGTTGAGCTGGCGTTCGAGCCAGAGCTTGGAGGAGACCGTGCGCCCGCGCCCGGTCTTGACCCGCTGCTTCAGGTCGCCCCGCAGGCCGCCGCCGCGACGATCGCTCATATCCCGTGACCTTCGATGATCGAAAAAAATCGTCCAAGGTCAATGACGCTCCGGGCTCTCATGCGCAAGCCCGGAGCGGTCGTCAGCCCGGTCGTACGCCCCGGCGCCAGACGCCGTCCTCGCGCATCATGTTCATCAGGAGGCCCTCGCGCAGGCCGCGATCGGCGATGCGCAGGCGCTCGGACGGGAAGGCGCGGCGGATCGCCTCCAGGATGGCGCAGCCGGCGAGCACCAGGTCGGCCCGGTCGCGGCCGATGCAGGGATTCTGCGCCCGGTCGGACAGCCGCGTGGCGAGCAGGCCGTCGATCGCCTCGGTGACCTCGCGGTCGCGCATCCACAGCCCGTCGATCCGCCGTCGGTCGTAGCGCGGCAGGCGCAGATGGGTGGCGGCGAGCGTCGTCACCGTGCCGGAGGTGCCGAGCAGGTGGAAGTTCGGCGCATGCGCCGCGGCACCGGCGATCAGCGCGAACTTGGTCAGGCGGTCGGCGACCTCCTCGACCATGCCCTCGAAGACCGGGCGGGTCACGTCGGCCCCGCCATAGCGCTCGGCCAGGGTGACGACGCCCACGGGAAGGGAATCCCAGGCGCGGATGCGCAGGGTCGGGTCGGCGCTGCGGGCGAGCGCGGCGGAGCCGTCGAGCCAGACGATCTCGGTCGAGCCGCCGCCGATATCGAAGATCACCACCGATTCGGCGTGCCGGTCGGCGAGCGCCGCGCAGCCGGTGACGGCGAGATAGGCTTCCGTGCGCCGGTCCACCACTTCGAGATCGAGGCCGACCTCGCGGTGGACGCGCTCGACGAAGGCCTGGCCGTTCACCGCGAGCCGGCAGGCGGCGGTGGCGATCGACTTTGACCGCACCACGCCGCGGGAGCGCATCTTGCCGAGGCACACCGCCAACGCGTCGACGGTGCGGTCGATGGCGTCGTCGCTCAGGCGGTCGGTGCTGCCTAAGCCTTCGCCGAGGCGGACGATGCGCGAGAAGGCGTCGATCACCCGGAACCCGTAGGGCGCCGGCTCGGCGATCAGCAGCCGGCAATTGTTGGTGCCGAGATCGAGCGCCGCATAGGCGCGCCGCTCGCTCCGGCGTGGTCCATCCTCCTCCGCCACGCGTGGCGGAGGCGCGGTCGCGCGCGCTGTCTCGGCGTACTCCGCGGCGCGCGCCGGCACGGAGACGACCGTCTCATCCCTCATCGGCGATGCCGATATCCTTCATGGTCGCACCCTCGCGGGGCGACGAGCCCATCACATGACGGGAAGCTTACGTGGCTCCGGGCGGAACGCAAAGCCGCGATCGTGCCGCGCCACCCGCAGACTCACCGGGACGATCGGCAGGCTTCGACGGTCAGTCGACCGCCGTGCCCTTCAGTTCGGCCTGGGTGAAGCGCTGCTGCTCCTCCATCACCAGCCCGGCAAGCTCGCGCTTCAGCGCGTTGAACTCGGACGAGGCCGTGTCGCGCGGGCGGGGCAGCGGCACGATCAGGTCGCGCTTCATCCGGCCCGGGCGGTAGGTGAGGACGACGATGCGATCGGCGAGGTAGATCGCCTCCTCGATCGAGTGGGTCACGAACACGATGGTCTTGCGGTACTCGGCCCAGATCCGCAGCAGCTCGTCCTGGAGGGTGCGCCGGGTCAGCGCGTCGAGGGCGCCGAACGGCTCGTCCATCAGCATCACCGGCGGGTCGAGGGCCAGGATGCGGGCGATGGCGACGCGCTGGCGCATGCCGCCCGACAGGTCCTTCGGGAAGCGGCCGAGGAAGTCGGACAGGCCGAGCTTCTGGGCGATGCCGGCGACGACCGTGTCGGCCTGCCCGCGCGCCACGCCCTTGATGTCGAGGCCGAAGCGGATGTTCTGCTCCACGCTCATCCAGGGAAACAGGGCGTATTCCTGGAAGACCATGCCCCGGTCGGGGCCCGGATCGACGATCCTGTGCCCGTTCATGCGGATCTCGCCCGCGGTGAGCGGCGAGAATCCCGCGATGGCGTTGAGCAGGGTGGACTTGCCGCAGCCCGACGGCCCCAGCAGGCAGACGAACTGGCCGCTCGGGATCGCCGCGGTGACGTCCTCGAGCGCCACCACGGCCCCCTCGTCGGTGCCGAACACCTTCGAGGCGTGCGCGATCGTGATCTCGGCAGCCCCCGGCCCGGGCCGGGCGGCGGGCTCCGACGGGCGGAGCGTTGCGGTCGCGGTCATGGTGTCAGCGCTCCAGGCCGCGATGCCAGCGCAGCAGGTGGTCGTTGAGGCGCGACATCGCGCCGTCGATGACGAGGCCGAGGATGCCGATCGTCAGCATGCCGCCGATGATCTTGTCCGACCACATGTATTCCCGCGCCTCCAGGATCCGGTAGCCGAGCCCGTCCGAGACCGCGATCATCTCGGCGACGATCACCACGATGAAGGCGGTGCCGATGCCGATGCGCATGCCGGCGAGAACGAAGGGGCTCGCCGCCGGCAGGATCACCCGCCGGAACATCGTCCAGGAATTGGCGCCCAGGTTGCGCGCGGCGCGGATATAGATCGAATCGACCTGCCGCACCCCCGCCACCGTGTTGACGAGGACCGGGAAGAAGGTGCCGAGCGCGATCAGGAACAGGGCCGGCGGATTGCCCAACCCGAACCAGACGATGGCGAGCGGGATGTAGGCGATCGGCGGGATCGGCCGCAGGATCTGCAGGAGCGGGTTGACGAGGCCGTAGAGCCGGTCGCTCGTCCCCATCAGCAGGCCGACCGGAAGCGCCAGGCCGACGCCGATGGCGAAGCCCGCGATCACCCGGCCGAGGCTCGCCACCGCGTCGTGCGGCAGCTCGCCGGACACCAGCCAGGCGGCGTAGCTCTGGCTGGCGGGATCGTAGGGCAGGGCCGGGACGAGGCTGGAAAACCAGCGCGAGGCCACCGCGCTCGGCGGCGGCAGCACCACGGCGGAGAACAGGCCGGCCCGGCTGGCGATCTCCCAGAGGATCAGCAGCCCGATCGGCAGAAAGGCGCCGCGGAAGGCGGAGAGGCGGTTCACGAAAGGTCTCCGGACCGGCTCAGTTGGTCTTGGCGCCGAGTTCGGCCTTCGCCTTCTCGAGCAGGTCGAGCTTGACCCATTCGGCGTCGCCCTTGGGCGGGTTCACCATCTTGCCGAGACCATACTTGTGCATCAGGTCGGCCGTGACCTGCATGTGACCGGCCGGCATGTCGTAGGTGTAGTCCGCGTTCTCCATCGAGTCGCGGAAATCCTTGCTGCTGAGCTGGCCCTTGAAGACCGTGTCGCGGACGTACTTTTCGGCGAGGTCCGGCTTCTCGATGAAGGTCTTGGTCGCCTCGACGAACAGCTTGAGGACGCGGGCGGCGACCTCGGGCTTCTCGGTATACATCTTCTCGGTCATGACCAGCGGGCGGTAGGGCACGCCGACCGGGGTGTCGTAGGGCTTGACGATCTCGTAGCCCCAGCCGTTCGAGATCGCCTGCGTCGATTGCGGCTCGCTCTGGCAGATCACGTCGACGTATTTCTGGGCGAGTGCCTGGTTCAGGTCGGCGTAGTTGTTGAAGTAGACGAGCTGCACGTCCTTGCCCGGCCGCTCCGACCAGGTCAGGCCGTTCTTCTCCAGCTCGGCCAGCAGCATCAGGTCCTGGGTGCCGCCGCGCACCACCGCGACCTTCTTGCCCTTCACGTCGGCAAGCGTCTTGGCGCCGAGATCGGGCCGGCCGAGGATGCGCACACCGCCATTGGCGAAGCCCGCCACCACCAGGAGCTTCACGCCGTTGCCGCGCGCCGCCACCGCGCCGTCGGCGCCCGAGGCCGCGATGTCGATCTGGTCGACCGCCATCGCCGGATAGATGTCGGCGCCCTTGGCGAACTGCTTCTCGTCGATCTTGAGGTTATATTTGCCGGCGATCTCCTTCATGTAGGAGATCGCGCCGTAATGGGCGAATTTCAGGTTGCCGAGGCGGACGACGTCCTGGGCGGCGGCCGGGCCGGCGATGGCCGCCCAGACGGCGGCGATGGCGGCGAGGCGCGTGAGCATGGGTCTCTCCCTGTCCGTCCGGACGGCAGGGCGCCCGGTTTGGTGCCGGATACTGGACAAAGGTCGAGCCGGCCGAAAGCCGGATTACGGCGCCCGGGATAAGACTTTAGACTCGCGGATTAAATCGCCGCGCGTGCTCGACCGCGTCAGAGCATGCCCTTGACCACCGCCGCGGCGGGCAGCCGCGGCTGGGGCCGCAGCAGGCTCTTGACCTGCGAGAACGGCCGCGGCCGGTTGATCACCTCGTCGAGGCGCGACCACAGGGTCTTGGGCGAGAACGGCTTGGCGATGATCTCGTTGACCCCGAGATTGATCGCCCGGTCGACCACGTTGCGGCGCGGCTGGGCCAGCATCAGGATGATCGGCACGGTCGGGGCGGGCGAGGTCGCGGGCGTGCGGGCGAGGCGAATGAACTCCTCGCCGGACAGGATCGCCAGGTCCCAGTCGAGCACGACGAGATCGGGCTTGCTCTCGGCGAGCACGCCCAGCGCCTCCGCGCCGTCCGGCGCCTCGAGCAGGCGCTTGATGCCGACGCGCATCAGCATGTCGCGCACGATGCGGCGGATATACAGGCTCTCGTCGACCACGAGGGCCGACAGGTCCGGGAAGGTCGGGGTGGCGATCATCGCGGGCTCGGTCTCGACTGACCAGAGGTTAAGCACGATCAACCCTGCGGTTTCGCTAACCGAGATGGTTAACGTAAACTCTCCCTCGACGGCGACGCGGCGCCGGGGCAGTGTCGCGCTCCCTCGAGAACGGAGCGCATGCATGTCCACCGAACTCCTCTTCCGCGACGATGCGTATCTCCGCGAGGCGGAAGGCCGGATCGTGGCGGCGGACGAGGCCGGCCTCGTTCTCGACCGGACCCTGTTCTACGCGCAGGGCGGCGGCCAGCCCGGCGACCGCGGCCGGCTCGTGCGGGAGGATGGCGGCGAGATCGCGATCCTCGACACCGTCTACGGCCCCGACAAGCGCACGATCCTGCACCGTGTCGCGCCGGGCACCGCTCTGCCGGCGCCGGGCGAGCGGGTCCGGCTCGTCCTCGACTGGCCGTTGCGCCATGCCCGCATGCGGGTCCACACCGCCCTGCACCTGCTCTCGGTCGCCCTTCCCTACCCGGTCACCGGCGGCGCGATCGGCGACGGCGAGGGCCGGCTCGATTTCGACATCCCGGATGCCGGCCTCGACAAGGAGGCGGTGACGGCGCGCCTGCGGGAGATGATCGCCCAGGATGCCGCCGTGACGACGCGCTGGATCAGCGACGAGGAGCTTCTGGCCAATCCCGGCCTCGTCAAGACGATGTCGGTGAAGCCGCCGATGGGCAGCGGCCGGGTGCGGCTGGTGGCGATCGAGGGCCTCGACCTCCAGCCCTGCGGCGGCACCCATGTGAACCGCACGGGCGAGATCGGCACCGCCACCGTCACGGCGATCGAGAAGAAGGGCAAGCAGAACCGGCGCGTGCGGCTGTCGCTCGCCTGAACGCCCTCCCGAGGCGGGTCCCGGCGCTCTCGCCAGCGCCGCAATCCTGTGCTCAAAGGACGCCGACCTCATCCCAGACGGGCCTTTCCCCACGATGCTGCGCCGCCTCTACGAGTGGATCCTCGCGCTCGCCGCGCGCCCCTCGGCTCCCTACGCGCTCGGCGCGGTCTCCTTTGCGGAGAGCTCGTTCTTCCCGATCCCGCCGGACGTGATGCTGGTGCCGATGGCGGTGACCCGGCCCGAGAAGGCCTGGACCTACGCGCTGATCGCGACGCTGACCTCGGTGGCCGGCGGGATCGCCGGCTACGCCATCGGAGCGCTGCTCTACGATTCGATCGGCGCCTGGCTGTTCCACCTCTACGGGCTTGACAAGGGCGCCGACGCCTTTCGGGAGGCCTACGCCCATTACGGACACTGGGTGATCCTGCTCAAGGGTCTCACCCCGATCCCCTACAAGCTCGTGACCATCACGTCGGGCTTTGCCGGCTACGACCTGTTCTGGTTCATCGTCCTGTCGCTGATCACCCGGGGCCTGCGGTTCTTCATCCTGGCGGGCCTCGTCGGCCGCTACGGCGTCGGCATCCGCACCGTGCTCGACCGCCACCTGAACGCCGTCGCGGCGGTGTTCGGGGCGGTCTGCGTGCTCGGCTTCGTCGGCTTCCGCTACCTGTTCTGAGGCTTCTCGCCATGAACCACGCGCCTCCGGCTCCCGCCCTCGCCGCGCGGCTCACCGCGCCGCGGCCGGCGGCCCTGCTGGTCCTGGTCGCCGCCGCCGCCACCGTCGGCGGCGCGCTGATCTTCCAGCACGGCCTCGGCTACGTGCCGTGCAAGCTCTGCCTGACCGAGCGCCAGCCCTATTACCTCGCCCTGCCGCTCCTCGCCGCCGCCCTGCTGCTGCCGCGGCGCGTCGCGGGCCTGCTGCTCGGGCTGGTGGCGGCGATCTTTTTGGTCGGGGCCGGACTCGGCGCCTACCATGCCGGGGCCGAATGGGGCTTCTGGCCCGGGCCGAGCGATTGCGGCGGCGGCGCCGGCCCGGCGCCGGCCGGCGTCAACGACTTCCTCAAGTCCCTGGAAGCCACCCGGCCGGTCGATTGCACCGCGGCGGCCTGGCGCTTCCTCGGGATCTCGCTCGCCGGCTACAACGCCCTGATCGCGCTGGCGCTGGCGGCGCTCGCAGGCACCGCCGCGTGGCGGGCGCTGCGCCGCGCCTGAGGTCAGCGCTTCGGCTTCATCACCGTCGGCTCGGCCAGCAGCGCGGCGAGCCGATCGGAATCGAGAGCCGGCTCGGGCTTGGGCTTGGCGACCTTCTTGGGCTCGGGCTTGGGCTCGTTCCTGGGCTCGATCTTCGCCAGCCGGGCCACCTTGGCGGCAGGCGGCGTCGGGATGATCGAGCCGGTGGTGACGGGCTCGTCGAGCGGCATCGGCTTGGCCGCGGCGACGAATTGACCTGAGCGCGGCGGCTCCCGGTCGAGTTGCGCCGAGCAGACGGCGCACACCGTGGCGAAGCCGAGGCTGGCGATCGTCGCGAGGGTGAGGTTGGTACGCAGGGACACGGTCGGTTACTCAGGAACGATTGACCATCGGCGAGCCTAGGCGCCGATCCCTTAACGATCCCCTCGGTTCCTCGTTGATCCCGTTCAGGATTCGCACACCACGCCGGCCGCGCCGGATGAACCTGGCAGAGCTTGACGATTTGCCTCCGGGAATTGGAGGCGATGGATGTTCTTTACCATGACGGCGGCGATCGGCGCGGCGATGACCGCGGCCGCCTGGTCGATCGATGACGGCCTGGTGGTCGCGGGCCTCGCCGCCGGAGCGGCCGGTCTCGCGAGCGCGGCGGCCACGTCCCTCGTGATGGTCCGGGTCGATCGTCGCGCGCGGGCGATCGGCCCGGACGCCGTCACCGATCTCGTCTGCGCCGATCTCCCGCGCCTGGAGCGCCCGCGTCGCGGGCGGTTCGCCCCAATGCGTTGATCTTGCGAGCCGCCCCCATGATGAGGCGACGCGCGACCTGCAACATCCGGCACACAGATCCGAACCGCCGGATGGCCGCGAGCGCAGCACGAGAAATATTCGATTATGTAGTGATATCAAGATCTAAAAATCTGCTTGAGCGGATCGGCCCGACCGAAGCGAAGGGGATCACGGTATATCCTATCCCTCCACCTCGTCCTGAGGTGTCGTACGGCCTCCGGTTGATCGATCGAGCTTAGCGTTTAACTTTATCATCGAACCGATAGCGGTTTTCCGATTCGAGAGCGCGTGCTGTCTGTCACGGAAGCTGCCAATGCCTGGCTTGGTCGCACACTTGAGCGTGTCGGAATCGGAGAAGCGCTTCAGGGCCTGCCGTGAGGGGCGCACCGCCCGTCAAATCCAGGCGATCTGGCGTCCGGCCAAAAGCCACGGCTTGGCTGACGCTGCGGCGGCCACGGCCTGCAGCGAGCGCTGGGTGCATCGCCTCTGCGAGCGCTACAACGCCGAGGGACCCGAGGCCCTGGGTGACCGGCGTCGCAATAACGGGGCCGCCCCCAGCATCCTGACCCCGGAGGTCCTCGATCGGCTGCGCCAGCACCTGGCCGAGCCACCAGCGGACGCAGGCGTGTGGACGAGCCGCAAAGTGGCGGATGTCCTGGCCCGGGAGTTGGGACGCGAGCAGGTGGCGATGCAGCGTGGCTCGGAAGCCCTGAAGGCGTTGGGCTGGTCACTGCAACGGCCGCGCCCGCGCAACCCGCGGGCGGCGACGCCCGAGGCCGCGCGGGCTTTTAAAAGTTGGCGCAGGCCGTCGGCGAGGAGGAGGCCCACGAGCCGCATCTTCCTGTCGTCGTCCATGGCAGCGACGAGCACCGCCTCGGCCTGAAGCCGGTCACGCGGCGGGTCTGGGCGCCGGCGGGAGAGCGACCGGTGGCGCTGGGCCATCACCGCGCAGCAGCGCGCGCCAGTCGATCTCCTGCAGCAGCATGGCGAGTTGGTCCGGCGTCAGCGCGGCCGCGGCACCGGCGGTGGACGGCCAGACGAAGCGGCCCTTCTTCCAGGCACTTGGCGAACGGGCACAGGCCCTGGCCGTCCCACCACAGCAGCTTGATCAGGTAGCCCTGGCGCCCGCGGAACACGAAGGCTTGGCCCGAGAAGGGATCGCGCGCCAGATGGTCCTGGACGAGGGCGGCTAGCCCGTCGAAGCCCTTGCGCATGTCGGTGTGCCCGGTGGCCAGCCAGACGCGCGAGCTAGACGGGACCGGGATCATCGACCGAGC
>NZ_CP043627.1:4575000-4847500 GCF_016804325.1 Methylobacterium aquaticum
TCGCGCCGCCGTCGAGCCAATGGGGCGAGGCGCTCTACGGCTTCGGCTGGCTGCGCCACCTGCGCGCCGCCGAGAGCGCGCTGTCGCGGTCCAACGCCCGCGCCTTCGTGCAGGATGTCATGGCCGGCCGCGGCGATCCGGTCCTGGCCCAGCGGCCCTCCGTGGTCGCCAGGCGGCTGATCTCGCTCCTGTCCCAGTCGCCCCTGGTGCTGGAGGGGGCCGACCACGCCTTCTACCAGGCCTTCCTGAAGCTGATCGGGCGTTCCACCCGCAGTCTCGACCGGGCTTTGCGCCGCGGCGTGATGCCCCGCGACCGGCTCGTCTGCGCGGTGGCGCTCGCCTATGCGGGCCTGTGCTGCGAGGGGTTCGAGCCCGTCCTGCGCCGGGGCACGCGGCTGCTGCACCGCGAGCTGACCCGCCAGATCCTGCCCGATGGCGGCCATCGCAGCCGCGACCCGGGCTTTGCCAAGGACCTCCTCCTCGACCTCCTGCCGCTGCGCCAGAGCTTCCTCAGCCGCGACATCGCCCCGCCGGACTCGCTGCTCAATGCCATCGACCGGATGCTGCCGCTCCTGCGCCTCCTGCGCCACGGCGACGCCTCCCTCGGCCACCACAACGGCATGGGGGCGACTGCCGCCGACCAGCTCGCGACCCTGCTGGTCTATGACGGCGCACTGGCCAAGCCCCTGATGCACGCGCCGCATTCGGGCTATGCCCGCCTCGAGGGCGGGGGCGGCACCCTGGTGGTGGCCGATATCGGTGCCGCTCCGCCGCCGGCCTATTCGGCGCTGGCCGGCGCCGGCTGCCTGTCCTTCGAATTGTCTTGCGGGCCGCAGCGGCTGGTGGTGAATTGCGGCATGCCGGCCACCGGCGAGGAGATGCGGGAGCTCGCCCGCACCACCGCGGCCCATTCCACCGCGTGCCTCGCCGATACCTCCTCCTGCCGCTTCCTCTCCCTGTCGCAGCCGGGCCTGATCCACCCGCTCGCCGCCTGGCTCAAGCGCCGGATGGGGCCGATCGTCGTGCGCGGGCCGGCCGAGGTCGCGGTCGAGCGCGGCACCGACGCGGCCGGGGCCGCCGTGCTCGCCGCCCGGCACGACGGCTACGCCCCGACGCTCGGCCTCCTGCACGAGCGGCGCTGGCGCCTGCACCCGGACGGCGCCCTGCTGGAGGGCCATGACGGCTTCGTGCGCGAGGCGGGCGGGCGGGGCGGCCCGGTGGAGACCGCGATCCGCTTCCATCTCCACCCGTCGGTACGGGCGAGCCGGGTCGCTGGCGGCGTGCGGCTCGCCGGGGCCGGCGCGCCCTGGCTGTTCGAGGCCGACGAGGTCGACCCGGTGATCGAGGAGAGCGTGTTCTTCGCCGCCTTCAACGGCGCCCGCCGCACCGAGCAGATCGTGCTCCACCTCACCGCCGCCGACGGCACCCGGGTGGCGTGGCGGTTCCGCCGCCTTCCGGCGTGAGCCGGCCCGCCTCCTTAATCCCGTCCGACCCCAGAAAAATTTCCTCGGCTCTCACCCATTCGAGGGTTTCCCGACCGCGCTTTGACACTTTTCGAGAAGTGGGCGTGCTACAACCGGGTGCCGAGTCGGCCCGGGCCGGAAACCCACGCACATGAAGCTGGACGCGCCGACCCTGGTGACCGTGACCGTCTTCGTGATGGTCGTGATGGGCGCGCTGTACCTCCTGTCCTGGAGCCAGGCGCGGCAGACGCGGGCGCTCGGCTTCCTCGGCGCGGCCCAGGTGGTGGGCGCCGCCGCGATCACCCTGTTCGGCCTGCGCGACGTCATCCCGGACTGGCTGTCGATCGGGCTCGCCAACGCGGTGATGCTCGTCGCCTTCGGGCTGATGTGGTGCGGCGCCCGCTCGTTCGAGGGCCGGCGCATCCCGTTCGCCTGGCTCGCCGCCGGCCCGCTCCTCTGGCTCGCCGCCTGCCTGGTGCCGCCGTTCTACGCCTCCCTCGGCGCCCGGGTGATCCTGTCCTCGGCGGTGGCCGGCCTGTACTGCACGCTCGCCGCCCGCACCCTCTGGCACCATGGCGGCGACCGGCTGCCGTCGCGGACCCCAGCGGCGATCCTCCTCGCCAGCGAGGGGCTGCTGATCTGGGCGCGGATCCCCGCCACCCTGGTCCTGCCGGTCCCGCCGACCGGCACCCCGGTCCAGACCGGCTGGGTCGCGGCCCTGTGCTTCGTCGCCCTGCTCTACACGGTGGCGGTCTCGGTGCTGTTCATGGCGCTCGCCAAGGAGCGCCTGGAGGCCGAGCAGCGCCGCGTCGCCGGGACCGACCCGCTCACCGGCATCGCCAACCGCCGGGCGCTCGCGGCCGAGGCCCGCGTCGTGCTCGGCCATGGGCCCGCCGCCCTGCTGCTGTTCGATCTCGATCACTTCAAGCGGGTCAACGACACCTTCGGCCACGCGGTCGGTGACGCGGTGCTGGTCGGCTTCTGCGCCGCCGCCCGACGCGTCCTGCCCGCCGGAACCGCGTTCGGGCGCCTCGGCGGCGAGGAATTCGCCTGCCTCCTGCCGGGCGCCGACGCGGCCGGGGCGGCCTCCATCGCCGAGTCCGTCCGCCTCGCCGTGGCGGCGATGCGCCCCGACCGGGCGCCCGGTCTCGTCGTCACGGTCAGCGTCGGCGTCGCCCGGAGTTCCGGCACCGACGGCACGGGCGATTTCGAGGCCCTGCTCGGCCTCGCCGACCGGGCGCTCTACCAGGCCAAGGCGCAGGGGCGCGACCGGGTGGTGCTCGCCGGGCCGGGGTTGCGGCAGGTGGCGTGAAGCCGGATCCCGCACCCGTCCGGCTTGTCGTCGCTTTCCCGGCTCCTAAGACACCCCCCATCCCACGCCGCCGGGCGCACCGCCCGGCGCCAGATGAGGGCACGCGCCATGGAATACCGGCAGTTCGGCCGCTCCGGCCTCAAGGTCCCGGCCTTGAGCCTCGGCACCGGCACCTTCGGGGGTAACAACGAGTTCTTCCAGCGCTGGGGCCGGACCGACGTCGCCGAGGCGGGCCGGATGGTCGACCTGTGCCTGGACGCGGGCGTCACCTTCTTCGACACCGCCGACATCTACTCGCAGGGCGCCTCCGAGGAGATCCTCGGCCAGGCGCTCAAGGGCAAGCGCCACCGGGCGCTGATCTCGACGAAGGCGACCTTCCCGATGGGCGAGGGACCGAACGACATGGGGTCCTCGCGCTACCACCTGGTGCGCGCCTGCGAGGCCAGCCTGAAGCGCCTCGGCACCGACCATATCGACGTCTACTTCATGCACGGCTTCGACGCGCTCACCCCCGTCGACGAGACCCTGCGGGCGCTGGACGACCTCGTCCGGGCCGGCAAGATCGGCTATATCGGCGCCTCGAACTTCTCCGGCTGGCAGTTGATGAAGGCGCTCGGGACCTCCGAGCGCTACGGGCTGGCGCGCTACGTCGCCTACCAGGGCTATTACTCGCTCGTCGGCCGCCACTACGAGTGGGAGCTGATGCCGCTCGGCCTCGACCAGGGCGTCGCCCTGATGGTGTGGAGCCCGCTCGGCTGGGGCCGCCTCACCGGCAAGATCCGCCGCGGCTCGAACGACAGCGGGCGCATCGCGGCGGGGGGCGCCGAAGGGGGGCCGCCGGTCGCCGACGAGGCCCTGTTCCGGGTCGTCGACGTGCTCGACGAACTCGCCGCCGAGACCGGGCGCAGCGTGGCGCAGGTGGCGCTCAACTGGCTGCTCAGCCGCCCGACGGTGGCCAACATCGTGGTCGGCGCCCGCAACGAGGAGCAGCTGAAGCAGAATCTCGGCGCCGTCGGCTGGACCCTCGATCCGGCGCAGATCGCCCGCCTCGACGCGGCGAGCCGGGAAACCCCGATCTATCCCTACTGGCACCAGAAGGGCTTCGACGAGCGCAACCCGAAACCGACCATCTGGTAGTCCTGCGGGCGCGGGCCGGTCGAATGTGATGGCACAACTCCCACTTCGTGCATCGCACTGGCGGGTGGGCTGGAGTATCAAATGAGGCCCCCCGCCCGGCCGAGCCGGGGCCGGACGGGCCTGCCGCGAGGTCCGCTCCTGCGAATCAAGGTGCCCGATGGCGCATCAAGGCGTCCACGATCCCGTCCTCGTCGTCCTGTCGATCGCCATCGCCATGCTGGCATCCTTCGTGGCACTGGATCTCGCCGGCCGGATGAAGGCCGCGACCGGCTGGGCCCGGTGGGCCTGGCTGACGGTCGCCGCGCTGGTGCTCGGCGGCGGCGTCTGGTCGATGCATTTCGTGGCCATGCTGGCCTTCCGCCTGCCGGGGCTGGAGATCACCTACGATCTCGGCCAGACGCTGCTCTCCCTGGCGCTGCCGGTCGCCGTCACGGCGTTCGGGCTCGCCATCGCCCAGAAGGCCGGCGGCGGACGGGGAGCGGTGGTCGCGGCCGGCGTCGTGACCGGGCTCGGCATCGCCACGATGCATTATACCGGCATGGCGGCGATGCGCCTGGCCGCCACGCTCCATTACGATCCGGCCTGGGTCGCCGCCTCGGTGCTGATCGCCGTCGGGGCCGCCACGGTGGCGATCCGGCTGGCGCTGGCCGAGAGCGGGTTCTGGGTGCGGGCCGCGGCCTCCGGGGCGATGGGGCTTGCCATCGCGGGCATGCACTACGCCGCCATGCGCGGCCTGCACGCGTCGCATACGGGCGGGGCCGATCCCGCCGGGATCGGGGCGGGGGTCGACCAGGTCCGTCTCGCCGCCGGCGTCACCGCGGTGACCTTCCTGGTCCTCACCCTCGCGCTCGCCGCCGCCGCGATCGACCGCCGCGTCTCCCAGCGCGTCGCCCGCGAGGCCGAGGCGCTCCGCGCCAGCGAGGAGCGCTACCGCCTGCTCCTCCAGAGCGTGACCGACTACGCGATCTTCATGCTCGACCGCGACGGCGTGGTGGCGAACTGGAATGCCGGCGCCCGCCGGATCAAGGGCTACGCGGCCGAGGAGATCGTCGGCACCCATTTCTCGCGCTTCTACACCGAGGAGGACCGGGCGGCCGGCGAGCCGGCGCAGGCGCTCGCCATCGCGGCCGGAAGCGGCAAGTTCGAGGCCGAGGGCTGGCGGGTGCGCCGGGACGGCAGCCGGTTCTGGGCCAGCACCGTCATCGACCCGATCGTCGGCGAGGACGGCCGGCTCGTCGGCTTCGCCAAGGTGACCCGCGACATCACCGAGCGCAAGGCGGCGCAGGAGGCCCTGGTCCAGGCGCAAGGAGCGTTGGCCCAGGCCCAGAAGATGGAGGCGGTGGGCCAGCTCACCGGCGGCGTCGCCCACGACTTCAACAACCTGCTGATGGCGGTTCTGGGCAGCCTTGAGCTGCTGCGCAAGCGCCTGCCCGACGATCCCCGCCTGCTGCGCCTGCTCGACAACGCGGTCCAGGGCGCCGAGCGCGGCGCGGCGCTCACCCAGCGCATGCTCGCCTTCGCCCGGCGCCAGGAGCTCAAGCCCGAGGCGGTCGACCTCGCCCATCTCGTGCGCGACATGACCGACCTGCTCCAGCGCTCGATCGGCCCCGCGGTGCGGATCGAGACGCGCTTTCCCGCCGGGCTGCCGCCGGCCCTGGTCGATGCCCACCAGCTCGAGCTCGCGCTCCTCAACCTCGTGGTCAATGCCCGCGACGCGATGCCGGAGGGCGGCACCGTCACGATCGCGGCCCGGACGGGCGAAGCCGGGGCGGGCGGCCCCGAACTCTGCCTCTCGGTCGCCGATACCGGCACCGGCATGGACGAGGCGACCCTCGCCCGCGCCCAGGAGCCGTTCTTCACCACCAAGGGCGTCGGCCGCGGCACCGGGCTCGGCCTCTCGATGGTGCATGGCCTGGCGGCCCAGTCGCAGGGCCGCCTGTCGCTGCGCAGCCGGCCGGGCGCCGGGACCACCGCCGAGATCTGGCTGCCGGTGGCGGCGCCCGACTCCGCGATGCCCGTGCCGGTCGAGGCGCCCACCCGCCGCGCTCCCGCCCGCCCCGTGCCGGCGCAGGTCGTCCTCGTCGTCGACGACGATCCCCTGGTGCTCGAGAACACCGCGGCGATGCTGGAGGATCTCGGCCACCGGGTGATCGAGGCCCGGTCCGGCCGCGAGGCCCTGGACCTGATGCGCCGCGCCCGGACCCTCGACCTGGTGCTGACCGACCACGCCATGCCGGAGATGACCGGGCTCCAGCTCGCCGCCCGCCTCGCCGCCGAGCGGCCGGGCCTCAGGCTCATCCTCGCCACCGGCTACGCCGATCTCGGCCCCGACGAGGCCGCCGGCCTGCCGCGGCTCGCCAAGCCGTACGACCAGGCGACGCTCGCCCGGATGATCGAGGTGGTGGTGCGGGGGATTGAGGCCGGTCCCGACGACGACACGGTGGTGCCGTTCCCGAAGAGCGCGTGAGCGGGCGGTGCCGGCTTTCCCGCGACGATCCTGGGACCCTCCGGGTCGTCCCGGGGCCGCGCGGCGGAACCCGGGATCCATGGACGCCGAGGTTTCAGGGAGAAGCGAAACGCTGGCCGCTTCCCGGCGCCCTCACGCCGCCGGCAGCTTCCGGGCCTTGGCCTCGCGCAGGAGCGCCAGCCCCTCGGGGCCGAGATCGACGGCGAGGCGCAGCACCTCGTCGGCATAGGCCTGCGGGGTGGTGCCGGCCTGCTTGGCCGCGCGCGAGAGGCGCAGGCCCAGCGCCCCGTCCACCGGGATCGAGGTGCCGCGGGGCGCGGATTCCACGGGCGGTGCGGATGACGGTGAAGCGGAAGCCGGGGAGGCAGCCGGGGTCTTGGCCGGCGTCTTGGCCGGTGCGATGTCGGCCCGCGGCGGCAGCCCGAGGGCCTGGCGCCGCCCTTGCGCCGCCAGCCGGTCGGCGCGCTCGTTGCCGGCCTCGCCGGAATGGCCCTTGACCCAGACCCAGCGCACGTCGCGCCGCGCCGCCAGTTCGTCGAGGCGCTGCATCAGCTCGACGTTCTTCACCGGGCCGGTGGTGGTGCGCCAGCCCTTGAGCTTCCAGCCGCGGATCCACTCGGTGACCGACTTCACCACGTACTGGCTGTCGCAGCGCATCTCGATCGCCGCGCCTTCGGGGAAATGCTCCAGCGCCCGGATCGCCGCGGTCAGCTCCATGCGGTTGTTGGTGCTCTGCGGATCGCCCCCGCACAGCTCGACGGTGCCGTCCGTGGCCTGGATCACCACGCCCCAGCCGCCCGGGCCGGGATTGGGATCGCAGCCGCCGTCGGCATACACGATGGTTCGCATGGCTGCCTTTGCCTGAAGGTCTGAAAACGGAATGCGGCCGCGCTCCCTCGCGAGGGGCTGCCGGCCGCGCGGGCAGTGTCGGCCCGGAATGGTGAACAAATACCCAGGCGCGCACCCGCGCAACCCGGCTGGAGGCTGGCACGGCGCTTGCGGCCGCCCCGGGATGGGCGATGATGAGGCGCCGGGGCGACGTAGGGGACGTCGTGATCGGTCCGCCCGCATCATCCCCGGATGCCGCAGGAAGAGATGCGCCCCATGACAGTCGAGCCCGCCGACGCCGTCGAGGAAATGCTGCCGCCGGCCCGCCTCGTGCCGCTCGCGCTGCAGCACGTGCTGGTGATGTATGCCGGCGCCGTGGCGGTGCCGCTGATCGTCGGCCGGGCGCTCGGCTTGAAACCGGAAGAGGTCGCCTTCCTCATCAGTGCCGACCTGTTCGCCTGCGGCCTCGCGACCCTGATCCAGTCGGCGGGATTCTCGGGATTCGGCATCCGCCTGCCGGTGATGATGGGCGTGACCTTCGCGTCGGTCGGCCCGATCCTGTCGATGGGGGCCCTGCCGGAGATCGGGCTTCTCGGCATCTACGGCGCGGTGATCGCGTCGGGCGTGTTCGGCCTCCTGGTCGCGCCCCATGTCAGCCGCCTGCTGCCGCTGTTCCCGCCGGTCGTCACCGGCACGATCATCCTGGTCATCGGCATCTCGCTGATGCGGGTCGGCATCAACTGGGCCGGCGGCGGCCAGCCGACCCTGACGAGGATCATCGATGGGGTGCCCGCCACCGTGCCGAACCCGAACTACGCCCAAGCCGGCGGCCTCGGCATCGCCCTCCTGGTGCTGCTCGTGATCCTCGCCTTGATCCGCTGGGGCAGGGGCTTCGTCGCCAACGTCGCGGTGCTGCTCGGCATCGTCGCCGGCTCGGTCCTGGCGGCGTCCTTAGGGCTCATGCATCTCGACAAGGTCGCGGCGGCGCCCTGGTTCGCCCCGATCCTGCCGTTCCATTTCGGCTGGCCGCAATTCCACCTGGTGCCGATCGCCACGATGTGCGTGGTGATGATCGTGACGATGATCGAATCGACCGGGATGTTCCTGGCCTTGGGCGAGATCACCGGCCGGCCGGTCTCGCAAGACGACCTCGCCCGCGGCCTGCGGGCGGACGGGCTCGGCACGCTGCTGGGCGGCATCTTCAACACCTTCCCCTACACCTCGTTCTCGCAGAATGTCGGCCTCGTCGGGGTGACCGGGGTGCGCTCGCGCCACGTCACCGTGGCGGGCGGCGTCATCCTGCTGGCCCTCGGGCTGCTGCCGAAGATGGCGGCGCTGGTCGAGGCGGTGCCGCAGGTGGTGCTCGGCGGCGCCGGGCTGGTGATGTTCGGCATGGTCGCGGCCACCGGGGCGCGCATCCTCACGGGCGTCGATTTCCGGGGCCGGCCGAAGAACCAGTTCGTGGTGGCGGTCGCGGTCGGCTTCGGCATGATTCCGCTGGTGGCGCCGACCTTCTTCCGCAACCTGCCGCACGCGCTGCATCCGCTGCTCGAATCGGGCATCCTGCTCGCCTCGATCGCCGCGGTCCTGCTCAACGCCTTCTTCAACGGCGTACGCAGCACCGAGCAGGCCGGGCGGGACGCCGCCAGAGCCGCTTCCGCCGCCGAACACGTCTGATCCGGGATATTGCAAGAGGAACCCATGACCCTGCTGCACAAGACCTACGGCAAGGGCCGGGTGCGGGTGATGCGCGTCCACCGCGACGGCGACCGGCACGAGGTGCGCGAGCTGACCGTGAAGGCGATGCTGACCGGCGCCTTCGACCGCACCTTCACCGATGCCGACAACAGCGCCACCGTCTCGACCGACACGGTCAAGAACGTGGTCTACATCGTCGCCCGCGAGAATCCGGCCCTGCCGGCGGAGGCGTTCTGCCGCGCGGTGGCGAAAACCCTGCTCGACAGCTATCCCCAGATGGAGACGGCGACCGTCACCGGCCACGAGACCCGCTGGAACCGCCTCGCGGTCGACGGCGCCGCCCATCCCCACACCTTCACGCTGGACGGCAACGGCCAGCCCTTCGCCCGGGTGGAGCTGTCGCGCGAAGGTGCCGTGGTGGAATCCGGCCTGTCGGGCTTCACCTTCCTGAAGAGCACGGAATCGGGCTGGGCCAACTACGTCAAGGATCCCTACACCACGATTCCCGAGACCCACGACCGCATCGCCGCCACCAGCATGGAGGCGACCTGGCGCTGGACTTCGGAGCCGGCCGATTACGAGGCCGCCAACGCGCTGATTCTCGAGACGCTGCTGCGGGTCTTCTCCGGCAGCTACAGCCACAGCCTGCAGGACAGCCTCTACCGGATGGGCATGGCGGCGCTGGCGGCGGTGCCGGAGATCGAGACGATCACGCTCGCCTGCCCGAACAAGCATTACCTGCTGGCGAACCTTGCGCCCTTCGGCCTCGACAACCCGAATCAGGTCTTCATCGCCACCGACGAGCCGCACGGGCAGATCGAGTGTACGGTGGGGCGGTGAGGGTCGGCTGAGATCCTGCTTGGCTGGCTCTGCTGTCATCCCACTCGCAACCTCATCCTGAGGTGCCGAGCGATCGAAGATCGCTTGGCCTCGGAGGAGGGCTCCAGAAGCCTTGCGATCCCTGGAACCCTCCTTCGAGGTCAGTCCATCTCTGATGGACTAACACCTCAGGATGAGGTCGAGGATGGGACGGGCGCCGGACAACTGTCGCGAAGATCATCAGATGAAGCGTTCGCATGATCCAAGGCGACATCCAGCGTCGTCCAGTTGGACATCTCGATGTCATCCCGGGGCCGCGAAAGCGGGACCCGGGATCCATAAACGCTGACCTTTCAGGATGTAGCGGAACGCCGACCGCCTCGTCTGGCGGCGTCAGCGGTTATGGATCCCGGGTTCTCGACTTCGTCGAGCCCCAGGATGACGAGGAGGGTTTCAGTTCGGTCGGGCGCCTCAACAGGCTCTCATATGATTTCCGGTTGATCGCTTCGCGATGCGGAAACCGTATCAATGCCGCGTCGGGTTCGCCCCCACCGTCTCGGCCGTGAGCCAGTCCACCACCTCCGCCAGGGCCTCCCGCGGCGGCAGGCCTCGCCCTTGCGCCTCGGTGAACAGGGCGAGCTGGCGGTCGGCGCTGGTGCCGCGGGCGACGATCCAGCGGGCGAGGTCGAGCTCGGCCTCGCACCCCAAGGCCCGCGCATCCTCGGCGACGAGCGACAGGGTCTCGGCGAGCACCGTCGCCACCGGCCGCGCCGTCCGCGTCGCCTCGCAGACGAAGCTGCCGTGGATGCCGTAGCGCTGGGCCCGCCAGCAATTCTCCGCCGCGATCGCCTGCGAGGCCCCGGTGAGGTCGCGGTGAAGCGCCGGCGCGTGGGCGAGCCGGCGCACGAGGCAGCGGTAGAGCGCCGCGATGGCGAGCGCGTCGTCGAGGCGGGTGCAGCTGTCGGCGATGCGGAGATCGAGCCCGGGCCCCGTCGGGGACGGGCAGATCACCCACCAGACGTGGCGCGGGTCGTCGATGGCGCCGGCTCCCACCACCATGTCGAGGTAGCGGGCGTAATCGGCATCGTCCCGGAACAGCGGCGGCAAGCCGCTGCGGGGCAGCTCCCGCGATGCGGCGAGGCGGTAGCCGAGGAGCCCGGTGCGCTGCGCCTGCCAGAACGGCGACGAGGTCGAGAGCGCCAGCAGCAGCGCGAGGTAGGGCTGCATCCGGTTCATCAGGTCGATCCGCGACACGCCGTCGGGCACCCCGACCCCGACGCTGAGGCCGCAGACGATGGTGCGGCTGCCGACCATCTGGAGGTCGCGCAGCACCCGGCCGCGGGCGGCCTGGTCGCGCGGGCGCACCCGGCTCCACTGGGCCAGCGGATGGGTGCCCGACGCCATCAGGGCGAGGCCGCGGGCGGAGGCCAGCGCGCCGATCTCGCGGCGCAGGGCCGCGAGGGTCGCGCGCGCGTCGCCGAGATCGCTCGCCGGCTCGGTCGCCCAGACCAGCTGCGGCTCCATCAATTCGGTGCGCACCTGCGGGTGGGCGGAGCGGCAGGCGGCCAGGAAATCGCGGGTGCGGGCCCGGGCGGCGTCGCGCTTGCCCGCATCGTTGATGAACACTTCCTCCTCGAGGCAGACGTCGAAATCCGCTCGCATACGCAACACCTCCGGCAAAAGCGGGCCGCGACGCGCCGAGGGTCGCGCGCCGCGAATCGGCGTGCGCCCACGGGGCGGCTCGGTCAGTCAGCGCTTGAATTGCGGCGCGAGCCCGGATGGTCGCGGCCGCGGAACGGGGCGGATCGGGCCCCTTGTCAGGCCCTCGTCAGGCCTTCTGCCGCCCGTCGCCGAGCACGGCCTGGACCAGGGCGAGCACCGCCACGGCGGCGGTGTCGGCGCGCAGGATCCGCGGGCCGAGGGAGAGGCGGACGGTGTTGGGACGGTCTCCGATCAGGGTGCGCTCCTCCGGCGTGAACCCCCCCTCAGGCCCGATCACAACGGCCAGCGGAACCGGGGCGTTCCCGGACGAGGCTTGCCCGGAGGCCGCCTGCCGCAACGCCGCGACCGGATCGGCCACGGGCGCGTCCTCGTCGCAGAACACCAGCAGCCGTTCCGGCGCGAGCCCGGCCAGGGCTTGCCCGAGCGGCGCCGCGTCGCGGATCTCCGGCAGGCTCAGGATCCCGCATTGCTCGGCGGCCTCGATCGCGTTGGCCTGCAACTTGTCGAGCTTGATCCGGTCGCCCTGCGTGCGCCGCGTCACCACCGGCTGGATCAGGCTCGCGCCCATCTCCACCGCCTTCTGGGCGACGTAGTCGAGGCGGGCGGCCTTGAGCGGGGCGAAGAGGTAATGCAGGTCGCCCGGCGGCGTCTGCGGCCGGAGCCGCGTCCGCAGCACCAGGTCCGCCGCCTTGCGGCCGGTGGGCTCGATCTCGGCCCGCCACTCGCCGTCGCGGCCGTTGAACACCAGCACCGGCTCGCCAGCGTCGCGCCGCAGCACCGAGAGCAGGTAATTCGCCTGCGCCCGCTCCAGGGTATGCCGCGCCCCCTCGTGCATCGGGATGTCGAGGAAGAGCCGGGGTGCGTTGAAGTCGTAGGCCGCCATGGCCGCTCTGCTCGCCGAGTCGGGGGCGGGATGTCAATCGCCGGACCGGTCGCGCCGAGTCTGTTGCCGGCGTGCAACAAGGGGCGGCGACCATGGCCGGGACGCGTGCCGCCGGGCTCCGGCCGCATGAAGGCGCCACATTCCTGTGCAGAAAGCGCTACGAGGCCGGGAGCGGCACGGACTTCTTCACTATGCCGGGGGCGCCGACACGACGGCCGGACCGGCGCAAGGCCGATGAACGGGGCCGAGAGCTTTGGGGGGTTGGGAGATGACTCGCATGCGTGTGACCGTGGCGGCGCTGGCCGGAAGCCTGCTCGGCGCGACGCTCCTCGGCGGGGCCGCCCGGGCCCAGGGCGCCGATTGCTCGACGATCCAGAAGACCCTCACCGAGCGCAAGGACATCGTCGGCAAGGTCAACGCCGCCTCCCAGGGCAAGAAGGCGAAGATCACCGCGGCCGCCGCCTGCACCCTGTTCACCAAGCTCCAGGCCAACGGCACCGAGGGCCTGAAGTGGATCACCGCCAACAAGGATTGGTGCTCGATCCCGGATTCCTTCGTCGAGGGCTTCAAGGCCGATCACGGCCGGGTCTCGACCCTGCGCACCAAGGTCTGCAACGCGGCGGTGCAGCAGGCGGCGATGGAGAAGAAGGCCCGCGCCATGGCGGCCCAGCAGCAGCAGGGCGGTGGCGGCGGCGGCCTCCTCGGCGGTCCCGGCCTGACCGGCAGCTTCCGGGTGCCGCAGGGCGCCCTGTGAGCCGGATGCCGATGACGGCCCCGGCGCCTCACGCCGAGAGATGAATCCTGCCCCCGACCGTCCGGTCGCCGATGCCGTCACCGGGCATTGGGTCGACCGGCACGCGCCCGAAGGGGTGCGGCCCTACCTGCGGCTCGCCCGCATCGAGCGGCCGATCGGCTGGTGGCTGCTGCTGCTGCCGTGCTGGTGGTCGGCCTCGCTCGCGGCCATCGCGGCGGGGCGGCCGGGCCCGAGCCTGTGGCACCTCGCCCTGTTCCTGATCGGCGCCGTCGCCATGCGGGGGGCGGGCTCGACCTACAACGACATCGCCGACCGCGACCTCGACGCCCGGGTCGAGCGCACCCGCCTGCGGCCGCTGCCCTCCGGGCGCATCCGCGTGCGCCACGCCCTGACCTTCCTGGCGCTGCAGGCGCTGGTCGGCCTCGCGGTGCTGCTGCAATTCGACAGGACGGCGATCCTCGTCGGCATCGCCTCGCTCGCGCCCGTCGCCATCTACCCGTTCATGAAGCGGGTGATGCCGGTGCCGCAGGCCGTGCTCGGCCTCGCCTTCGCGTGGGGCGCGCTGATGGGCTGGGTCGCCCTGCTCGGCCGCCTCGATGCGCCGGCCTACTGGCTCTATGCCGGCGCCATCGCCTGGGTCATCGGCTACGACACCATCTACGCGGTGCAGGACATCGAGGACGACGAGATCGCCGGCATCAAGTCCTCGGCCCGCTTCTTCGGCACGAAGGTGCGCCTCGCCGTGGCTGGCTGCTTCCTGGCCTGCGTCCTGTTCATCGGCCTCGCCCTCTCGGGAGCCGGGGCCGGGCCGATCGGTCTTGCCGGTCTCGCGCTGTTTGCCGGCCACCTCGCTTGGCAGGTCGGGCGGCTCGATCCGCGCGACGGCGCGGAGGCGTTGCGGCTGTTTCGCAGCAACCGGGATGCGGGTCTGATCCTGTTCTGCGGCCTCACGCTGGATGCGCTCTGGCAAGGCTTGATGTGACCAGTTGACGAGATCGGGAGCGTCAGACGCTCCCGCCCTCGGTCATCAGCGCCTCGTCGCGGTAGACCAGCGGGCGCAGCGGCAGGCGGCCGGTCTTGCGGCGGGTCAGGAAGCGCGGCCGGCGGTGGTTCAGGAGACCGTGCCGGCGGCGGATCCGCACCGCGCCGAGCTTCACCCGGCCGAGCTGCTCACCCATCGGCGAGACCGCGCCGTCCTCCTGGATCACCACCAGGGGCAGGCCCGATTCGGCGCCGAGCCGGCGCCACACCGCCACCACCTCGTCGTCGCCGTAGAGGCCGAGCCGCATCAGCGGGTCGCCGCTGCGGTCGAGCACCATGACGGCGAAGCGGTCCTCCCCGGCGGCGTCGCTGGCATCGCCGTCGAGGCAGAGGGCGAGGCTGCCGGCGGCGCTGGCGCCCGGCATGCGGCCGACCATCGGCAGCGCCGTCGGCTCGGCCTGGACCGGGCCGCGATGGATGACGGGGAGCTCGACGTCGCGACGGGCGGCGTTGCTGCGCGAAGACCGGCTGCTGGAAGAGGGGAATCTGGTGATCATGGTTCTGCTCGACGCCCTGTCCGCGTGAGGCGGCGACCTCTGTCGTGTCGTCCGCTGTTGATCCGACATTGGACCCGCACCGCCTCAGAACGCCTTAAAAGGCAGCGTTAAGCGATAGTTGGCGCGGCACAGATGAGCCGAATGCTCAACGGATCCTTGTCGCGTTGCGATTCATTTATCGTTCACCGCCAGTACATGGCAGAGCCGCGGAGTGAAACGCTTCGCTAAGACGATGCGGCATCGCTGCCGCCGGGTGCGCCGCGACGAATCCTTGTGGCGCCCGGAGCCGGGGCCTACAACGGAGGGAATCCTGATCCGGCTCGACCCGTGCCCGCCGCGGGGCCGCCGGGCACTCCCCTCGCATCAGCGGCGGCCTTCCATGCCTCTCCCCGACGACCTGCGCCCGCTCCTGCCCCAGGTACGGGCGATCATCCGCGAGGCGGCCCTGCTGGCGCTGCCGTATTTCCGCCAGGGCCAGCACACCTCCGCCCGGGTGTGGAACAAGGCCGGCGGCTCGCCGGTGACGGAAGCCGACGTGACGGTGGACACCTTCCTGAAGGTGCGCCTGAGCGAGCTGATCCCCGGTGCCGCCTGGCTCTCGGAGGAGACCCGCGACGATCCGGTCCGCCTCTCCCACGACCTCGTCTGGATCGTCGACCCGATCGACGGCACCCGTGCCTTCCTGACGGGCGATCCCGACTGGTCGATCGCCGTGGCCCTGCTCGCGAACGGCCAGCCGGTGCTCGGCCACGTCGCCGCGCCGGTCACCGCGACCCTCTACGAGGCCGTGGCCGGGGAGGGGGCGACCAAGGACGGGGTGCCGATCCGGGTCTCGGGCCAGGCCGGCATGGCCGGCGCCCGCGTCACCGGCCCCAAGCCGATGGCCGACCGGCTCGAGGGCCGGCTCGGCCTCGGCGGAACCCCGGACGCGCTGGTGCGGCTGCCGCGGATCCCGTCGCTCGCCCTGCGCCTGGTGCGGGTGGCGGAGGGCCTCGTCGATGTCGGCCTGGTCTCCTCGGATGCCCGCGACTGGGACCTCGCCGGCGCCGACCTGATCCTGCGCGAGGCCGGCGGCGCCGTGCTCGGCCTCGACGGCCGGGCCCCGGTCTACAACCGGCGCGAGCCGATCCACGGCGAACTCGTCGCCCTGCCGCTGGCCTTGCGGGAGGCGGTGCTGTCGGGGCTCGCCTGACCGGCCGGGGCGGTCGGGCTTTCGCGCCGATCGCAGGATCGTCCGGGGACAAGTGCGTCGCGGCGGCGGCGCTTCCCGGCTATTCAGGAGGGCGTCCCTGCCTTCGAGGAGCCCCCGATGCCCCTGGATCCCGCCCTGCGCGACCGCATCGTCGCCGCCGTCGCCGAGAATTTTTCCGAGCAGGTCGCCCATACCCAGGCGCTGATGCGCTTCCCCTCGACCCGCGGCGAGGAGCAGGCGATCCAGGACTTCGTCTTCCGCACCTTTCGCGAGCGCGGCTACGCCATGGACCGCTTCGCGATGGACCGGGCGCAGATCGAGGCGCATCCGGGCGGGGCCAGGTTCACGCCCGAGCATTCCGAGGCGCCGATCGTCGTCGGCATCCACCGGCCGCGGGAGGAGCGGGGGCGCTCGCTGATCCTCCAGGCCCATGTCGACGTGGTGCCGGCGGGCCCCGCCGACCTCTGGACCCACCCGCCCTTCGAGCCGGTGGTGGAGGGCGACTGGCTCTACGGCCGCGGCGGCGCCGACATGAAGGCGGGCCATGCCGCCAACCTGTTCGCCCTCGACGCGCTCGGGCGGATCGGGCTCCAGCCCGCCGCCACCGTGACGCTGCAATCGGTGGTGGAAGAGGAATCGACCGGCAACGGCGCCCTGATGACCCATCTGCGCGGCTACCGCGCCGATGCGGTGCTGATCCCGGAGCCGGAAGAGGAGATGCTGGTGCGCGCCAATACCGGCGTCCTGTGGTTCCGGGTCGAGGTCCGCGGCCGGCCGGTCCACGTGCGCGAGATGGGCACGGGCGCGAACGCCATCGACGCCGCCTACCGGGTGATCGGTGCGCTGCGCGCCCTCGAGGAACGCTGGAACGCCGACAAGGCCGGCCGCCGGCATTTCGAGGGCGAGGCGCACCCGATCAACCTCAATATCGGGCGGATCGAGGGCGGCGACTGGGCCTCTTCGGTGCCGGCCTGGTGCCGGATCGACTGCCGTATCGCGATCTATCCGGGCACGAGCGCGGCGGACGCCGCCCGCGAGATCGAGGCGGCGGTCCAGGCCTTCGCCCGCGACGACGTGTTCCTGTCGAACAGCCCGCCGAGCGTCACCTTCCACGGCTTCTTCGCGGAGGGCTACGTGCTGGAGGAGGGCTCGGAGGCGGAAGCCGTGCTGGCCCAGGCGCACGAGGCGGCGACGGGGGCTCCGCTGAAGAGCTTCATGACCGCCGGCTACCTCGATACCCGGGTCCACGCCCTCTACGACCGGGTGCCGGCGCTCTGCTACGGGCCGAAGAGCGAGAACATCCACGGCTTCGACGAGCGGGTCAGCCTCGCCTCGTTGAGGCGCATCACCACCGCGATGGCTTTGTTCGTCGCCGAGTGGTGCGGGACGGAAGCGGCGTCGTGACGGTGATCCGGCTCACGACCTCTTCCTGAGAGCATGTTTGAGCAGCGTGATTTGACGAAAACTGCGAAAAATCAGGAGATATCCTACCATTCCACCTCATCCTGAGGTGTCAGTCGATCGACGATCGACTGACCTCGAAGGAGGGCTCCAGAAGCCTCTGCGATCCCCGGAGCCCTCCTTCGAGGCTTACTTCGTTCGCACCTCAGGATGAGGTTAGTGGGCAGGATGATCCCCCCCCTGCCTCAAATATTGGGTAGAAATCCTGCTCAAACAGGCTCTGAGGAGCTGGGCGATCGAAGATCGCACAGCCTCGAAGGAGGGCTCCAGAAGATCGCCGAGCTTTCTGGAGCCCTCCTTCGAGGTCAGTCGATCGTCGATCGACTGACACCTCAGGATGAGGTTGCGCGCGGGATCCTGCATTTTGATCGCGCCGATCGAAAAAAACGATCAATCGAAGCTGCGCTTCGTGCCCGATCCGCCGAGGCTGATCTTGCGGGTCTGGGGCGCCGCCGGGGCGGCCTGGACGGGCTTGGGCGGCGGCAGGTGGGCCTGGCCGTGGACCACGGTGCCGATCTCGCCCAGGGCCTTGACCAGGTCGTCCTTGCCGCAGGTGCGGGCGACGGTGAGGCCGAGCTTGTGGGTGTGGCTCTTGGCATAGAGGTAGCCCGCGAGCTTGGCGCGGGTCTCCACCGGCAGGGCGTCGAGGAGGTCCGGCAGGTCCTCCGGCTCGGCCCGGTAGATCTCCCCGAGGGTCGCCAGCGGGACCGGGCAGTCGCGGTCGGCTTCGGCGCCGCTGGTGGGATGGCCCTGGATCATGATGCGTCCTCCGGCTGATGGCGTGCCGCCGAAACTAGAACCATCCGCGGGCTGATGAAACCGCGGGGCGTTTCGAATCGGGGCGCTCGCGCTCCGGTGTCTCGATGCCCTATGCTCGCGCCGGAGACCAGGGGCAAAGGGGGCAGGGGGATCATGACCACCGACGCGACGACCGGGGAGGCGGCCCGGCCGCAGGGCGACCTGACGGTGCGGACCATCGCCATGCCGGCCGACACCAACGCCAACGGCGACATCTTCGGCGGCTGGGTGATGTCGCAGATGGACCAGGCCGGCGGCATCGCCGGGGTCGAGCGGGCGCAGGGGCGCGTGGTCACGGTGGCGGTGGACGGCATGACCTTCCTGCGCCCGGTCCGGGTCGGCGACGTGCTCTGCGTCTACACCCAGGTGGTCGCCACCGGCCGGACCTCGATGCGGATCCAGATCGAGGCCTGGGCCCGGCGCTTCCGCACCCAGACCCGCGAGAAGGTGACGGTCGGGGTGTTCACCTTCGTGGCGATCGACGACGAGGGCCGTCCGCGCCCGATCCCGCCGGCGGCGCCGGGCCTCACGCCGTGAGCCCGGCCGACCCGGAGACCTTCATCCGCCAAAGTTTCTCTTGCCAGGAATGCGGCGCCTGCTGCGCCTACTCGGCCGAGTGGCCGCGGTTCAGCACCGAGGACGATGCCGACATCGCCCGGATCCCGGAAGTCTACGTCGACGACCCGGCCGGGCGGATGCGCTGCGAGGGCGAGCGCTGCAGCGCCCTCGACGGCAAGGTCGGCGAGCGGGTGGCCTGCAAGGTCTACGCGGTGCGCCCCGAGGTCTGCCGCACCTGCGAGCCCGGCGACCCGGAATGCCTGATCGCCCGGCGGCATCACGGCCTGCCGGTCTGACGTCCCAGCCCCTTGCGCCGCGGGCCCAAGGCGTTCACATCCGCCCGATGATCGATCATCCGACCCGGGACGTCGGCTTCGGGGTCTACCTGCACTGGCCCTTCTGCGCCGCGAAGTGCCCCTATTGCGACTTCAACAGCCATGTCCGCCACGGGCGCCTCGACCAGGCGCGCTGGCGCGCCGCCTTCGCGCGCGAGATCGCCCACGCGGCCTCGCTCACGCCGGGGCGGACCGTGACCAGCATCTTCCTCGGCGGCGGCACGCCCTCGCTGATGGAGCCCGAGACGGTGGGGGCGCTCCTCGAGGCGGTGGCGGGCGCCTGGAGCGTGGCCCCCGGGGTCGAGGTGACGCTGGAGGCCAACCCCACCAGCGTCGAGGCCGGCCGGTTCCGCGGCTACCGGGCGGCGGGGGTCAACCGGGTCTCGCTCGGGGTCCAGGCCCTCGACGACGCCTCGCTGAAGAAGCTCGGCCGGCTGCACAGCACCGAGGAGGCGATGCGGGCGGTGGAGACCGCCGCGGCGCATTTCGAGCGCTATTCCTTCGACCTGATCTATGCCCGCCCGGACCAGACGCCGGAGGCCTGGGCGGCGGAACTGCGCGGGGCGATCGCCCGGGCGGCGGAGCACCTGTCGCTCTACCAGCTCACGATCGAGGAGGGCACGCCGTTCTACGGGCTCGCCGCCGCCGGCAAGCTCACCGTGCCGGACGACGACACCGCCCGGATCCTCTACGACGTGACGCAGGAGGTCTGCGAGGCCGCCGGCCTGCCGGCCTACGAGATCTCGAACCACGCCCGGCGCGGGGCCGAATCGCGCCACAACCTGCTCTACTGGCGCTACGGCGAATATGCCGGCATCGGCCCCGGCGCCCATGGCCGCCTCGTGCTCCCGGAGGGCCGCATCGGCACCTCGACCGAGCGCAACCCGGAGGCCTGGCTGGCGAAGGCGGAAGCCGCGGGCCACGGGGTCGTCGAGACGGAATCCTTGAGCCCGGGCGACCAGGCCGACGAGTTCCTGATGATGGGCCTGCGCCTGCGCGAGGGCATCGACCCCGCCCGCTACGCGGCGCTCAAGGGCCGGCCCCTCGACCCGGACCGCGTCGCCGGGCTGGTCGCGGCCGGGCTCGTCGCCCGGACGGGCGAGGGCCGCCTCGCCGCGACCCCGAAGGGGGCCCCGGTGCTCAACGCCGTGGTGGCCGAGATCGCGGCCTGAGCCGATCCGCCAAGGGTGCCCGCCGCCAAGGGTGCCCGCCGCGAAGGGTGCCCGCCGCGAAGGGTGCCCGCCGCGAAGGGTGCCCGCCGCCAAGGGTGCCCGCCGGTCAGCGACCGCCTCTGTTGCACGCGCGACGGAACCGACCCGGCTGTGATAGCATGCCGCCCGGACGGCGCCCGTGCGGGATGCGCCGTCCGAGGTGGGGACGAGGCGATGTCAGGACAGAGGAGACCCGATCCCCTTCGGGTTCTCGTGGTCGAGGACGAGTACTTCATCGCCGACGACCTCTCGCGGGCGCTGACCCGGCACGGCGTCGAGGTCGTCGGTCCGGTGCCGACGGTCCGGGAGGCGCGGGCGCTCGCGGCCTCGCACGCCCTCGATCTCGCCGTCCTCGACATCAACCTGCGGGGCGAGCTCGTCTATCCCCTGGTTGCCGAGCTGACGCGGCGCGGCGTGGCGGTGGTCTTCGCCACCGGCTACGACGCGGCGGCGATCCCGGCCGACTACGAGGCGATTCCCGCCTGGTCGAAGCCCTTCGACTACAACGCCCTGGCGGGCATGCTGCCGGCCCTGCGCCGCACCTGAACGAAGCGGGATCGGTCGCGCCGCAAACACGTGACGGGCGCCGTCGCCCGCAGGCTGCCTGACGCTGCGTTCCGATGACGCAACGGTTTGCCGCGCCGCAGCGGAACCGTCACGCTGCCGCCCTGTTCTGGTTTGGAGCGATTTCTGCCCCGACGGCAGCACAGGAGACGGACTGGATGGCAGCAGAGAAGGAAACCAAGGCCTTTCCGGCCGCCGCGAGCACGCGGGTGCCGTTCGCGCTGGCCCTGTCGGCGCTGGCCGGCTGCGCGGACTCGATCGGGTTCCTCGAATTCTCGCAGCTGTTCATGTCCTTCATGAGCGGCAACACCACCCGTCTCGGCGTCGCCGTCAGCCTGAGCGACTGGGGCAACGTCACCCGGGTCGGCAGCACCATCGCGGTGTTCTGCTTCGGCGCCTTCATCGGCACGCTCATCGCCGCCGCCGTCGGCTACTGGCGCCTCGCGGTGCTGCTCGGCCTCCAGGCGCTCCTGCTCTGCGTCGGCCTCACCCTGCCGCGCGGGCCGGAGGAGTTCCCGTTCCATGCCTACCCGATCGTGCTGGCGCTCGGCATGCAGAACGCCGTGCTCCAGGACGAGGAGGGGCGCAGCCTGGCGCTGACCTACGTCACCGGCGCGGTGGTGCGCTTCGGCACCGGCCTCGCCAACCTGCTGCTCGGCCATCCCTCGCCGTCCTTCTGGATCCAGGCGCCCCTCTGGGCCGCCCTGAGCCTCGGGGCGATCACCGGCGGCCTCCTGCACAGCCGGTTCGGCGAGAGCGCCTTCCTGGTCCCCGCCGTGCTGGCCGCGTTGCTGGCGGTGGTCGCCCTGGTGATGACGCTGATCCACGGCGACGGGCCGCTCGTCTCCGGCACCAAGTCGCCGGCGCCGGACGCCGCCGCGACGGCGCCCCCCGTGGTCTGACCCCCGGGAGCACGACCCGGAGCGGGCCTCCCGCTCCGGCAAAGATTACCTATCGGTCACGGGGCGGAGACACCGGCGTAAGCCGGCACGGTCCATAACGACACCGTCGCCGGACGCGGTGGCGCCCTCATCCCCCGGGGCGCCGCCGCGATCCAAGGCCCCGAGGGCCGAGGCGCCGGATCATCATCGTCGCCCCCCAGACGATCCGGTGCTCCGTGCCGCGGCAGGCCGAGCCCCCCGCTCGGCCTGCCGCCCCGGAGGCGACACCCGGCGTGCCGCGCTTCCTCCCCCTCGAAAGCGGCATGTCGGGCGGGGCCCGTCCCGGGGCCAGGGCGCCAGGATCCCGGAGACGGAACTCTCCCGCGCGCCGGGGATCTGCCCTAGAATGCCCGACATGCGCCTCCTGATCATCGAGGACGACCGCGAGGCGTCCACCTACCTCTCCAAGGCCTTTCGCGAGGCCGGCCACGTCGCCGATACCGCCGATGACGGCCTCGACGGCTACGCGCTGGCCCGCGAGGGCGCCTACGACGTGCTCGTCGTCGACCGCATGCTGCCGAAGCTCGACGGCCTGTCGCTGATCCGCTCGCTGCGCGAGCAGGGCGTCGAGACCCCGGTGCTGATCCTCTCGGCGCTGGGCCAGGTCGACGACCGGGTGAAGGGCCTCAAGGCCGGCGGCGACGACTATCTCCCCAAGCCCTACGCGTTCTCCGAGCTGATGGCCCGGATCGAGGTGCTGGCGCGCCGCCGCGGCGGTTCCTCGGCGGCGGAGGCGACGAGCTACCGCGTCGGCGACCTCGAACTCGACCGGCTGTCGCACCGGGTCACCCGGCCGGCCAGGAGATCCCGCTCCAGCCCCGCGAGTTCCGCCTGCTCGAATACCTGATGCGCCATGCCGGCCAGGTCGTCACCCGCACGATGCTGCTGGAGCACGTCTGGGACTACCATTTCGACCCGCAGACCAACGTCATCGACGTCCACGTCTCCCGCCTGCGCGCCAAGGTCGACAAGGGCTTCGAGCGGCCGATGATCCACACGGTGCGGGGAGCCGGCTACATGGTCCGCGCCGGCGGCGAGGCGTGAGCGCGCGCATCGCGAATGCGGGGCCGGCGAATGCGGGGCCGGCGCATGCGGGTCCGGCGAGCGAAGGACCGGACGGGAGACAGGAGGGGATCCTCGCCCGCCTCGGCGCCCTGTTCCGCACCACCGCGTTCAAGCTCTCGCTCGCCTACCTCCTGGTCTTCGCCGCCTTCGCGTTCTTCGCCCTCGGCTACGTCGCCTGGAACGCCCGGCGCGTCCTCGACGACCAGATCGTCTCGACCATCGAGGCCGAGATCAACGGGCTGTCCGACCAATACGCCGCGGGCGGCATCCGCCGCCTCGTCGGCGTGGTCGAGCGCCGCTCGCGCGAGCCGGGCGCCTCGCTCTACCTCGTCACCACCCCGGCCGGCGAGCACGTCGCCGGCAACGTCGAGGCGCTGCCCCGGGCACCCTCGCCGAGCCCGGCCAGACCGAGACGGCGTATGCCCGCAACACCGACAACGACCGCCTCGACCACCGGGCGATCGTGCGCATCTTCACCCTGCCGGGGGGCTTCCGCCTGCTGGTGGGACGCGACGTCGAGGAGCGCGACCGCCTGCGGGCGGTGATCGGTCGGGCCTTCGCCTGGTCGCTGATGCTGGTGGTCAGCCTCGGCTTCCTCGGCAGCTGGTTCATCGCCCAGCGCGTGCTCAAGCGCGTCGACCAGATGACCGACATCACCCGCACCATCATGGCGGGCGACCTCGACGGCCGCCTGACGCTCGCCGGCACCGGGGACGAGCTCGACCGGCTGGCGCGCAACCTCAACGCGATGCTCGACCGGATCGGCGAGCTGATGCGCGGCATGCGCGAGGTCTCGGACAACATCGCCCACGACCTCAAGACCCCGCTCACCCGCCTGCGCAACAAGGCCGACGCGGCGCTCCGCGAGGGCAACGACCCGGACGCCCTGCGGGCGGCCCTGGAGGCCAATATCGAGGAGAGCGACAACCTGATCCGGGTGTTCAACGCGCTCCTGATGATCGCCCGCCTGGAGGCCGGCAACGCTCCTCGCGACGGGCTGGCGGAATTCGACGCGGGCGCAGTCGCCCTCGAGGTCGCGGAGTTGTACGAAGCGGTGGCGGAGGAACGCGGCATCGCCCTGACGGCCGAGGTCGAGGACGGCCTCAAGCTGCATGGCAGCCGCGAACTGATCGGACAGGCGATGGCGAACCTGATCGACAACGCCCTGAAATACGGACAGAAAACCGTCGATTCGGCGGCCGAGCCGGTACTCCGCGTCGCGGCGCGGCGGGAGGAGGGCGAGATCGTGCTGTCGGTCGCCGACCGGGGCGAGGGCATCCCGGAGGCCGAGCGCGGCCGGGTGCTGGAACGCTTCGTGCGGCTGGAGACCGCCCGGACCCGGCCGGGATTCGGACTGGGCCTGAGCCTCGTCAACGCCGTCGCGCGCCTGCACCAGGGCACCTTCGCGCTCGAGGACAACGCGCCGGGCCTGCGCGCGACCTTGCGGCTGCCCGCCCTGCGCGACCAGGCTCCGAAGGAGATCGCCGCATGACCGGGCCGCTCTCCGCTCGTCTCACCGCCGCGCCCCGCCTCGCCGAACCGGAGCGGGCGCAGGGCCGGCTCGCCGACCTCCTCGCCGAAGCGCCCGATCTCGCTCCGCTCCTCGGCGAGGGCGGCCCGGCCCGCGACCTGCTGCTGGGCCTTGCCGACCATTCGCCGTTCCTGTGGGGCCTCGCGGCCCGCGAGCCGGCCCGGCTCGCCGGGCTGCTCGCGCGCCCGCCCGAGGAGTCGAACGCCGCGATCCTGGCCGACCAGCGCGCGGCCGGCCTCGCCGGCGGCGACGTCGCCCGGGCCTTGCGCCGCAACCGCGCCGCCCACGCGCTCCTGGTGGCGCTCGCGGATATCGGCGGGGTCTGGTCGCTGGAAGAGGTGACGGCGGCGCTCTCGGATTTCGCCGATGCCTCGGTGAGCGCCGCGGTCGATGCGGCGCTCGCTCAGGCCGCCGGCACCGGCCGCTTCCTGCCGCCGGATCCCGCCCGGCCGCAAGGCGGGTCGGGCCTGATCGTGCTTGGCATGGGCAAGCTCGGGGCCGGCGAGCTGAACTATTCGAGCGACGTCGACCTGATCGTGCTGTTCGATCCCGACACCGCGCCGCTGCGCCACGGCGTCGAGGCGACGCCGTTCTTCAGCCGGATCGCGCAAGCGGTGGCCAAGCTCCTCCAGGAGCGTACTGCCGACGGCTACGTCCACCGGGTCGACTATCGGCTCAGGCCCGATCCCGGCTCGACCCCGACCGCCCTGTCGCTGGCCTCCGCCTATACCTATTACGAGACCGTGGGGCAGAACTGGGAGCGCGCGGCCTTCATCAAGGCCCGGCCGGTCGCCGGCGATCACGCGCTAGCGGACGGATTCCTCGCCGAGCTGCGGCCGTTCATCTGGCGCAAATACTTCGACTTCGCCTCGATCGCCGACGTGCATGCGATGAAGCGGCAGATCCACGCGGTGCGCGGCCACGGCGCCATCGCGGTGGCCGGCCACGACATCAAGCTCGGGCGCGGCGGCATCCGCGAGGTCGAGTTCTTCGTCCAGACCCAGCAGCTCGTCTTCGGCGGCCGCCGCCCCACCTTGCGCGGCCGGCGCACGCTGGAGATGCTGGCCGCCCTCCACGACGAGGGGTGGATCACCCCGGAGGCCCGCGACGAGCTCTCCGAGAGCTACCGCTTCCTGCGCACGGTCGAGCACCGGTTGCAGATGGTGGCCGACGAGCAGACCCAGCGCCTGCCCGAGGACACCGCCAAACTCGCGCGCTTTTCCCATTTCCTCGGCTACCCCGACGAGGCCGCCTTCGGCGAGGCGCTGACGGCGCAAGCGCGCCGGGTCCAGGGGCATTACGCCCTGCTGTTCGAGGCCGAGCCGGATCTGGCCGCGGAGGTCGGCGACCTCGTCTTCACCGGCGTCGAGGACGATCCCGGCACGCTCGCCACCTTGAGCCGCCTCGGCTTCCGGGCGCCGGAGCGGGCGACCGAGACGGTGCGGGGCTGGCATTTCGGCCGCCGCCCGGCGGTGACGAGCCCGCGGGCCCGCGAGGTCCTGACCGAGCTGGTCCCGGCGCTGATCCAGGCCTTGTCCGGCACCGCCGACCCGGACGGGGCGCTCGCCGCCCTCGACCGCGCCTTCGGGCGGATGCCGGCGGCGGTCGAGCTTCTCACCATCCTGCGCTCGCACGAGCGGCTGCGGCTGCTCTTCGCCGATCTGCTGGGCACCGTGCCGCGGCTCGCCGACACGGTCGCGTTCAGCCCGCACGTCCTCGACGCGGTGATCGACCCCGCCTTCGTGGCGCCGGTGACGGAGGCCGGGGCGCTGTCCGAGCAGTTCCGCCTCGGCCTCGGCCAGCCCCGGGACCTGGAAGACTTCCTCGACCGCAGCCGCGACACCGCCCGGCAATTGCGCTTCGTCACCGGCGCCCGGCTCCTCTCCGGCATCCTGCCGCCCGCGGGTGCCGGCCGGGCCTATGCGGGCATCGCGGATGCCGCCATCGCGGCGGCGCTGCGCGCCGTGGAGGCCGCCTTCGCCGAGGATCACGGCCGGGTGCCGGGCGGCCGCATCGCGGTGCTCGGCCTCGGACGCCTCGGCTCGCGCCAGCTCACCGCCGATTCCGACCTCGACCTCGTGGTCCTGTACGATTTCGATCCCGAACACCGCGAGAGCGACGGACGCCGCCGCCTCGATGCGGCGGTCTATTACAACCGCCTGACCCAGCGCCTCGTCGGCGCGCTCACCGTGCCGACGCGGCGCGGCCGGCTCTACGAGGTGGACCTGCGCCTGCGCCCGAGCGGCGGGCAGGGACCGATCGCCAACCAGTGGCAGCGCTTCTCGGCCTATTGGCGCGAGGAGGCGGCCTTGTGGGAGCACATGGCCCTGACTCGCGCCAGAGCCGTCGCGGGCGATGCGAGCCTGATGCGGGAGGCCGAAGCCGCCGCCGTCGAGGTCCTGCGCCAGACCCGCGACGTGCGCGGCGTCGTCGGGGAGGTGCGGACGATGCGCGCGCTCATCGAGCGCGAGAAGGGCGATCACGGCCCCCTCGACCTGAAGCTCGCTCCCGGCGGGCTCCTCGACCTGGATTTCCTCGCCCAGGCCCTCGTCCTGTCCCATGCCGCGGCCCATCCCGACCTCGTCGGCCTCGACGCGCCGGAGGTGCTGGAGCGGGCCGGCCGCCACGGCCTCCTCGAGGCCGGCCTCGCCGGTCGCCTCGTCACCGCCTACCGGCTCCTCGACGACGCCCATCACTGGCAGCGCCTGATGGTCGAGGGTGATTTCGGCCGCACCGCCCCGCCGGCGGCCCGCGCCCGCCTCGCCGCGGCGCTCGGCCAGCCCGACGAGGCGGCGCTCGCCGCGCAGCTCGCCGAGACGCGGGCCGGGGTGCGGGAGGCGTTCGGGACGATCCTGGCGTGAGGGGCGCGCCGGATGCGCGACCGGGAAGATCCGTCGTCGCATGGTCGTCTCGCGGCTCACGCAGAGCCGCGGCCCGCGGCATCGCCGTGGCTCGCCCACGCCGCCGGCCTCCTGCTTTGCCGGCCTGCCGACTCTCCGGTTCTGATCTGACGGCAAGCCGGACAAGAACTAACGCGCACGACAGGGTTGCACAGTCGTGGAGCCGAACGATGGTTACGGGAAAACCGATGCGAATAGCCTGTCGTCACTCCCTGGATTTCGCAGGTTTTACGCCGGGTTAAGTACTCTGTCGTTTTGTGCGGCGCAACGGATATCGATTGGGGACCGCGGCCGTGCTCGCCAAGTTCAAGATTCTGCACAAGCTCACTGCCGCCGTCATGCTGATCGCCGCCCTGGTCGGCGGCTGCGTCTGGTACGCGCAGGAGCGCATGACGGCGATCGACGACGCCTACAGCGTGTTCCTGGTGCGCGAGGCACGGGCGACGGCGAGCGCCAGCCGCCTGAACCGCGCCCTCTACACCCTGACCTCCGCCACGTTCCGCATCATCGCCGAGACCGACCAGGCGCAGATGCATCGTGCCGGTGCCGAATTCGACGAGGCCCTCGCCCTCCTCAAGCCGACCGTCGCGGCCCTGCGCGAGCAGGCGCCGACCTTCGCGGCACGCATCGACGCGCTCGCCCACGGTCTCGACGACCTCACCAGCAAGCTGAAGGCGGTGCGCGACCTCGGCATCACCCATCGCAATGCCGACGCTTTGGACCTGGTCCGGCGCAGCGTCGATCCCGTCCTGGGCGGACAGCGCGACGAAACCCGGAAACTCGCCGACGACATCCAGGACTACGTCACCAGGGCCTCCGACAGGCTGACCGACGAGACCAACGCCACCCGCATGCGCCTGATGGCCGTCAGCGGGTTCGGCCTGGCCCTGGGCCTCGTGGCGGTCGCACTGGTCTCCGTCTTCGGCGTCACCCGTCCGATCGGTCGGCTGGTGCGCATTCTGGACCGCATGGCCCACGGCGAGATCGACGCCGACATTCCCGAGGCCCGCCGGGGCGACGAGATCGGCGCCATCGGCCGGGCGGTCGAGGGCATCAAGGCGATGGTGGCCGAGAAGGCCGCCGAGCAAGCCGAGATCAAGCGGATCGCCGACGCCGCGGCGGCCGAGGCGCGCCGGCGCGCCATGATGGACCTCGCCGACGGGTTCGAGCGGACGGTCGGCGGCATCGTCGGCATCGTCTCGACCTCGGCCACCGAGTTGCAGGCGACCGCCGGGCAGATGACCGGGACCGCGACCGAGACGGCGAGCCAGTCCGCCGCGGTCGCCGCCGCCGCCGAGGAGGCGGCCTCCAATGTCGGCACCGTCGCGGCGGCGGCCGAGGAGCTGGGCGCCTCGGTGCAGGAGATCGGCCGCCAGGTCGATGGCTCGGCCGGCCTCGCCCGCCAGGCGGTGGCGGAGGCCGACCGGACCGGCGCCCAGGTGCGCGAACTCAGCCACATCGTCGGCCGGATCGGCGACATCGCCGGCCTGATCTCGTCGATCGCCGCGCAGACCAACCTGCTCGCGCTCAACGCCACGATCGAGGCGGCCCGGGCCGGAGAGGCGGGGCGCGGCTTCGCGGTGGTCGCGGCGGAAGTGAAGGAACTCGCCGCCCAGACCGCCAGGGCGACGGAGGAGATCGGCCAGCAGATCACCGCCGTGCAGAGCGCGACCGGCGAGACGGTCTCGGCGATCACCGCCATCACCGCCCGGATCCGCGAGATCGACACCGTCACCGTGGCCATCGCGGCGGCGGTCGAGGAGCAGGGCGTCGCCACCCAGGAGATCGTCCGCAACGTCTCCCAGGCCGCGACCGGCACCGGCGAGGTGACCGGCAACATCGCGGGCGTCGCCGGCGCCGCGGAGGAAACGGGCGCCGCCGCGACCCAGGTCCTCGCCTCGGCCACCGAATTGTCGCGCCAGTCCGAGCATCTCGGCGCCGAGGTGGCGCGCTTCCTCGCCACCGTGCGGGCGGCCTGACGCGTCGCGGGCGCCATGATCGCCTCCGCGATTCGGGCGCAAGAAGCGGGATGAAACCTCTGCTCCGGACGCCGTAGGGCTGGTCCCGGAGGTGACCCGATGACCGCTTTCCACTGTATCGCGATCGAGACCGAGACGGCCGCCCGGTTCCGGGCGACCGGTCTGGACGACCGCGGCAATCCGCTCCGGCGGATCATAGCGATGCCGGGCGGCGGCTACCCGTGCCGGCACTGCCTGCGCCTCGCCCGGCCGGGCGAGGCCATGCTCCTCGGGTCCTACGACCTGCCGAAGCCGCTCGGGATCTACTGGACGCCGAGCCCGATCTTACTGCACGAGGCGGAATGTCCGCGCTCCGACGCGGCCGACGAGATCGCCCCGATCGTGCGGGCGAATCCCCTCGTCTCGGTCCGGGCCTATGACGGCGAGCACCAATGCCTCTACGACCTCGGCCATGTCTGTGCCGGGGCGGAGATCGACGCTTCCCTCGCCCGCGCGCTCGACGATCCCCGTACGGCCTTCGTGAACATCCACACGGCGCGGCCGGGATGCCTGCTGGTGCGGGTCGAGCGGGGGAGGGGCGGGCAGAGGCTTGTCGAGGATGAGAGCGGTTTGCGGCTGATCTCGACAGATCCCGAACCCGTCGCGTCATTCCGGGCTCCGCGTGCGCGGCCCCGGACTGGCGCGGTGGGTATCGAGACCGTCGCTTCCCTCGACCGGGCTCCGACGTCCCTCACCAGGCCAGGCACGCCGCGCCGGCCGCGACGGCGAGGCACGAGGCGACCCGGCGCGGACTCAAGCTCTCCCCGAGGAAGACCCGTCCTATGAGCGCCGCATAGACTACGCTGGTCTCGCGCAGGGCCGAGACCGTCCCCATCGCGTCGAACTGCATCGCCCAGATGACGATGCCGTAGGCGAGGATCGAGACGAGTCCGCCGCCGAGCGCCATCGCCGTCTGCCGGGCGCTGTAGGACGGCGTCGTTCTGCGCAAGCCGAGGTAGAGCGGCGGCATGGTCAGGCTCCAGAGCAGGAACATCCAAGCCGCGTAGGACAGGCTGTTGCCCGACAGGCGCACGCCGATCCCGTCGACGACGGTGTAGGCCCCGATGAGGAGGCCGGTGAGACAGGCGGCGGGAAGGAAATCCGCCCGCAGCCGCCCGCCCTGGAGGGCGAGGGACAGGATGCCGCCAGAGACCAGCGCGACGCCCAGGACGGCAAGCAGCGTGAGCGATTCGTGCGCGAACAGAGCCGCCCCGAGCGCGACGAGGACGGGGGAGGAGCCGCGGGAGATCGGGTAGGTCTGGCCGAGGTCGCCGGAGCGGTAGGTCCGCACGAGGGACAGGTTGTAGCCGGCATGGATCGCCGCCGAGGCGACGAGATAGGGCCAGCTCGCCGGCCCCGGCCAGGGCAGGAACACCACCGCCACCGCCGAGGCACACGCGACGGCGATCATCATCAGCGTCATCGACCACAGCCGGTCGCTGCCGCCGCGCAGGACCGCGTTCCAGCCGGCATGCAGGATGGCGGCGCAGACGACGCCGACCAGGACGGTCGGGGTCATGCGGCGGGCCCTCGATCCATCGTCGGCGATCCGTCGGTCGTGGTGTTCATGAGCCCGGAGCATGCCGCCCTCGCCGCGCGCCGACAAACGCCTTATGGTGGCTTTCGCGTGAGGAAACCTGACACGTGCATCGCCGCCTGCCGCCGCTCAACGCCCTGAAGGCCTTCGAGGCGGCCGGCCGCCACGGCAGCTTCACCCTGGCGGCGGAGGAGCTGCGGGTGACCCACGGCGCGGTCAGCCGGCACGTGCAGGCCCTCGAAGCCTGGCTCGGCGTGCCTTTGTTCGTGCGCCACAACCGGCGGGTCGTGCTGACGGAAGCCGGACGGAGCTACCTCGCCGAAATCGGCGCGGCCCTCGACCGCGTGGCGCTCGCGACCGCGCGGCAGCTTGAGCGCGGCCAGGCCCGAATTCTTCACGTGAACACGCTGGCGACCTTCACCTTGCGCTGGCTGATCCCGCGGCTGCACGCCTTCCAGCGCGCCCATCCGGCCATCGAGGTCCGGCTGACGACCTCCACCGTGCCGCTCGCCGAACTGGCCGGGCCCTACGACGTCGCGATCCGCGGCGGCCCCGATTCTCGGCCGGGCCATGTCGGGCAGGAATTCCTCACCGAGGAGCGGATCCCGGTCTGCAGCCCGGCCCTGCTGGAGCGGCTGCCGCTCGACAATCCGTCACAGCTCGCACGCCACACGCTCCTGCACGCGGCGACCCTGCCGGGAATCTGGCCGCACTGGCTGGCGGCGGCCGGAGTGCCGGACCTGGAGCCGCAGGCTTCGATCACGCTGGAGCATGTCTACCTGACCTTGCAGGCGGCGCTCGACGGATTGGGCGTCGCGATGGGCCCGACGCGGCTCGTCGCCGACGACGTGGCGGCGGGTCGGCTGATGCTGCCCTTCGCGGGGCCGGCATTGCCGGCGCGCAGCTACTACACCTACGTACCGGAGGCCCGCCGGGACGATCCCGTGGTGCGGGCCTTCTGCGAGTGGTTGGCGACGACGGCGTGAGAGACCGTTCGACTTTCTCGACAGTCTTGACACCCTCCGGGTCATTCCGGGGCCGCGAAAGCGGAGCCCGGAATCCAGAACCGCGGATTGTCCAGGATGATGCGGAACGCTGTCGGCTTTGTCTGGAAAGGTGAGCGGTTATGGATCCCGGGTTCCGCTTTCGCGGCCCTAGGATGACATCGAGGGTGTCAATTCGGTTTGATCACGCGAATAGGCTCCAGGAGTCGCGAAGCGGCGCGAGCCTCACGCCTGGAGTTCCGCCGCCTCCTGCGCCTCGGCCGCCTCGGTGCGGCCGGGCCGGGGCAGGCGCACCAGGACGATCGTGCCGGTGCCCTCCTCGGAGCGGATGCGCAGGCCCCCGCCATGGAGCTCGGCGAGCGAGCGGGCGATGGCGAGGCCGAGCCCCGAGCCCTTGTAGCTGCGGGCGAAGTTGGTCTCGACCTGTTCGAAGGGATAGCCGAGCTTCGGCAAGGCCGCCTTCGGGATGCCGATGCCGCTATCCTCGACGAAGATGTGGACCGCATCGATGGCGCGCCGTGTGCGCACCGCCACCCGGCCGGCCTCGGGCGTGAACTTCACGGCGTTCTGGAGCAGGTTGACCAGGATCTGGTGCAGGGCCCGCTCGTCGGCCATCACCAGGGTGTCGGCGCTCATCTCGACGCTGACGGTGAGCCCCTTCATCCGGGCCGGCTCGGCGATCAGCTTGAGGGCGCGCTCTAGCGCCTCGCTCACGGCGACCGGCTGCTTGGCGAGCTTCACCCGGCGCGCGTCGATCCGCGACATGTCGAGGATGTCGTCGATCACCGACAGCAGGTAATGGCCGCTGGAGCGGATGTCGCGGCAATATTCGCGGTACTTCTCGGAGCCGAGGGATCCGAACACCTCGCTCTCCATCACCTCGGCGAAGCCCAGGATGGCGTTCAGCGGCGTGCGCAGCTCGTGGCTCATGTTGGCCAGGAACTCGGACTTGGAGCGGTTGGCGCTCTCGGCCTGTGCCTTCTGGTCGAGGTAGCGTTCGGCGAGGTCGGCGAGCTGCTGGGTCTGGATCTCGAGGGTCCGGCGGGAGCGCTTGAGGTCCGCGATGGTGGCGATGAGCTGGCGTTCCGATTCCACGAGCCGCTCCTGGTGCCTCTTCAGGGCCGTGATGTCGGTGCCGACCGAGACGTAGCCGCCATCCTTGGTGCGGCGCTCGCTGATCTGGAGCCAGCGCCCATCGGCGAGCTCGGCCTCGAAGGTGCGGGCTCCCGCTTCCGGGAACTCGCCGGCGGGGATCTCGCGCCGCACGGTCGGCAGGGCGGCGCGCCCCATGATGGCGTCGTAGCGGCGGCCGGGCTGGGCCTCGTCGGAGGTCAGCGCGTGCAGGCGCCGGAACTTCGAGTTGCACAGGACCAGGCGGTTCTGCGCGTCCCAGAGCACGAAGGCCTCGGACACCGCCTCGACGGCGTCGCGCAGGCGCATGTCGGCGGTGGCGGTCGATTCGGCCAGCCGCCGCTGCTCCGAGATGTCGATGACGATGCCGACGAGGTGCCGGCCATTGTCCTCCAGGTCCTGCACGATCTCGGCCCGGGCCTTGAGCCAGACCCACTCGCCCCCGGCGGCCCGGATGCGGAACTCGTGGTCGACGGTGGTGTCGCGGGCCGCCAATTGGCGGGCGAGCCCGTAGAGATCGGTGTCGTCCGGGTGGACCAGGGCGTTGACGTCGCCGAAGGAGAGGAATTCCTGCTCCCGCACGTAGCCGAGGAGCTGGTACATCGAATCCGACCAGTAGATCCGGCCGCGGGGGATGTCCCAGTCCCACAGGCCGCAGCGGCCGCGGCCGAGCGCCGTGTCGAGGCGCTGGCGCACCTGCTCGCAGACCCGGTCGACGGCGCGAGCCCGGTCGGCCTGGAGCGCGTAGGCCAGCCCGGTGCAGACCACCACGAGGGTCACGGCGCCGACCAGCACCGCGGCGATGCGCGCCCGGCCGGCCCAGAGGGCGGTGACCGAATCGAGGGTCTGGACCACCGCGACCTGGCTGATCCCGGCCCCGCCGGCGACCGAGCGCACCGTCGCCAGCGCCCGCTCGCCGTTGCCCAGCACGACGTTGAGCACCCCGGCGCGTTCGCCCATGATGCCGAGCACCTGCACCTCGCCGACGAACTCGCCGAACTGGCGCGGCAGCCCGGGCTGCTCCGGCAAGGCGGCCAGGATCGCGTCGTCGGCGCCGATCAGCAGCACGGAGCGGCCGGCCGGCAGGCCGCCGGGCGGCAGCAGGCGCACCAGCCGCTCGCGCAAGGCGGCCGGCGTCATCACCTCGGACGGTACCGCGCCGGGGGAGCGCGCGAGCGAGGCCGGGAGCGTCCCGGCCGTCAGGCGGGCCACCAGGTCGATGTCGCGCCGCGCGTCGCTCACCACCTCCTCGCGGTGGCCGGAGAGCTGCAGGGCGGTGACGGTGCCGAGGCAGAGCAGGAAGGCCGCCAGCATCGCCGGAACGGCGAAGCGGAGCCAGGATTCCGCATGGGCGAGGCGCTGGTGCGCGGCCTTCGAGACCCGGCTGATTCCCAGGATCGTCGCGGCACGCGCCGAGAAGGGGGCGGGATCCGCCTCCAGCATACCGAAACCCCCAACGGAACAAAAAGACAGATGCCGCGGAGGTTCCCGGCAGGCCCCCGAATCGAGCCTCAATCTGGCATTTCCACAAGCATTTTGTCCAGCGCCTCGCGCCTTGGAAATGAAGTGTTAACCAGTGATCGGATCGCGCGAGGAATCCGGCTCCGGCGCGATTTTTCTCATGTCTGCAAGGGGTTATGCATTATTTCGCGGCGGCGAGCGACCGCCCGGCGATGTCGCTGACGTCGGGGGAGAGGCCGGGGGTCTCGACGACCCGCCGCAGGGCGGATTCGGCCCGCCGGCGGCGCCCGCCCTCGACCATACGCCAAGTATTGAAGGCAGTTAGCAGGCGCGCCGCGACTTGCGGATTTTTTCCGTCGAGGGCCAGGACCACCTCCGCGGTGAGGTCGTAGCCTGCCCCGTCCGGGCGGTGGAACTGCGTCGGATTGTTGAGGCTGAAGCTGGCGACCAGCGAGCGGACCCGGTTCGGGTTGCCGAGCGAGAAGGCCGGATGGCGCATCAGCCCGCGGACCCGCTCCAGCGTCCCGTCCTCCGGAATCATCGCCTGGAGGGCGAACCACTTGTCGAGCACCAGGGGCTCGTGGCGATAGGTGTCGGCAAAGCGCGCGAGCGCCGCCTCCCGGGCCTCGCCCGGCACCAGGCTCAGGGTGGCGAGCGCCGCCAGCCGGTCGGTCATGGTCGCCGCCGTCTCGAGCTGGGCCAGCGCCAGGGCGGTGCCGGCCTGCGGATCGGCCGCCGCGACGAGGTCGAGGGCGGCGTTGCGCAGCGCGCGGCGCCCGGCGCTGGCGGCGTCGGGGCTGAAGGGAGCGCCCGCCGGCGCGGCCAGCGCCTCGCGCAAGGACAGGAGCCGGGGGCCGAGGTCGCGGCCGAGCTGCATCCGCAGGCTCTGGCGCGCGCGCCAGATCGCGTCGGGATCGACCTCGGATCGCAGCGTCTGCGCCACCTCCTGCTCACCCGGCAGGGTCAGGACCAGGGCGGCGAAGGCGGGGTCGGCCAGGGCCTCGCCGTCGAGGAAGGTCGCGAGGGCCGAGCTCAGGCCCGCAGCCTCCGGCCCGGCCTCGGCTTCGAGCGGCGCGTCGGCTGTTGCGCGATCGACCAGCACCTCCATGGCGAGGCTCTGGGCCGCCTGCCAGCGGTTGAAGGCGTCGCCGTCATGGGCGAGCAGGGTCAGGCGCTCGTCGCGGGTGAGCGCGTGCTCGACCTTCACCGGCGCCGAGAAGCCGCGAAACAGCGACGGCACCGGCGCCGCCGCGACCTCGTGGAAGACCAGCGTATCCTCCGCCGTCTCGAGCACGAACACGCCGTCCCGCACCCGCTCGCTCGTCGCCGCGACCGGCCCGCCCTCGCGGGCGACGAGGCCGAGCACGACCGGGATCACCAGGGGCTGCGGCGCGGAGCCGGCCGTCGCCTCGGTGGCGACGACCGGCAGGCTCTGGCGGAAGGCGAGGGTATAGGTCCGGGCGGCCGGGTCGTAGGTGCCCGACACCGCGACGGTCGGGGTGCCGGCCTGCTCGTACCAGCGGGAAAACGCCGCGAGGTCGCGACCGCTCTCGGCGGCGAAGGCGGCCAGGAAATCCTCCACCGTGGCGGCGGTGCCGTCGCAGGTGGCAAAGTACCGGTCCATGCCGCGCCGGAAGGTCTCGGGGCCGAGCAGGGTGCGCAGCATCCGGACGATCTCGGCGCCCTTCTCGTAGACCGTCGCGGTGTAGAAGTTGTTGATCTCGCGATAGGCCTGCGGCCGCACCGGGTGGGCGAGCGGTCCGGCATCCTCCGGGAACTGGCGGGCGCGCAGCGTCCTCACCTCGGCGATGCGGTGGACCGGGCGCGAGCGCTCGTCGGACGAGAATTCCTGATCGCGAAAGACCGTCAGGCCCTCCTTGAGGCAAAGCTGGAACCAGTCGCGGCAGGTCACCCGGTTGCCGGACCAGTTGTGGAAGTACTCGTGGGCGATGATGGCCTCGATGTTGGCGTAGTCCGCGTCGGTCGCGGTATCGGGGCTCGCCAGCACGTACTTGTCGTTGAAGATGTTGAGGCCCTTGTTCTCCATCGCCCCCATGTTGAAGTCGGAGACGGCGACGACGTTGAAGACGTCGAGGTCGTAGGCGCGGCCGAAGGTGCGCTCGTCCCAGAGCATCGAGCGGGCGACCGCGTCGAGGGCGAAGTCGGCGCGGTCCTCCTTGCCGGGCTCGACGTAGACGGCGATCTCGACCTCGCGCCCCTCCATGGTGGTGAAGCGCGACGCCACCCGGCCGAGACGGCCGCCGACGAGGGCGAAGAGGTAGGCGGGCTTCGGATGGGGGTCGTGCCAGACCGCGTAATGGCGGGTCAGGCCGACCTCGCCCTGCTCGACCGGGTTGCCGTTGCCGAGCAGCACCGGGGTGTCGGCCCGCTCGCCCTCGATCCGGGTGGTGTAGACCGCCATCACGTCCGGCCGGTCGAGGAAATAGGTGATGCGCCGGAAGCCGTCCGCCTCGCACTGGGTGCAGTAGACGCCGTTCGAGCGGTAGAGCCCCATCAGCTTGGTGTTGGCGCTCGGGTTCACCTGCGTCGCGATCTCGAGCACGAAGGGCCGCTGCGGCGGCTGGTGCAGGGTCAGCGAGCGGGGCGTTACGTCGATGGCGCCGGGGCCGGTCGGCTGCCCGTCGAGCGCGATGGCGAGCAAGGTCAGTTCGTCGCCGTCGAGAACGAGAGGCGCGCCCGGCTCGCCGGCGGGGTTCGGCCGCAGCGCGAGGGTTGCGGTGACCCGGGTCTCGGTCGGGTGCAGGCGCAGGTCGAGGTCGACGCGGTCGATCAGGTAGTCGCTCGGACGGTAATCGGCGAGGCGCGTGATCGGCTGCATGGCGGGGTCCTCGGCGGTCTCGCGGGGCGCGGGGGAAGACACGAGCCTTTGCACCGGCACCGGCCGCAGCGCAACGCGGGATCGATGCGGAGATCCCGGCCCGTCCGCCTTCCCGCACGTCCTTCCGGCCCTCCCCACCGGCGGCCGGCCGCCCTAGCTACGACGCCGGATCCGGCGCCCGGAACGGGCGTCCCGACACGGAAGGAATGGGAAGCGCCATGGAATACCTGCACACGATGGTCCGCGTCGCCGATCTGGACAAGGCGCTCGACTTCTACTGCAACAAGTTCGGCCTCCAGGAGGTGCGCCGCACCGAGAGCGAGAAGGGCCGCTTCACCCTGGTCTTCCTCGCCGCCCCGGGCGATGCCGCGCGGGCCAAGGAGAGCAAGTCGCCGCTGCTCGAACTGACCTACAACTGGGATCCGGAGGAGTATACCGGCGGGCGCAACTTCGGCCATCTCGCCTATCAGGTCGACGACATCTACGCGACCTGCCAGAAGCTCCAGGATGCCGGCGTCACCATCAACCGCCCGCCGCGGGACGGCCACATGGCCTTCGTGCGCTCGCCCGACGGCATCTCGATCGAGATCCTGCAGAAGGGTGGGGCCAAGCCGCCGCAGGAGCCCTGGGCCTCGATGCAGAATACCGGCAGCTGGTAGGGGCCGGCGGGCGGGTCGCACGCGGTCCGTCCCGCGACCAGGGACCCGTCGACATAGGACGAAGACGACACCAACACCCGCCGGGTCATTCCGGGGCCGCGCGAGCGGAGCCCGGAATCCAGACCCTCTGATGGTTCAGGATCGAGCGGACAGCGTGCCGTTCGATTCGTCAGCACCTGCGGATCTGGATCCCGGGCTCCGCTTTCGCGGCCCCGGGATGACGCGGAGGGTGTGGGATCCATCGGTTGGATCGCGCCGGGTCTCAGGCCCCGGCGGCGGGGGTGATGCCGAGTTCGGCCAGCTTGGCGTGGATCGCCGTCACCGGGCGCTTGAGCTTCAGGCTCATCACCGAGGGCGAGACGCCCTCCTGCGCCATGGCCTTGAGCTGCTGCACGGTCTCGAGCGTCCAGCCCGCCTCGATGTTCTCGCTCATCAGGGTCGCCTCCGTTCTCGCGGCCGCATCGGGGCGGCCTTGAGACCGGCAGGTAGGGAGTCCCGACGGCGCGGCAACCCGCCCCGTGCGCGCCTCGCGGGTCCGCCCCGCCTTGACGCGGGCGCTCCCGCATCGCACATCGGCGCCATCAGCCGGCCGGGCGGCCGCTCCGGTCCCGTCGGCAGGTTCGCCTGCCCCAGCGGGATCCGGGGAGGAAAGTCCGGGCTCCATGAAGAGACGGTGCCGGATAACGTCCGGCGGGGGCGACCCCAGGGACAGTGCCACAGAGAGCAGACCGCCGCATCGCGGGTCCTTCGGGATTCGCCGCGGTAAGGGTGAAAGGGTGCGGTAAGAGCGCACCGCGGACGCGGCAACGCGGACGGCACGGCAAACCCCACCGGGAGCAAAACCGAATAGGGGCGGCACGCGCGAGGCTTCGCGCACGGCCTTCTTCAGGCCCGTCGCCCGGGTTGGTTGCTCGAGGCGGCCGGCAACGGCCGTCCCAGAGGAATGGCCGCCACGTCCGGGGGATCCTCGCGGATCCACCGGGCCATACAGAACCCGGCTTATAGGCCGGCTGATACCCAATTCGAAAAAAAGTCCCTCCCGGGGCCGCCCCAGCTGAAATCCAGCCGGGGCGAGGCATCGCCGAGGTAGAACCGGCGCCCGCCGGCAATCAGCCGGGCGGATCTCGACTTTCCGGTGCGGCGCGCCGCCGTCACAAGCCTTCGTTAACCTTGCTGGTCTCTGATGCGGTCGGAGCGGGTGCTGCCCGCCGCGTGTGTCCTCGCGTTGACGACCCCAGAGGCCCATGATACCCCGAGCCACCCCGTCCACGGCGATTCCAGCATCGGCGGCCTCACCCCGCGACAGCGGGCATGGTGGTCGCGCGGCGGTGCCTCGCCTGGGCAAAGCGGCGCCCTGGCGCCGATCCCGGCCGGCCTCGGCCCGGCTCGTGCGGACAGCGGAGCACCATGATTCGTCACGCCTCAGGGCGCGCCCGGCGCGCGGGATGGGCTTTTCCGTCGGTCGCCGCCGCGGCGGAGCGCCGGTCGTGACCGAGGCCGCTCCCCACATCCCGGTCCTGCTCGCCGAGGTCCTGGGCGCCCTGCGCGTCTCCGACAGCCCGGCCTCGGTGATCGACGGCACCTTCGGCGCCGGCGGCTACACCAAGGCGATCCTGGCGGCCGATCCGCGGACCCGCGTGCTCGCCATCGACCGCGACCCCACCGCCATCGCCGCCGGCCAGGCCCTGGTCGAGGCGGAAGGCGGGCGCCTGACCCTGGTCCAGGGCCGCTTCGGCGACCTCGACGCGATCGCGCGCGACCACGGCTTCGCGGAGGCCGACGGCGTCGTGCTCGATATCGGCGTCTCGTCGATGCAGCTCGACCAGGCCGAGCGCGGCTTCTCGTTCCGGTTCGACGGTCCCCTCGACATGCGGATGGAGCGGGCGGGCGAGAGCGCGGCCGACCTCGTCAACGACGCCTCCGAGGCGGCGCTCGCCGACGTGATCTATCATTACGGCGAGGAGCGCCGGGCCCGCGCCGTCGCCCGCGCCTTGATCGAGGCCCGCCGGCGCGGCCGCATCGAGACCACGGCGGCGCTCGCCGATATCGTCGCCGGGGTGGTGCGGGCTGAGCCCGGCAGCGGCATCCATCCGGCGACCCGGACCTTCCAGGCCCTGCGCATCGCGGTGAACGACGAGCTCGGCGAGCTGCAGCGGGCGCTGCACGCCGCCGAGCGGATCCTGCGGCCGGGCGGGCGGCTCGCGGTGGTCACCTTCCACTCGCTGGAGGACCGCATCGTGAAGCAGTTCTTCTCGGCCCGCAGCGGCCGGGCGGTCGCGGCCTCGCGCCACCTGCCGATGGCCTCGCAGCCGACGCCGCGCAGCTTCACCCTCGCCACCAAGGGCCCGGTCGCCGCCGGCGAGGCCGAGTGCAGGGCCAATCCCCGCTCGCGCTCGGCCAAGCTCCGGGCCGGCGAGCGCACCGACGCGCCGGCGCCCCCGCCGCTGACGGCCCTCGAAGCCCTGGCCTCCCTGCCCGAGACCCAGACCCGGGGAGGGCGCCGGTGATCCGCCTCCTGCACCTCGCGGCGATCGCCGGGCTGATCGCCTCGGCCATCTACGCCTACTCGATCAAGTACGACACGCTCTACCAGGCCGAGCAGGTCGCCAAGCTGAAGACCCGCCTGCGCAAGGAGCGCGACGCGATCGCGGTCCTGCGCGCCGAGTGGCAGCTGCTCACCCGGCCCGACCGGCTCCAGGGGGCGGTCACCAAGTATCTCGACCTCGAGCCGATCGGCACCGCCCATCTCGGGCGGCTCGCCGACCTGCCGGCCAAGGCCGATCGCGGCGACGAGATCGCCCGCAAGCTCGAGGCTTTGGGCCTCGGCGCCACGGCGACGCCCGCCGCCAAGGAGCGCGCGCCCTCCACCACCGCTGCCCGCAGCGACGAGCCGCGCACCACCGGCTCCACCTCCACTCCCACCCGCACCGTCACCCCGACGGCCAAGAGGTAGGCGCCGTGACCCAGGATCAGGACTTCCAGGCTCACGACCCGCAGGCTCACGCCCCGCAAGGCCCCGAGGTCGATCCGGCGCGGGAGCCCGCCGCGCCCCGGCGCAGCCTCGCGGATCTGCTCCGCGGCGGCGTGGCGGCGATGTTCCGCCTGTCGGTGGAGCGCAGCGCCGCCCGCGTCGGCCTCGTCGGCCTCGTCTTCGGCACGGTGTTCCTCGCGCTGATCGGGCGGCTGGCCAGCTTCGCCATGATGCCGGACGATCCGGGCACGGCCCAGGCCCGCCGGGCCGAGGCCGGCGGCACCACGCAGGTGCGGCCCGACATCGTCGACCGCAACGGCGAGATCCTGGCCACCGACATCCGCACCGTCTCGGTCTTCGCCGAGCCGAAGAACATCTACGACAAGGACGAGGCGGTGGAACTCCTCACCGCCGTCCTGCCGGACATCAACGCCCGCGACCTTCGCGAAAAACTGTCGTCGAAGAAGGGCTTCGTCTGGGTCAAGCGCGAGATCACGCCGCGCCAGCAGGCCGAGGTGCATCGCCTCGGCATCCCAGGGATAGGCTTCCTGTCCGACCACAAGCGGGTCTACCCGAACGGGACGGCCGCCGCCCACATCCTCGGCGTGACCAACCTCGACAATGTCGGCATCGCCGGCATGGAGAAGTACATCGACCGCCAGGGCCTGCGCGACCTCAACAGCCTCGGCTTCGTCGCGAAGTCGGCGGACATGGCGCCGGTCCAGCTCTCGATCGACCTGCGCGCCCAGCACGCGGTGCGCGACGAGCTCGCCTGGGGCATGGAGCATTACCGCGCCAAGGCGGCGGCGGGGCTGATCCTCGACGTGACCACCGGCGAAGTGATCGCGCTCGCCTCCCTGCCCGATTTCGACCCGAACGAGCCGAAGGACGCCCTCGATCCGGACCGGATCAACCGGATGAACGTCGGCGTCTACGAGATGGGCTCGACCTTCAAGGCGATGACGCTCGCCATGGCGCTCGATTCCGGAAAATTCACCGTCAACTCGACCTTCGACACCCGCGGCGGCGTGCTCCATTGGGGCCGGCAGAAGATCCACGAGTATCACGGCACCAACCGGGTCATCACGATGCCGGAGGTGTTCACCCACTCGTCGAACATCGGCTCGGCCAAGATGGCGCTCGGCATCGGCGTGCCCGGCCACAAGGCCTTCCTGAAGAAGATGGGCCTGCTCGATCGCCTGCGCACCGAATTGCCGGAGAGCGCCGAGCCGATCATCCCGCCGCGCTGGACCGAGATCAACACCATCACCATCGCGTTCGGCCACGGCCTCGCGGTGGCGCCGCTCCAGGCTTCCGCCGCCGTGGCGGCGATCGCCAATGGCGGCTTCCTGATGACGCCGACCTTCCTCAAGCGGACCGAGGCCGAGGCGCGCGAGAAGGCGACGCAGGTGCTCTCGCCCCAGACCAGCGAGGCGATGCGCTACATCATGCGCCTCAACGCCACCGAGGGCTCGGCCAAGAAGGCGGCGATTCCCTATTACTACGTCGGCGGCAAGACCGGCACCGCCGAGAAGGTGATCCGCGGCCGCTACGTCAAGAACCGGCTGTTCACCACCTTCATGGCCGCCGCGCCGATGGACAAGCCGAAATACCTGTTCGTCACGGTCATGGACGAGCCGCAGCCCGTCGCGGCGGAATCCGGCCCCTACGCCACCGCCGCCTACAATTCGGGCGTCGTCACCGGCCGGACGATCGCCCGGGTCGCGCCGATCCTCGGCCTGCCGCCGCAATTCGAGCCGCCGGCGAAGCCGTTCCCGCTGATGGTCAAGCTCGGCGCCTACCACGTGAACATGCTGGACGGAAAATGAGCCCCACCCTCGGCGACCTGTTCGCGCAGGCCGGCCAAGCTGCCGGTCTCCCCGTCACCGGCCTCACCGCCGACAGCCGCAAGGTCGAGCCCGGCTTCGTCTTCCTGGCGGTGCCCGGCACCGCCGCCGACGGCCGGCTCTTCGCCGCCGAGGCCGCCGCGGCCGGCGCGGCCGCGATGGTGGCGGAGGGCGGGCGCCCGGCCGACCTGCCCGCCTCGGTCGCCTATCTCGCGGTGCCGGATGCGCGCCGCGCCCTGTCGCAGGCGGCCGCCCGGCTGCATCTGGGCCAGCCGGAGACCGTGGTGGCGGTCACCGGTACCAGCGGCAAGAGCTCGGTGGCGGATTTCGTGCGCCAGATCTTCGGCCGCCTCGGCCGGGAGGCGGCGAGCCTCGGGACGCTCGGGGTCATCACCACGTCTGGGGCCGCCTACGGCTCGCTCACCACCCCCGACCCGATCACGCTGCACCGGACCCTCGACCGGCTCGCCCATGACGGCATCACCGAACTGGCGATGGAGGCCTCCTCGCACGGGATCGAGCAGAGCCGCCTCGACGGGGTGCGCCTGACGGCCGCCGGCTTCACCAATCTCGGCCACGACCATCTCGACTATCACGGCACGCCGGAGGCCTACCTCCAGGCGAAGCTCCGGCTGTTCACGACGCTCCTGCCCGACGGCGGCACGGCGGTGGTCAATGCCGACGGGCCGCAGAGCGGGGCGGTGATCGCCGCCGTGCGGGATCGCGGCGTCAAGCTCGTCACCACCGGCCGGGCCGGGGAGGGGATCCGCCTCGTCTCCGCCCACACGGAAGGGTTCGCGCAGCGCCTGGAGATCGCGATCGGCCTCGCGACCCACACCGTCGATCTGCCCCTCGTCGGGACGTTCCAGGTCGAGAACGCGCTGCTCGCCGCCGGCCTCGTTCTCGCGACCCCCGCGGGCGCCGGGCGCGAGGCGGAGGTGATCGCGGCTCTCGGCCACCTCGCCGGGGTGCCGGGGCGGCTAGAGCGGGTCGGCACGGTCCGCGACGCGCTCTGCATCGTCGACTACGCCCACAAGCCCGACGCGCTCGCCAACGTCCTCGACGCGCTGCGCGCCTTCACCGCCGGGCGCCTCGTCTGCATCGTCGGCTGCGGCGGCGACCGCGACCGGGCCAAGCGCCCGCTGATGGGCCGGATCGCGATCGAGAAGGCCGACCGGGTCATCGTCACCGACGACAATCCCCGCAGCGAGGACCCGGCGACGATCCGCGCCGCGATCCTGGCGGCGGCGCCGGGTGCGGAGGAGATCGGCGACCGGGCCGAGGCGATCCGGACGGCGATCCGTGACCTGCGGGCCGGCGACGTGCTGCTGGTAGCCGGCAAAGGTCATGAAACGGGCCAGATCATCGGCGACCGGACGCTGCCCTTCTCCGACCGCGACGCGGTCCTCAGCGCGATCGAGGAGACCCGCGCATGACCGAGCCCCTCTGGACCCTGGACGAGGCCGCCGCCGCCATGGGCGGCCGCGTGGTCGCGGACGCCTCCGCGTCGCGCGCGCTCGTAGGCATCTCGATCGACACCCGCACCCTGAAGGTCGGGGACCTGTTCTTTGCGATTCGCGGCGAGGCCCGCGACGGCCACGACTTCGTGCGCGACGCGCTCGCCCGCGGTGCCGGCGCCGCCGTGGTGGCCGAGGAGCGCGCCGCCGACCTCTCCGAGGCCGGCCCGCTGATCGCCGTACCCGCCCGTGACGAGGACGGGGTGCTGGCCGCCATGCGGGGTCTGGCCGTCGCGTCGCGCGCCCGCACCGGCGCACGGATCCTCGCCGTCACCGGCTCGGTCGGCAAGACCGGCACCAAGGAGGCCCTGCGCCACGTTCTCGCCGCGCAAGGCACCACCCACGCCTCCGTCGCCTCCTACAACAACCATTGGGGCGTGCCCCTGACGCTCAGCCGGATGCCGGCCGCGAGCGCGTTCGGGGTGTTCGAAATCGGCATGAACCATGCCGGCGAGATCGCGCCGCTGACCCGGCTGGTGCGGCCCGAGATCGCGATCGTCACCACGGTCGAGCCGGTCCATATCGAGCATTTCCGCTCGCTGTCGGGCATCGCCGACGCCAAGGGCGAAATTTTCTATGGCCTGGAGCCCGGCGGCGTCGCGATCATCAACCGCGACAACCCGAATTTCGAGCGGCTGAAGGCCCACGCGCTGGCCTCCCGCGCCGGCCGGGTGGTGAGCTTCGGCGAGCACCGCGAGGCCGACGTGCGGGCCGAGCGGATCGTGATGCGGCCCGACCTGTCGATCGTCGACGTGCGGGCGATGGGGCTCCCCGTCACCTACCAGCTCGGCACCCCGGGCCGGCACACGGCGCTGAACTCGCTCGCGGTCATCGCCGCCGTGCAGGCGCTCGGCGCCGATCTCGCGCTCGCGGCCCTGTCGCTCGCGCAACTCCGCCCGCCAGTCGGGCGCGGCGCCCGCCACGTCCTCCAGGTCGCGGGCGGCGAAGCGCTCCTCGTCGACGAGAGCTACAACGCCAATCCGGCCTCGGTGCGGGCCGCGCTCAGCACGCTCGCCGGCGTCGAGACCGCGGGCCGGCGCATCGCGGTCCTCGGCGACATGATGGAACTGGGTGCGGACGCGCCCCGCCTGCACCGCGAACTGGCGGATGCGGTCGAGGAGCACGGCATCGACCTCGTCTTCACCGCCGGCCCGCTGATGCAGGAGCTGTTTGAGGCGCTGCCGGCCTCGCGCCGCGCCGGCGCCCGGCCGGGTTCGGCCGAGCTCGTCGATCCGGTGCTCGAGGCTCTGCGCCCCGGCGACGCCGTGATGGTCAAGGGTTCGAACAGCACCCGCATGGGCCGGATTGTCGAGGCGCTCAAAGCCCGCTACGGCGGGGCCGCGGACCAGGATCTCGCCGTCGGCCGATCCGGCTGAGCGACCCCCAAAGGACTTCTGACGCGGCGGCGCGGGTTCAGGCCCCGGGGCTGCCGCGCGCCCACGATCGGATGAATCCGGGATGCTCTACCTCCTCTCCGACCTGAGCGGCGTGTTCTCGCCGCTCAACGTCTTTCGCTACATCACCTTCCGGACCGGCGGCGCGCTGTTCACGGCGGGCTTCTTCGTGTTCTGGTTCGGGCCCTGGATCATCTCGCTCCTGCGCCTGCGCCAGGGCAAGGGCCAGCCGATCCGCGAGGACGGCCCGCAATCGCATCTCCTGACCAAGCGCGGCACGCCGACCATGGGCGGGCTGATGATCCTGGCCGGCGTGATGGTGGCGGTGATCCTCTGGGCCAACCCGCGCAACCATTACGTCTGGATCGTCATGATGGTGACGCTGGGCTTCGGCGCCATCGGCTTCTACGACGATTATCTCAAGGTCACGAAGCAGAGCCACAAGGGCTTCTCCGGCAAGTTCCGCCTCGGGCTGGAAGCCCTGATCGCGGTGGCGGCCTGCGTCGCGGTGGCGGAATACTCGGCGCCGGGCCTGTCCTACCGGCTCGCCTTTCCGGTCTTCAAGGACGCGATCATCAATCTCGGCCTGTTCTACGTCGCCTTCGCGGGCTTCGTGATCGTGGGTGCGGGCAACGCGGTCAACATCACCGACGGCCTCGACGGGCTCGCCATCGTGCCGGTGATGATCGCCGCCGCCACCTTCGGGATCATCGCCTACCTCGTCGGCAACGTGATCTACGCCTCGTATCTCCAGGTAAACTACGTCCCGGGCACCGGCGAACTGGCGGTGGTCTGCGGGGCGCTCATCGGGGCGGGACTCGGCTTCCTGTGGTTCAACGCGCCGCCGGCCCAGATCTTCATGGGCGATACCGGGTCGCTGGCGCTCGGCGGCCTGCTCGGCACCGTGGCGGTGGCGACCAAGCACGAGATCGTGCTCGGCATCGTCGGCGGCCTGTTCGTGCTGGAGATCCTGTCGGTCATCATCCAGGTCGCCTCGTTCAAGCTCACCGGCAAGCGCGTCTTCCGCATGGCGCCGATCCACCACCATTTCGAGCAGAAGGGCTGGAAGGAGCCGCAGGTGGTGATCCGGTTCTGGATCATCGCGGTGGTGCTGGCGCTGCTCGGCCTGGCGACGCTGAAGCTGCGATAGGGGCCAGGACCGGCCGGTTCGCGAACGAAAGAGGCTCGGGTGTCACCCTCCCCCCTCTGCGGGGGAGGGTGCCCCACGGAGTGGGGCGGGAGAGGGGCAGCGCGACGTCGATCCAGGATGCGCCCTTCATCGCGGTCGCGACCTATCCGGAAGCGGCGTCCCCTCTCCCGGCTCGCTTCGCTCGCCACCCTCCCCCGCAGAGGGGGGAGGGGAAACCGGCGCCTGTTCTTGCACCAAACATTCCCCGTGAATGCAGGGATGGCCGGCACCGCCCCGATCGGCAGTGCCGGCCATCCCGTGGCGGTCCTACACCACCACCACCTTCCCCGGATTCATGATGTTGTCCGGGTCGATCGCGCGCTTGAGCGTGCGCATCAGGTTCAGCGCCTCCGGCCCGTGCTCCAGTTCCATGAAGCGCATCTTCTTCTGGCCGATGCCGTGCTCGCCGGTGCAGGTGCCCTCCATGGCGACGGCGCGGGCGACCAGGCGTTCGATGAAGCCGGTGACCCGGGCGATCTCGTCGGGATCATCCATCATCACGAGGGGCGAGGTGTGGAAGTTGCCGTCGCCGACATGGCCGGCGATCGGTGCGGTGATGCCGCTCGCGATGATGTCGCGCTTGGTCTCTTCGACGCACTCCGCCAGCCGCGAGATCGGCACGCAGACGTCGGTGGCGATGACCTTGGCGCCCGGGCGCATGCCGACCGCCGCCCAGTAGACGTCGTGGCGGGCCTGCCAGAGGCGGGTGCGGTCCTCGGGCTTCGTCGCCCATTCGTAGGGCCCGCCCTCGAATTCCGCGGCGATCTCGCCGAAGCGCTCGGCCTGCTCGCGCACGCTGGCATCTGTGCCGTGGAACTCGACCAGGAGGAGCGGCATCTCCGGCAGGGTGAGCTTCGAATAGGCGTTGCAGGCCGCGACCTGGACCTCGTCCAGGAGCTCGATCCGCGCCACCGGCAGGCCGGACTGGATCGTCACGATGACGGCGTCGCAGGCCGCCTTGATGCTCGGGAACGGGCAGACGCCGGCGGAGATCGCCTCTGGGATGCCGGCGAGCTTGAGGGTGAGCTCGGTGATGATGCCGAAGGTGCCCTCCGAGCCGACCATCAGCCGGGTCAGGTCGTAGCCGGCCGAGGTCTTGCGCGCCCGCGGGCTGGTGCGGACGATGTCGCCGTTCGGCATCACGGCGGTCAGCGACAGCACGTTGTCCTTCATCGTGCCGTAGCGCACCGCGTTGGTGCCCGAGGCCCGGGTCGCCGCCATGCCGCCCAGCGAGGCGTCGGCGCCGGGATCGATCGGGAAGAACAGGCCCTGGTCGCGCAGGTGCTCGTTCACCCCCTTGCGGGTCACGCCGGGCTGGACGACGCAATCCAGATCCTCGGCATGGACCGCCAGCACCTTGTTCATCCCGTTCATGTCGATCGAGATGCCGCCGAACGGAGCGTTGACGTGGCCCTCGAGCGAGGTACCCGTCCCGAAGGCGACGACCGGCATCTTGTGCGCGGCGCAGACCCGCACGATCGCCTGCACGTCCTCGGTGCTCTCGGCATAGACCACCGCGTCCGGCGGCTGATTGGCGACCCAGGTCAGGGTGCTGGCATGCTGCTCCCGGACCGCCTGCGAGGTGACGACACGGTTGCCGAACTGCGCCGTCAATTCGCGGATCACCGCGTCCACGGTCTCGGGCGCCGGGCGCTGGCGCGACGGGCTGGGGCTCTGGGCGTTCATGCGGATCTCCCGGACGGTTCTTTCGGCGGAGGGTGCGGCTGTCCAGACGGATCCGCCGGCCTTTTGCCGGTGTTCTAGCAGCCGCTTCCCAGCCGGCATATCCGGCGGCCCGGTCACGGAGAAGTGCGCTGGATGGCCGCCACCTTGCCCCAAGGTGCAACCCATTCGGGGGTGCATCCCCTCCTCAAGCGTGGTACGTGCCAGGGCGCCCTTGTCATCCCGCATGCGCCTGATCGGGAGCCCCACAATGGCTGACGACCGCCCCGCTTCGGTCTTCTTCTTCGCGCCGTTCGTGTCGTCGACGATGGCGATCGAGCCGGGCTGGATCGACTATAACGGCCACCTGAACATGGCCTATTACCATGTCCTGTTCGACCGGGCGGTGGACGAGGCGTTCGGCGTCGTCGGCCTCGGGCCCGACTACATGGATTCCGGGCGCGGCACGACCTTCGCCGCCGAGGTCCATGTGCGCTACCGCCGCGAACTGGTGCTCGACGACCCGGTGCGGGTGACTTTGCAACTCATCGGTTTCGACGAGAAGCGGATCCACTTCTATTCCGAGATCCGCCACGCCACCGAGGGCTGGGTCGCCGCCAGTTCCGAGAACCTGTCGCTCCACGTCGATCCCGCGACCCGGCGCGTCGCGCCGTTCCCCGAGGACATCCAGGCCAACCTCTCGGTCATGCTCGGCTCGCATGCGAGGTTGCCGCGGCCCGACGATCTCGGCCGGGTGATCGGCATCCCGGCCCGCGGCCGCGAGGGCCACACTGCCCGGCCGGACACCATGGCCTTCGCGACCGCCGGAGCCCGGGTCAGGCACTGAGCCTGCGTTGTCAGCGGTGCGGCAGGATGATCGGCGCCGGGGGCGGCGGCGCGATGCTCTGCTGGCGCTGGATCTGGCCCTGGATCTGGTTGGTCTCGAACCGGTTCTGCTGCTGGAAGCTGCGCGATTCGGCCTGCGACTCGATCGAGCGGTTGATTCCCTCGACCCTCTGCTGGGCGCGGTTGGTGGGCGCCTGGTTCTGCGCCAGCGCCGGGAGCGGCGCGGCGGCAAGGGCCAGCATCAGAAGGGTGTGTGCGCGCATCGGGGTCCTTTCCTCGGGCGAAGGGCTGTCCATGGAGAACGACGCCGCTCGCTTGGCAAGGTTCCGATGCCTCCCCCACAGGCATGCGCCCGCCACCCTCGACGCCGTTCGCGTTTTGGTCCAGTGATGCGGGCATGACTCGCGAACTGTCCGCCGGGACCGCCCCGACCTCGATCTCCGCCCGCGCCCGCGCCGCGGTGGTGCCGCAGGACGTCTCCTACCTCACGGGGCTCAACCCCGAGCAGCGCCGCGCCGTCGAGGCGACGGACGGGCCGGTCCTGGTGCTGGCCGGCGCCGGCACCGGCAAGACCCGGGTGCTCACCACCCGCATCGCGCACCTGATCTCGACCGGGCGCGCCCGGCCCTTCGACATCCTGGCGGTGACCTTCACCAACAAGGCCGCCCGGGAGATGAAGGAGCGGATCGGCACGCTGATCGGCCCGGCCGGCGAGGGGATGCCGTGGCTCGGCACCTTCCACGCCATCGGCACCAAGATCCTGCGCCGCCACGCCGAGCTGGTGGGCCTGAGCTCCGACTTCACGATTCTCGGCACCGACGACCAGCTGCGGCTCTTGAAGCAGGTGATCGCCGCCGCCGATCTCGACGAGAAGCGCTGGCCGGCCCGCAGCCTCGCCGGCACGATCGACGGCTGGAAGAATCGCGGCCTGTCGCCCGAGCAGGTGCCGGCCGGCGAGGCCTCGGCCTTCGGCTTCGGCAAGGGCGGCGGGCTCTATGCCGCCTACCAGGAGCGGCTGAAGTCGCTCAACGCCGTCGATTTCGGCGACCTGCTGCTGCTCTGCCTGAAGCTGTGGCGCGAGAACCCGGACGTGCTGACCAATTACCAGCAGCGCTTCCGCTACATCCTGGTCGACGAGTACCAGGACACCAACGTCGCCCAGTATCTCTGGCTGCGCCTGCTCGCCCAAGGGCATCGCAACGTCGCCTGCGTCGGCGACGACGACCAGTCGATCTACGGCTGGCGCGGCGCCGAGGTCGACAACATCCTGCGCTTCGAGCACGACTTTCCCGGCGCCCTGGTGGTGCGGCTGGAGAACAACTACCGCTCGACCGGCCACATCCTGGCCGCCGCCTCGGTGCTGATCGCCCATAACGAGGGCCGGCTCGGCAAGACCCTGCGCACCGACAGCCCGGAGGGCGAGAAGGTCACGGTCACCGGCGCCTGGGATTCGGAGGAGGAGGCCCGCCTCGTCTGCGAGGAGATCGAGAGCCTCCAGGCCAAGGGCCACAAGCTGTCCGAGATCGCCGTGCTGGTCCGCATCTCGGCCCAGATGCGCGAGATCGAGGACCGCTTCGTCCAGCTCGGCCTGCCCTACCGCGTCGTCGGCGGCCCGCGCTTCTACGAGCGGGCCGAGATCCGCGACGCGCTGGCCTATTTGCGCATCGTCGCCAACGGCTCCGACGACCTCGCCTTCGAGCGCATCTTCAATACGCCGAAGCGCGGCCTCGGCGACGCGACGCTCCAGGCCCTGCACGGGCTCGCCCGCCGCGCCAAGGTGCCGCTGCTCCAGGCGGCCCGCATGATGAGCGAGACCGAGGAGCTGAAGCCCAAGCCCCGCTCGACCGTGCGCGCCCTGTGCCAGAGCTTTTCCCGCTGGGCCAAGCTCCTGGAGGACCAGCCGCACACGGAGGTGGCGCAGACGATCCTGGAGGAATCCGGCTATACCGAGATGTGGCAGAAGGAGCGCACCGCCGACGCCACCGGCCGCCTGGAGAACCTGAAGGAGCTGGTGCGCTCGATGGAGGAGTTCCCGGACCTCGCGAGCTTCCTCGAGCACGTCTCCCTCGTCATGGACGTCAACGAGGCCGAGGGCGGCGACCGGGTCAGCCTGATGACGCTGCATGCGGCGAAGGGCCTGGAATTCGACACCGTGTTCCTGCCCGGCTGGGAGAACGGCCTGATGCCGAACCAGCGCGCCCTCGACGAGAGCGGGCGGGCCGGCCTGGAGGAGGAACGGCGGCTGGCCCATGTCGGTCTCACCCGGGCGCGCAAGCGGGCCAAGATCTCGTTCGCGGTCAACCGCCGCATCCACGGCCTGTGGTCCTCGACCGTGCCGAGCCGCTTCATCGACGAGTTGCCCGAGGCCAGCGTCGCGGTGCTCGAGGCGCCGGCGAGCTTTTCGCAAGGCCCGTCGCGCTTCGACCGGCAGGCGCCGGCCTTCGGCTCGTCCTATTCCACCCCGGGCTGGCAGCGGGCGCAGGCGCAGACCGCCGGGCAGGATCGCTACGGCCAGGGCGGGTTTGGCGGGGGAGGGCGCGGTTCCTCGCCCGGCCGGCGCGGCCCGCAGCAGATCGAGGGCACGCTGGTGGCGAAGTCCACCGGCACGCCGTCGGCCTACGAGGTGGGGGCGCGCATCTTCCACACCAAATTCGGACCCGGCTCGGTGGCGGCCGTCGACGGCAACAAGCTCACCGTTGACTTCGACAAGGCCGGCCGAAAAATGGTCCTCGACAGCTTCGTCCAGCCGGGCTCGGGCTGAAGCCGTCCCGCGCAGGCGCCGCCCGCGCCAGACCGGGAGCGGCGATCAGGTGGCGACCTCGTCCAGCCAGCAGGTCCGCACCGGTATCGCCGTGACGCCGTCGGGCTATCCCCCCTCCACCTGTGTGTGGTTTTCATCACAGCCGATCGTGCGGTGCCGCACGCGCCGATTTCGCATGGGCATGGTGCGGCGCGACAATTGCTCGTTCATCATCGGCTGCTTACCCTGTCGGTCGAAACAGGCGGACTTGTCCACCGCCTGCGTCAACCCCGACCGGAACCGTCACGGCCGATCAGACTTTGAGTCGTTGCAAGAACACAGGAGATCCGGGACACCAGAGGGCACACCATAGTCGGCACCGCAAGTCCAGTGGGAGTGTTGATCCGTGAAGAGACGACGCGCACGACTTGAACTGGTTGATGACCGCCCGATCCGAGTGCATCGCACTCGCTTCGAGGAGGAGCGCAACCCGCCACCGATTCAGCCGATGACGGCCCGTCAGGCCGAGTATCTGGACGCCCTCGGGTCCCACCCGCAAGTGATCGTGCTCGGCCCCGCCGGCACCGGCAAGACCTACATCGCCGGAACCCGCGCCGCCGACCTGCTGCGCCAGCGCAGGGTCGCCAAGGTGGTCATCACCCGGCCGAACGTGCCCTCCGGCCGCTCCCTCGGCTTCTTCCCCGGCACCCTGGAAGACAAGATCGCGCCCTGGGTCGCGCCGCTGACCGAGACCATGAAGGAGCGCATGGGCGAAGGTGCCTTCGAGATCGCCGTCAAGGCCGGCGACATCGAGGTTGTCCCCTTCGAGGTGATGCGCGGGCGCACGTTCAAGAACTGCCTGGTGATCCTCGACGAGGCCCAGAACACCACCCCGGCCGAGATCAAGATGTTCCTGACCCGGATCGGCGACGACACCCAGGTCATCATCAACGGCGACGTCTCGCAGACCGACCTGCGCGAGACGTCGGGGCTGCGCACCGTGATTCACCTGGTCAAGAGCCGGATGATGCCGGTCCCGATCGTCGAGTTCGGCCTGGACGACATCGTGCGCTCGGGGATCTGTGCCGAGTGGGTGCGGGCCTTCGAGGAAGCGCGGGTTTGAGGGTTGGAGGCCTGCCCGGCCGGGAGGTCGGGCAGGCTGTCGTTCTGATGGTTTATCGATGGGCCAACGGAATCTGACACCCATCGAGTCATTCCGGGGCCGCGCAGCGGAGCCCGGAATCCATAACCGCTGAGCGGTTGGAAGAAGGCGGATCGCGGTCCGCTTCATCCTTTCCCGCCTGTGTTTCTGGATTCCGGGCTCCGCTGCGCGGCCCCGGAATGACGCGCAGGGTGCAAGTACTGCCAGAGCAGATCAAATTTATTTTGAGAAGTGCCTTTTAAGTGCGCTTCCTATTCTAAATCGCGCGACAGGTGGACAGCGCGGTTGGAGATGGTGCAACCCCACCTCAGTCATATCGCCGCGACGACGACGCCCATTCCGAAATCTACCCCGCCGCCAGCAACCATCCCGCGCCCGGACGTTTCCTAGGTCGATCGATTCCCTCGCTCACCCAGGACGCAGCATGGCCCATCTCCTCGTCATCGGCGCCAGCCAGGGCATCGGGCTGGAAACGGTGAAGGCGGCGCTCGCCGCGGGGCACCGGGTTCGCGCCTTCGCCCGCTCGGCGGGCAAGATCGCCCTCTCGGACCCGAATCTCGAACGCTTCCCCGGCGACGCCTTGTCGGCGCCCGACATCACGGCTGCGCTCGATGGCGTCGATGCCGTGGTGCAGGCCCTCGGCGTGCCGTTCCGCGACCTGTTCGGGCCGGTACGGCTGTTCTCGGACGCCACCAACGTGCTGGTGCCGGCCATGGAAAAATCCGGGATCCGCCGGCTGGTGGCGGTCACCGGGTTCGGCACCGGCGACAGCCGCGCGGCGATCGGCCCGCTCCAGCGCCTGCCGTTCCGCCTCGTCTTCGGCCGCGCCTACGACGACAAGGACGCACAGGAAATCCGCATCCGGCAGAGTGGTCTCGACTGGACCCTCGTCCGCCCCGGCGTGCTCACCGGCGGGTCGGCAACCGGGCGCTACCAGGTGCTCGACCGGCCGTCCTCGTGGACGAACGGGCTGATCGCCCGGGCGGACGTGGCACAATTCATCGTTCGGGAGATCGAGACCGGCGATCATGTCCGGCGCCCGGTCGTGCTGATCCACCACCCGTTGCCGGTCTGAGCCGATGGACAAGGTTCTCTACTACGCCGTCACCCTGGTCGAATCGGTCCTCGGCGTGTTCGGGGTGCGCGCCTTCTACGACCAGCCGCGCTACGCGGTGGTCGAACGGCTCGACCGCGGCGTCGAGATCCGGTCCTACGAGACGCGGGTCGCGGTCGAGACCGACGCCCGTGGGCAGGGCGACGGCGAGGCCTTCGGGCGGCTCTTCCGCTACATCACCGGCGCCAACCGGGCCGGCGACCGCATCGCCATGACCGCCCCCGTCGAGGCCGGCGGCCAGCGCATCGCAATGACGGTGCCGGTGGAGCAGGTGACCGGCGGCACGATGCGGTTCTTCCTGCCGCATGCCGTCGCGGCCGCCGGCGCGCCGGAGCCGACCGAGCCCGGGGTTCGCCTCATTACGGTGCCGCCGGAGCGGATCGCGGCCTTGCGCTTCTCCGGCCGCATCACGCCGGAGGCGAGGGCAGAACAGGAACGGATTCTGGCCGATGTGCTGCGGGCGGCAGGGAAAGTTCCGGCGGCTGCGCCCTTCTTCATGGGATACGACCCGCCTTTCGCGATCCCGTTCCTGCGGCGGAACGAGGTGGCGGTGCGGCTGGGGACGTGAGGGCCGGGTGCCCGCTTCCACTGAAGTTCTAAAGTAAAGCGCGTCCCCCTCTCCAGGCGATGCCGGGCTTGCCCGGTATCGCTGCAAGGTGTGGGAGAGGGGTTAGGGGTGAGGGTGACACGCTTCCGTGTAAACCGCTGAGCGTGGTGCTCGCAGCTCAACGGTGCGCGCTATACGCGGCACCGTAGCACCCTCGCGCGATCTTCGATCGCCCCTACCCCTCTCCCACACCTTGCAGCGATACCGGGCAAGCCCGGCATCGCCTGGAGAGGGGATCCCGCGACTTCATGTTTCCTGTCTATTCAGCGGAGATCATACAACCGATTGATGACCTTCACCGCCCATCCGCCCGCGCCACCGCCCGCTTGATCACCTGCTGCACCTCGACGTTCGACAGGAACAGGTCGTGGTTGATGAAGCCGCTGCCATATTCCGAGGCATCGGCGACCCGCACGCCGAGCGCTTCCAGACGGCTGCGATCGGCCGCCCCCGCCCGCACCACGCCGCCCGCGATGGTGCTCGACAGTTCGAGCGCCCGGTCGTTGGTGGAGGAGATCACCGTGATCTTCTGCGCCGCGGTGCCCAATCGCTCGATGCCGTTGGTGAACAGGTCGATGTCGATGTCGGGTGCGGCGAGCACGATGGCGCCGATCCGGTCGAGGGCCGCCTCGCCGGCATCGGCCCGCAGCATGCGCAGGGTCTCGAGGGTGAGCAGCGTGCCCATCGAATGGGCGACGATGTGGATGCGCCCGCCCTGCGCGGTGGCGAGCGCCCGCAGCAGGTCCTCGAAGGCGTCGCGCGACCACAAGGCGCTCTCGCGGTCGTAGCCGTAATCGAAGGTTTTTCCCGCCGAGGGCCAGGTGAACAGGCCGGAGACGCCGCGGAAGCGGATGCCGTCGGAGAGCTGCGCCGCGCTCACCGCGGCGGTCTCGAACGATTCGCGGTAGCCGTGGACGTAGATCAGCACGTCGCGGCCCAGCGCCGCTTCCGCGAAGGCGGTGGCGGCCTCGGGGCCGGTCACCACCCGGGGTGCCGAGGCGATGCGCCAGTCGCCGGTGACCACCGACGAGACCTTGCCGAGCAGCGAGCGGTCGGGCGGGGCGAGGCGAACGGTGGCGAAGGCCAGGCCGCGGCCGCGCTGGTCGGTGAAGTAGGGCGGGCGGCCGGCCGGGTCGGCGGGGCGGCGGGTGGTGGCGACGAGCAGCACCGGGCTGACGTCGAGCGCCGATTGCTTCTCCGGCCCCGGCGCGTCGCCCAGAAGGCCGCCACCGAACCCACCGCCGAGGCAGCCGCCCAGCGACAGGCTGGCGAAGGCGGAAAGGCCGAGGCGGGCCAGGCCCCGGCGCGTCGGCACGGCGTTCGCTGTCATGTCGTCCCACTCGTCCCCGGCGCGGGGCCGGTCTGTCCTCACGCTTTCAGGCCGGCGATGCGGCACCATCGTGGCCGTGGCGCGTCGTAGCCGGGCAAAGTGACGGTTGTTGCCCGAAGGTCACGCCTGTCCTCCCTTCGTCCACAGGCCCGGGCCCTCGACGGGCGCGCGGCGAGGCGGCAGAAAGGTCGCATGACCGTTCCGGCCCCCGACCTCGCCCAGATCCTGTCCGGCAACCGCGCCGCCCTCGCCCGTGCCATCACGCTGGTCGAGTCGAAGCGCGCCGATCACCGCGCCGCCGCCCGCGAACTCCTCGATGCCGCCCTGCCGCATGCCGGCAAGGCGGTGCGGGTCGGCATCACCGGCGTGCCGGGGGTGGGCAAGTCCACCACCATCGACGCCCTCGGCGCCGCCCTGACGGCGCGGGGCCACAAGGTGGCGGTGCTGGCGGTCGATCCGAGCTCGTCGCGGACCGGCGGCTCGATCCTCGGCGACAAGACCCGGATGGCGCGGCTCGCCGTCGATCCCAACGCCTTCATCCGGCCCTCGCCCTCCTCGGGCACGCTGGGCGGCGTCGCCGCCAAGACCCGCGAGACGATGATCCTGTGCGAGGCCGCCGGCTTCGACGTGGTGCTGGTCGAGACCGTCGGCGTCGGCCAGTCCGAGACGGCGGTGGCGGATCTCACCGACTTCTTCCTGGTGCTGATGCTGCCCGGCGCCGGCGACGAGTTGCAAGGCATCAAGAAGGGCATCCTCGAACTCGCCGATATGATCGCGGTCAACAAGGCCGACGGCGAGGAGGGGATGCGCCGCGCGCTGGCCGCCGCCGCCGAGTACCGGGCGGCCCTGCACATCCTGACCCCGGCGAGCGCCACCTGGTCGCCGCCGGTGACGACGATGTCGGGCCTCGCCGGCCAGGGGCTCGACGCCCTGTGGGACGCGATCCTCGACCATCGCGGCAAGCTCACCGCCACCGGCGAGATCGCCGCGAAGCGCCGGGACCAGGACGTGAAGTGGATGTGGGCGCTGGTCCACGAGCGGCTGCACCAGCGCCTCACCGGCAGCGCCGAGGTGCGCAAGACGACGGCGGAGGCCGAGCGCAGGGTGGCGGCCGGCGAGCGCTCGCCGGCCGCGGGCGCCGACCTGATCGCCGAACTGATCGGCTTGTAGATCGCCCGACGCGACCGGTCGGGAATCCGAGCGGACTTGCGTCGGGAGACCGACGCTCCTCCGCTCACGGTGTCGCGTTGTCGCAGGGTTCGGGTCGGGAATTTTTCGAGATCCCGTTTGATCGATCCGTACAGATCTCAAGCCCCCTTCGTCATTCCAGGGCCGCGAAAGCGGGACGCGAAAGGGCAATGAGGGTATGCAGACCGTCGAGAAAGTCGATCAAGCTCTGAACGGGTCCGAAATTTGAGGACGTCATCGATTTATAACGAAATTTCGTTTTGGTTTTATCGGTCCGTCATCGATCATCGACTTGTGAGATCGGGGCGGTCGCTCAAGGGCGTGCAAAGCTGCGCGAATTCGCGTTCCGGCTCATGCTGATCGGTGATGGCCCTGTCGAGCACCGGCTTTGCGGTCGGCGGCCACGGCGTCCCTTTCGAAAGCGGCAGGCCACGGCGGCGCATCGACCCACAGGCCGGTTCACAGCGAGGCGGGTCCGATCACACGGCACTCGCATCGGCATGGGGGTGTGGATGGGAAAGATCCGTGGCGCCACGCTCCACGCCATGGTCGTGGAGCGTTCGGCCGATCGATGCCTCGCCTGCCGGGCGAGGCCCGGCGACGGACGCCGATCCGAGAGCGCAGTGATTCCCGTCGCCGGAACGATCGAAATCCCCGGATGCAGCGACTGCGTCCGGGGCTCGACCTCGCGGGCCAGGTGATCGGGGCTGGGGATCCGGAAGGTCGATCAGACGCTCATGTCAGATCGCGCGGCCTCCTCGTGGTATCGGACCCGCCGGTTTCCCGGCGGGCGCCCGGTGAGCCGGGGACGATGCCCGATCATCGCGATCGGGCGCCGATCCGTCGTCGTCGACCGTGCCGCATGTCGTCCGGCGAACCGGAGCCCGGTTCGCCGGCCGAAGCGCGCGCCCGGTCCTAGTACGAGCCGAACTTGTAGTTCAGGCCGGCGCGGACGACGGCGAACTCGGTGTTGGCGGCGGCACCGCGCAGGTACACGGCGTTGGTGCCGAGATCGTAGAAGCCGCGGAAGGCGTCCTTCTTGCTGTCGAGGTTCACGTAGAGGCCTTCGACCTTCAGCGTGACGGCGTTCGACCGGAAGAAGTTCAGGAACGAGTCGGTGGGCAGGGCGTACTCGATGCCGCCGCCGGCCGCGTAGCCGGTGCGGAAGCTGTCGCGGAAGCGGCCGCCGGCGAAGTTCTGGTCCTCGCTGCCCGAGCCGTAGGCGAAGCCGCCGGTGCCGTAGACGAGCGTGCGGTCGAAGGCGTAGCCGAGGCGGCCGCGGACGGTGCCGAAATAGTCGAGGCCGTTGCCGCTGGTGAAGACGGTGGCCGCGGGCGGCGCGAAAGCCAGGCCGGTATTGCCGGCAAAGCCGTAGCTCAGCGTGCCACGGGTGCGGCGGGCGAAGTCGACGTATTGCGCGTCGGCCTCGATGCCGACCACGAAGCCCGAGCCCGGCGTGAACTGGTAGTTGTAGCCGATCTGCGCGCCGCCGGTGAAGCCGGAATTGTCGGTCCGGTTCGTGTTGAGGGAGACGACGCCGTTCGTGGTCTCCGAACCGATCACCGATCCGGCCGGAAGGTTGTAGCGGGAGGTGCTGCGGCTGTTGGCGTCGAAGCCGTAGCCGGCATTCACGCCGAGATAGAAGCCCGTCCAGGTGAAGACCGGCACCGGGGAGAAGACCGGCGGCGGGGCCGCGCGGCGCGGCAGGTCGGCCGCGGCGGCAGCCGAGGTGAGGGCGGTGGCGGCGGCCAGCGAGGCCAGGAACTTGTTCATGGATACAACCGGGAAAGGAGTGCTGCGATCGGCAACATGCCCGATGCCGCAGAGATGCGATATGATCTTTCTGCAACACCTGCCCGGTTAATCAAATGCCGGACTTGGATTCTACAGCATAGAAACGTTTACCGATCGGCAATGATTGGCTTGGTCTGAAGCACGAAACGCCTGTATTTGAAACGGCGGATACCATGCCGGGCGTCTTATTCTTCGTGCGCCCCGTCTCACGAGCCATCGCGCCGGCAGGCCGTCGGGTCGCCCCCGCTCCGGTCGGCCACGGGCTGCGCAGCCCCGGAAGAAGGACCCCGCAGCCCCGAAAGGAGAAGCGGCCGGGAGCGCCGCAGGCCCCCGGCCGGCCTTCAGCGCGGCATCGGCCGCCAGTCCGGCGGCGCCATCTCGAAGCCCTCGAAGCGGAAGCCCGGCGCCACGGTGCAGCTCACCAGGGTCCAGGCGCCGAGGCTGGTGGCGGTCTGCCAGTGATGGGCCGGCACCACGATCTGCGGCCGGTGGCCCCGGGCGAGGTCGGGGCCGAGATGGCGCGCCTCGGCGTCGTGGCCGTTCGGGCTGGTGGTGACGACCATCGGCGCCCCGGCATGCCAGAGCCAGACCTCCGTCGCGTCGACCCGGTGCCATTCCGAGGTCTCGCCGACATCGAGCAGGTAGTAGATCGCCGTCGAGGCGGGACGCCCGTCGACCTCGCGGGAATCGCGGAACGTCTCGCGGTAATGCCCTCCCTCCGGGTGGGGCTTGAGGTCGAGCAGGCGCACGACCTCCGAGGCGGTGAGATTCGGGGCAGTCAGGTTGTGCATCGTCGTCAGAACCGGTTCTTCCATTCGCGCAGGGCCGTGAACACCGCCGCCGGGTCGGCGCCGGGCTCCATCCCGACGGCGCGGGCGAGCGCCGGCTCGGTGGCGCGCAGGAACGGGTTGGTGGCCTTCTCCTCTCCGAGCGTCGTCGGCACCAGGAAGCGCCCCTCCGCCCTGGCCTTCTCGGCCAGGGCCGCCCGGTCGGCGAGGTTGCGGTTCCCCGGCTCGGCGGCGAGCCCGAAGCGGGTATTCGACAGCACGTAGTCGTGGCCGGAATAGATCACGGTCTCGTCGGGCAGGGGCAGGAAGCGCGACAGCGAGCGCCACAGCACCTGGGGCGGGCCCTCGAGCACCCGGCCGCAGCCGAGGGTGAACAGGGTGTCGCCGGCGAACGCGACGCCGGCCGCCTCGAACCAGTAGGTGACGTGGTCGTCGCAATGGCCGGGGGTCTCCCAGACGGTCGCTGCGAGCGAGCCCACCGTCACCACGTCGCCCTCGTGCACGGTCGCATCCACCTGCGGCACGGCGCTGCCGGCCCGCGCCGGCGCCGTCACCCGGGCCCCGGTCCGCGCCTTCACCTCGGGGATGCCCTCGACGTGGTCGCCGTGGCGGTGGGTGACCAGGATGTCGGTCAGGCGCCAGCCGGTCTCGTCGAGGGCGCGCAGGACGGCCGCCGCCTCCGGTACGTCGATCGCCGCGCAGGCACCGGTCTCGGGATCGCGCATCAGCACGCCGATATTGTCGCTCCGGCACAGGAAGGTGCGGATCTCGGGACGGATCTCGGGCATGGCGGCGCCTCCTCGAAGGGGTCTCGGGACAGGATTCTCCGCCGGATTCCCGGCGGGAGCCTCCTGCAGCGAGATAGGGCGACCGCGTGCCCGCGCGACCGGGCCGTGGCGAATGGCGGGGAATGCGCGGGCCGCCATGGCGCCCCCTCGGGGTTGACGCCTTGCCGCGCTTCGCGCCACTCCCCATTCATGGTTTCCACGGCATGAGCGCGCTCACGCCCGCCGCCCCGCAACCCCGAGACCCGATGAGCCTCGACGTCACCGACCTGCGCACCTTCTACGCCAGCCCCCTCGGGGCGGTGGCGCAGCGTCTCGTCGGCCGCACGGTCCACCGCATGCTCGGCTCGGTCTCGGGGCTCAGGGTCATGGGCCTCGGCTACGCGGTGCCCTATCTCGGCCCGGTGCGGCACGCCGCCGAGCGGACGCTCGCCTTCATGCCGGCGGCGCAGGGCGTGACGAACTGGCCGGTCTCCGGCCGCTCGGCCTCCTGCCTCGTCGATCCGACCATGATGCCGCTGCCCGATTCGGCCCTCGACCGGGTGCTGCTGATCCACGCCATCGAGGCGGTGGAGAGCCCGGCCGAGCTGATGCAGGAGGTGTGGCGCGTGCTCACCCCCGGCGGCCGGCTGATCGTCGCGGTCCCGAACCGCCGCGGCCTGTGGGCGCGGCGGGATGCGACCCCCTTCGGCCACGGCCAGCCCTACAGCCGCTCGCAGCTCGGACGCCTGATGCGCGACACGCTCTTCTCCCCCGAGGACTGGGCCGAGACCCTGTACGTGCCGCCGGTGGAGGGCTGGCTCACCGTGAAGACCGCGAGCGCCTGGGAGCGGGTCGGCACCGGCCTGTCGCTGCCCTTCGCCGGCCTGCACGTGGTCGAGGCGACGAAGCAGCTCCACCGCCCGGTGGCGGTCCAGGCCCGCAAGGCGGCGCGCCTGCGCGCCCGGATGCTGCCGGTCTCCGTGCCGGTGCCCGCCCCGTGCCGGGCGGCGCGTGATGCCGTTTCCGGGCGCCGAGGCCGCGCTGCAGAGCTTCCTTCTGGCCTTCTCGGCCCTGTTCTCGATCGTCAACCCGCCCGGGGCGGCGCTGATCTTCGCGCAGGTGACGGCCGGCCGCAGTCACGACGAGCGCACCTGGCTGTCGCGCCGCATCGGCGTCTACGCGGCGGCGGTGATGCTGGTCTCGCTCTGGGCCGGGGCCTCGGTGCTGAGCTTCTTCGGCATCTCGCTCTCGGCGTTGCGCATCGCCGGCGGCCTCGTGGTGGCGGCGCAGGCCTGGAGCCTGCTCGCCACGCCCGAGCAGCGCGAGGCCCGCAAGACCGCGCAGGCCGAGCCGGTCCAGGGCAGCGAGGACGGCCCCGAGCCGACGGCGCTCGCCGAGATCGCGTTCTTTCCCCTGACGCTGCCCTTCACCACCGGGCCCGGCACCATCGCGGTGGCGATCGCGCTCGGCGCCGGACGGCCGGAGGGCGGCGCCGACCGGATCGCCTATCTCGCCGGCGCCTCGGCGGCCTCGCTCGTCATCGCCCTGATGGTCCTGCTGGCCTACGCCTCGGCCGACCGGCTGGTCGAGCGGCTCGGCCATGCCCGGGCCCGGGTGCTCGGGCGGCTCGCGGCCTTCCTGCTCCTCTGCGTCGGCACCCAGATCACGCTGACCGGAATTACCGACGTGCTGGGACCGCTCATCGCGACTGCCAGGACAGGCGCCGTCCCGTGAGCGCCATCTGCGCCTCGACCGCCCGCAGGATCCGGGCCTTGGCCGAATAGTGGATCATGTGGCCCTGGCCCGGCAGCAGGGTCAGGGTGCTGCCCGCCACCTCGGCGTGGAGGCGGCAGGATTGCTCGCCCGGCTCCACGACCGCGTCGGCATCCCCCGACAGGATCGCCACCGGCAGCCGCAATCCCGCATAGCGCGGCTGGAGCAGGGCGGCGGCGGCGTTCATGCCGGCGGTGTCCTCGGCGCTCGCGCGTCCTTGCGTGGCCGAGAGCGAGAGCGCGACGGGGAAGCGCGCGGTGAACCGGGCCGGCACGGCTTGCGGCTTGAACACGTGGCGGAAGACCTGCGGCGCCAGCATCTGCCCGACCGCCCCCGGCGTCAGGGCGCGGGCCGCGTCGCCGAGGCCGGGCAGGGCGAGCGGTGCGATCAGCGCCACGTCGGCCCGCCGGCCCGGATAGTAATAGCCGGAGAGCAGCACCAGCCCGCGCAGGTCGAGGCCTTCGTGGATGGCGAGGGAGAGCGCCACCAGGGTGCCCCAGGAATGGCCGACCACCACCGGCCGCTCGACGTTCAGCGCGGCCAGCACGTGCCCGATCAGCCGCGCCTGCGCGGCGGCGGTCCAGACCCAGTGCCGCGGCCGCTCGGTATGGCCGAAGCCCGGCCGGTCGATCGCGACGACCCGGTAATGCTTGGCCAGTTGCTCCACCAGGCCGCAGATGACGAAGTCTTCGGCCATCGTGCCGTTGCCGTGGATCAGCACCACCGGCCGTCCCTTGCCGCGGACGATGGCATGCACCCGCACCCCGTCGACCTCGATGAAGCGGCCCGGCGGCTTGTGCGCCGGCTCCGCCGTCTTCAGCGCCTCGGCGCCGCGCTGCATCAGGGTGCCGGTGCGGCGCGCGGCGGCGGCATTCGCCTTGGCGGTGGCGCGCAGGAGCCGCACGGCGCCACTGGCGGCGCGGCGGGTCGTGCGTCCGGGAACGAACCGAAAGGCCATGGGAGCTCCGGCGCGATTGCTGCACTGCGGCATAAGATGGGGCCATGGCGGTCCCGCGCATATCCCCGGGGGGCGTGTTTCTCGGACCTTCGGTCCTTCCGCCGGGTTGCGCTTTCTCCCGTCCTCGATCTCGCCCTCTCCTTGGCAGCAACCGCCGGCCCCTGTACGAGGCCCGGACGTGCGGTCGCGCGCCGCGAACACAAGGATCAAGACCCATGCGTCTCGTCGTCGTCGGCGCCTCCGGGCGCATGGGGCGGATGCTGATCCAGGCCGTGGCCGAGGCCGAGGGCTGCACGCTCTCGGCGGCGATCGAGCGCGAGGGGTCGCCGGCGCTCGGCCAGGATGCCGGCGCGCTCGCCGGGCTGGCCCCGCTCGGGGTTCCGGTCACCGACGATCCGCTGCCGGCCTTCGCCGAGGCCGACGGCGTCCTCGACTTCACGGCGCCGGCCGCGACCGTGTTCTACGCGGAACTCGCCGCCCAGGCCCGCATCGTCCACGTGGTCGGCACCACCGGCCTGTCGCCGGACGACTTTGCGAAGCTGAAGGCGGCGTCGTACCACGCCCGCATCGTGCAGTCGGGCAATATGTCGCTCGGCGTCAACCTGCTCGCCGGGCTGGTGCGCAAGGTCGCGGCGACGCTGGGCGACGAGTACGACATCGAGATCCTGGAGATGCACCACCGTCACAAGGTGGACGCGCCCTCCGGCACGGCGCTGCTCCTCGGCGAGGCGGCGGCGGAAGGCCGGGGCGTGGCCTTGGCCGAGCGCAAGGTCGCGGTGCGCGACGGCCATACCGGCCCGCGCGAGCCCGGCTCGATCGGCTTTGCGACGCTGCGCGGCGGCAGCGTGGTCGGCGAGCACAGCGTGATCTTCGCCGGCGCCGGCGAGCGCATCGAGCTTACCCATCTGGCGAGCGACCGCGGCCTGTTCGCCGCCGGCGCCGTCAAGGCCGCCCTCTGGGCGCAATCCCGCGAGCCCGGCTTCTACGGCATGAACGACGTGCTGGGCCTCTGAACCTTTTTCCCCGAGATCACGGAGCGATACGCATCATGGAGCGCCTTCTCGTCCTCGCGCGCCACGGCCAGAGCGAGTGGAACCTGAAGAACCTGTTCACCGGCTGGAAGGACCCGGGGCTCACCGAGCTCGGCGTCGAAGAGGCGCGGGCGGCCGGGCGGCGGCTGAAGGCGAAGGGCGTGCAGTTCGACGTCGCCTTCACCTCGGATCTCGGCCGGGCCCAGCGCACCTGCGCGCTGATTCTGGAGGAGCTCGGCCAGTCCGGCCTGCCGACCCATGCCGACGCCGCCCTCAACGAGCGCGATTACGGCGACCTGTCGGGCCTCAACAAGGACGATGCCCGCGCCAAGTGGGGCGAGGAGCAGGTCCATGTCTGGCGCCGCTCCTACGACGTGCCCCCGCCCGGCGGCGAGAGCCTGAAGGACACCGTGGCCCGGGTCCTGCCCTACACGATGCGGGAGATCCTGCCCCGGGTGATGCGCGGCGAGCGCGTGCTGGTCGCCGCCCACGGCAACTCGCTGCGCGCCCTGGTGATGGTGCTCGACGGCCTCACCACCGAGACCATTCCCGGCCTCGAACTCCATACCGGCGTGCCGCTGGTCTACCACCTGAAGGACGACACCACCGTCGCCTCGAAGGAAGTTCTCGACCGCGATTGAGCGGAAGACCGCCCACGGGCCGGCCTGGCCGGCCCGTGGGGACCTGGACCAGGTCCGTATGACCGCCGCGACAGTCCAAATACCCTCCGCGTCATCCTGGGCTCCGCTTTCGCGGCCCCGGAACGACGTGGCGGGTTCGAGATCTGTAGGGATCGATTCCGCGATCTCTCATGGCCTGTTTGATTTGTGAAAATTTAGCTGCAACGACCTTTTCCATCCCTCTCGCGATCTCATCCTGAGAGCCTGTTTGAGCAGGATTTCTACGCGATATTTGAGGCAGACGTGATCATCCTACCCGCCAACCTCATCCTGAGGTGCGAACGAAGTGAGCCTCGAAGGAGGGCTCCAGGGATCGCAGAGGCCTCTTGAGCCCTCCTTCGAGGTCAGTCGATCTGCGATCGACTAACACCTCAGGATGAGGTGGAATGGTAGGATATCTCCTGATTTTTCTCAGTTTTTGTCAAATCACGCTGCTCAAACAGACTCTGAGGTGCGACTGAAAGGAGCCTCGAAGGAGGGCTCGAGAAGTCTTCGCGATCCCTGGAGCTCCTTCGAGGTCAGTCGATTTTCAATCGACTGACACCTCAGGATGAGGTCGTGTGTGGGAGTAAGTGCTTGAGTCGATCAAACAGGTTCTCACACCCCGATCGCCGCCTTCACCATCTCCGGCCGCATCGGCAATTCGCGCAGGCGCACTCCCGCCGCCTGCCGGATCGCGTTGGCCAAAGCCGCGGCGGTCGGGCCCTGCGCGACCTCGCCGGTGCCGAGGAAGGGCTGGCCGGGACGGTCGATCAGGTGGACGTCCAGGCGCTCGGGAATGTCGGGGAAGCGGGCGATCGGGTAGGTGCTCCAGTCGCGGCTCGTCGGCCCCTCCGCATCGTGCGCTACCGCCTCGAACAGGCTCCAGCTCATCGCCTGGATGATTCCGCCCTCGATCTGGTCGCGGATGCCGTGCTGGTTGACGACCTGGCCGGCATCCACCGCGGCTTGCGCCCGCACCAGCCGGACCCGGCCGCTCTCGCGCTCGACCGCCACCTCGACCGCCAGCGCGCAATAGGCCGCGAGGTTCTTGTAGCGGGCGAAGGCGAAGCCGGCGCCGCGTCCCTTCGGCAGGCCCTGTCCCCAGCCGAAGCGCTCGGCGGCGGCCTCGATCACGGCGCGGGCCCGCGGATCGTCGAGATGGGCGAGCCGGAAGGCGACCGGATCGGCGCCCGCGGCCTCGGCCAGCTCGTCGCAGAAGCTCTCGATCGTGAACACGTTCATGTAGGCGCCGAGGCTGCGCAGGGCCGAGACCCGCAGCGGCATCTCGGTGACGAAGTCATGCGCCACCCGGGCGCGGTTCAGGCGATAGAGCGGAATCGCGTTGCGGTCGCCGCCGCCCTCGGGCTGCGGCAGCGCCTTCGGGGGCGGGGCCGGGAACGGCGTCTCCAGCATCCGGGCCGAGAGCAGCTGGCCGGCCCCCGGCGGGCGGGTGAGATGGGTCGGGCTGCGCACCGCGTAATCCCAGTCGGCGATCCGCCCGTCCGGGCCCAGCACGGCCGACACCTCGGTCGTCATGGCCCCGCCATAGGGCTCCCACAGGTGCTCCTGCTCGCGGGTGTATTGCACCCGCACCGGCCGGCCGGGGAGGGCGCGGGCCAGCAACGCGGCGTCGCCCGCTGCGTCGTCGGCGCCGTTATGGCCGTAGCAGCCCGAGCCCTCGACATGGATGCAGCGCACCTGCTCCTCGGGCAGGGACAGCATCTCGGCGAGCGCCTTGCGCAGGGGAAACATCCCTTGCGCGTGGGACCACACGGTGAGGCGGCCGCCGTCGTACTCGGCCACCGCGCAGGACGGGCCGATCGAGCCGTGCATCTGGTAGCGCCGTCGGTACCGGGCGCCGATCCGGCGCCCCGGCGGCACCGGCGCATCGAGGCCGGCCGCGTGGATGATCGTCCGTTTCGCCGGCAGACCGGCCAGGTCGGCAAAGAGCGCGTCGGGCTCCGGCACCTTCGCGCCGCCCTGCCAGACCGCGCCCTTGGCCAGCGCCCGCATCGCCGTCACGGCGGCGTATTCGCGCTCGGCCAGCACCGCCAGGAAGCTGCCGTCGCGATGCACCCGGATCACCCCGGGGCGGGCGGCGACCGCCTCCGCATCGACACTCACCAGGCGGGCGCCGGGGCGGGGCGGGCGCACGATCCGCGCATGGACCATGCCGGGCGCCCGGATGTCCTGGACATAGGCCGCGCCGCCCGCGACCTTGGCCGGAATGTCGACCCGCGGTAGCGCCCGGCCGACGCGGATGTAGCGCGCCGGGTCGGCCAAGGGGACCGTCTCCGGCACCGGCGCGTCGCGCTCGACCTCCGGGGTGATCTCGCCGAGCGAGAGGCGCCGGCCGTCCGGCGCGGCGACCGCGCCGCCGTCGATTCGCAGCGAGCCCGGCGGCACGTCGAACCGGCGTGCGGCGGCCTCGAGGAGCAGGGCCCGGGCGGCCGCGGCGGCATGCCGGATCGCGGTGGCGGAATCCTGCATCGAATGGCTGCCGGCGGTGTAGCCCTCGTCCGGGGTCAGCTCGGTATCGGCGGTGACGAGGCGCAACCCGGCGGGCTCCAGCCCCAGTTCCTCCGCCGCGACCTGGATCAGCGCCGTCTTGATCCCCTGGCCGAGCTCCGCCTTGCCGGTCATCACCGTGACGGCGCCGTCCTCGCCGATCCGGATCCAGGCATCGATCCGCGGCGCCTTGGGCAGGCTTCCGGGCAGGGTGCCGGGGAGGGGTGCGGCCTCGGCCGGCCGCCTCAGCCCGATCCCGACGAGGAGCGCGCCCCCGACGAGGAGCGTGCGGCGGGTGAGCGCGGTCACGGCGTCGCTCCCGTGGAGGCGGGCTTGCCCCCGGCGGCGCGGCGCACGGCGGCGAGGATCCGCATGTGGGTGCCGCAGCGGCACAGGTTGAGCCGCAACGCCTCGCGGATCTCGGCCTCGCTCGGATGCGGGTTCGAGCGCAGCAGGGCATGGGCCCGCATCACCATGCCGGCGATGCAGTAGCCGCATTGCGCCGCGTTCTCGGCGATGAAGGCGGCCTGGAGGGGGCCCGGATTCTCCGGCGATCCCAGGCCCTCGACGGTGGTGACGGGCCGGCCCTCCAGCACGCCGATCGGCGTGAGGCAGGACAGGACCGCGCGGCCCTCGACCTCGACCGTGCAGGCGCCGCACTGGCCGAGCCCGCAGCCGAACTTGGCGCCGTCGAGCCCGAACTCGTCGCGCAGCACGTAGAGGAGCGGGGTCTCGGGCTCCGCCGCGACCCGCTGCGTGCGGCCGTTCACCGTCAGGTTCGGCATCGGCATCTCCGTCTCACCTCCCGGCCTCGGCCCGGGCGCCGGGGCGGGGAGCCTCGCGCATCAGGTCCCGCACCGTCCCGTCGAGCCCGGGCCACGGCCCGTCGGGGCTGAAGCGGGCGCGCAGGTAGGCAGCAAGCTCGGCCATCTGGGCCTGGCTCAGAACGGCGCCATAGGCCGGCATGATCGGCCCCGGCGCGTGGGCCCGCGGGGCGATGCCGTCGCGCAGGACCAGGATCAGGTTGCGCGGATCGGGCGCCCGCAGGGTGGTGCGGTGACCGAGCGAGGCGGTGGTGTAGGGCACGCCGCCATTCGCGCCGCCGCCGCTCTCGTGGCAGATCGCGCAGGCGCCCGCATAGGTCGCCGCACCCCGGGCGAGCGCGGGATCGTCGGCCGGGATCTCCCGGTCGACCGGGCCGGCGCGGCTGCCGGCGGGGCCGGAGCCGTAGAGCGTGGCGGCGTAGGCCGCGAGCGCCCGGATCTCGTCGGGCGGCACGGTCCGGTGCGCCTCGACCACCGGGCGCATCGGGCCGGCGGCCCCGCCATGGAGCGGGTCCCACTCGGTGAGGTAGCGGGCGAGATCCGCCTCGCTCCAGGCGAGCGGCGCGGGCGAGGAACGGTCGAGGGGCGGCACCCACCAGCCGTCGGCCTCGCCGCCGGAATAGGCCCTGGTCCGTATCTCGGCGCCCAGCAGGTTGCGCGGGCTGTGGCAGGCGCCGCAATGGCTCAGGGCCTCGGCGAGATAGGCGCCGCGGTGCCACGCCGCGTCCCGGCGCCGATCGGCCGGGATTTCGGGCTCGCGGACGAACAGCAGCTTCCAGCCGGCAAGCAGCGGGCGCCAGGAGAGCGGGAAGGGCAGGGCGTTGGCCCTGGCCTCCTGCCGCACCGGCTCGCGGGTCATCGCGAAGGCGTAGAGGGCGGCGACGTCCGCGTCGGTCAGGCCGGCATAATGGGTGTAGGGGAAGGCCGGGTAGAGGTGGTGCCCCTCCCGGTCGACGCCCTCGCGCATCGCCCGGGTGAAGGCGGCGAGCGAGTAGCGGCCGATGCCGGTCTCCGGGTCCGGCGTGATGTTGGTGGCGTAGAGGGTCCCGAACGGCGTGCCGACGCCGCGCCCGCCCGCATAGGGCCGGCCGTGTTCCGCAGTGTGGCAGGAGGCGCAATAGCCGAGCGCGGCGAGCACCGCGCCCTTGCGGACCAGCTCCGGGGCGGTCTCGGCGGGCGTCGGACCGCCCGGCGCGAGGACGGGCCGCCAGGCTGCGACCGCGAACCCGACGGCCGCGAGGAGAACCGCTCCTCCGAGCCAGATTGCGATCCGGCGACGCCCCACGAAACGGCTCCTCCCGCGACGCGAAGGTCCGCTCCTCCGGCCGCGGGACAACCGCCGCTCCCGGCCACGGTTCCGCCAAAGCCGGTCGCGCCGCGCGGGGCTGCCCTCCGCACAGTCTTGCCGCAATCCCGCGAAACAGTGCTATCCTCCGATTGGCGGAGTGACGTGGAAGAGCCCTGGCCCTATCGGTCGGGCCGGCGCCTGTCCGCCCGGTCACGCCCCGAGCGGACGGTCCTCCGCCCGCCCGAACCCATCCTTCTCGCCGGTCCCGTTCTTGCAGATCCCGTGGGGCCGACGGGCCTTCCATCCGGGATCGTTTCGGATGCGGCCCGAACCGCACGAGATCGACGCCGCATGGCCCAGCAGAGTTTCGAGACCCGGTTCGGGCCGCCGCCCGCGATGAGCGCCGACGACGCGGCCTGCCGGGCCTGCTGCGGGCAGATGCGCGCGCACTGGCAGGAGCGGCCCCATGCCCGCCTGATGGTGGTGGCCTCGACCCCGGTGATCGAGGCGTTCGGCGGCGGCGTCGAGACCCGCTACCTCTGCCTCGAATGCGGGCACACCCTGCTGCACTCGACCGGCCGCTTCGGGCAAGGGTGGCATTGACCGGAGCGACGCGCAGCCCAGCCGGTCCGGGGGAAGCGCCCGATGCCTCACGCGATCGTCACCACCACCGAGCGGCCCGATCTCGTCCCGGTCACCGCGCGCTGGCGCTGGGAGGCCTTCGCGCAGGGCCAGGGACGCAGCCTCGCCGAGGTGACGGCGGCTGAATCCGAGGGCGCCGCCGGCCCCGGCCCGATGCCGCGCACCGTCGTGCTCCTCGTCGACGACGAGCCCGTCGGCATGGCGAGCCTGGCCGCGCACGACCTCGATCCGCGGCCCGACCTGACCCCCTGGCTCGCCGGCGTCTTCGTGGCCCCGCGGGTTCGACGCCGGGGATATGCCGCTTTGCTGGTCGCGGCGGTCGAGGCGCATGCCGCGTCCCTCGGCGTCGCGACCCTGTGGCTCTACACCCGCACCGCCGAGGGGCTCTACGCTGGAATCGGATGGCGCACGGTCGAGCGCTTTCCCTACCGGGACCGGACCTACGCCCTGATGCGGCGGGACCTTCCGGCGTAGCGGGCGGGAGCGCCGCCCCCGCACGGCGAGGCGGAGGAGGACCGTGATCGCCGATGGGCGGGGGCAGGCTCCGGGTCGTGGTGCGGATCCAACGAGACGCGCTCGACGCGCATCCGCCGCATCCTGGCGGAGGTACACCTTCGCAACCTCGGCCCGATGGATCATCGCGAGCCCGAGACGGCGCAGGTGGATGACTCGTGCGAACTCTATCGCCTTCGTTGGGGGCCGCCGGCGAGCCTCGACGACCGCGAGTGCGGCGGCGAAGTCCGTTGCTGCGCCGGTCCAGCACCCGAAATGGCCGCACGGCCATCGCCGAGAACCACTCTGCCGAGCCTGAACGGGCTGTTGGTGTCGCCAGGGGCCGGCCGCCGAAAGTCTGCCCTCGACCGAGCGGCTGAGGCGAATCATGGAAACCGAAGCGCCCGGCTCGGAGCGCAGCCGATTGTCGCGGATTGCGGATGCGAGAGCCCTGGGATGCAACGGGTCGCTCTGCGCTCCCGGAACGGTTTCCGGGCTGCACCCTCGGCAGTATTCAGGCTAAGCGCTTGAAGAGAATGGTGCCGCAAGAGGGATTCGAACCCCCGACCCCCTCATTACGAAAAAGCCGTCCCGGCTGATGTTCATTATTCGTTTGCGCTATGTGCGCGACAGGTTCCGCTACATGCGCAACTCACATACCGTTTACGCGACGCCAGGGGTTCAACTGAACCCCTGCGCAAATCCCATTCAGAGGGGTGTGGCTGAAACGAAAAACGCCCCGCTCGGCGGCTGCCGGCGGGGCTGAAGGCGGGATGGGTTCCGGATCAGCGATGTTGCCGGCCGGGTCGCGTCGGCGGCGGCTCCCGCTCGTCGAACCGCTCGAGGACGGGAACGAGCCGCGACAGCACGTTCGTAAGCTGATCCGCATGGGCGGCCTGGTCGGCGGCGGTGTCGGCGACGATCGCGGCCGTCAGGCCCTTGATGGCTGTCGTGAGATCCGCGATGGCGATGCTGTCGAAGACCGCCGCGCCTCCGGTGGCCCCTGCGATTTCCCGGGCCGTCTCGGGCTTCAGGGCCTCCGCCTTCATCGCCTCGATGCGGTAATCCAGCATGGTCTTCACGAAGGCGTTGATCGGGACGAGAGCGCCGGCCACCGCGGCGGTGATGCCAATGGCGATGGCGGGCCAGCTATCGAGCGTTGCAATCGGATCCGCCAAGGCGCCGCCTCCTCTCCTCAGCCTGCGCCTCGGCCGCCGCACGCCGCCTCTTCCGCAGCCCGAACGTGTCCTCGGCCGCCATGTCGGAGGCGGCCCGGCCGGAGGAGTGCAGCTCTGCGATGGCGAAGACCGAGAACATCGCGATGCCGATATTGGCCGGCGGGTAGGCAAGGGCGAAGCCGACGAACAGCGCCAGCCAGAAAGCGAATCCGCCCACGCACCCGATGGTACGGACGAAGCTCGTTTCCCGACCGCGTCGCCCATTGATGATCAGCGCGGCGAGCCGTGCCGAGCCGACCAGGACCGAGATCGTACCGGCCTGCGCCTCGGTCACGAACGAGGCGATCACCCGCCACTGCGGCCCGACGAAGGTCTGCGCCGGGGAGAGGATCACGAGGCCGACCGTGACCATGATGGCGCTCAGCCACACCTCGGCCCATCGGGTCTGTCCGTAGCGGACGGCGCGGCGGATGCGCTCGTTGAGGACGGGATCGGGATCGTAGTGGAGCATCGTTCCGTCATGCCAGGGGGCGAGGTAAGCCAGCCAGCAGCGACCGCGGTTGAAGCGCATGGCGCGTCTCCTGATGCTGCTGGCTGGTGGCGGGAGCTACTTCACCGTCGCCGGCAGGCGCGCCAGGATCGGCTCCAGGATCAGCGCCGCGGACGAATTCTCGTCGAGGTGCATGGCCCGGAACAGCCGCTTGGCGATCTCGGCCGGACCGCCCACCGCATCGATGATCTTGGAGGGCGTGCTGTCGATGATCCGCTGGAGCGCGACGGCGAGCACCTGGGAGCCGACCGGCACCGTCAGCTTGGCGTCCTTGGTGGCGCCCTGCACGGCGTTGATGCCGTAGTCCAGCCCGGTCTGGATCGTCGCCTCGATACGCTTCTGGCTGATGAAGAGCGTCGCCCAGGGCGCCAGCTTCGCGAGTGCGGCCGAGGCGACGCCGCCAAGGATCGTGACGGCGACCGAGGCGACCGAGGGCATCGCCGCCGCCAGCCAGGCGCCCCAGGGTAGATCGACCGACGTGCCGCCGACCGTGGCGACCTCGGCGGCGAACGCCGGCCCGGCGATGACGGCGATCAGCGCCGCGACCAGGATGCCGAGGATGGGCGGCCGGACCCGGGCAGCGAGGCAGACGCCGCCGGCCAGCGCGAGCGCGCCGATGAGCACGAGGCCGAAGGCGAGGCCGTGGGCCGGGTTGCCGCCGATGGGCAGCATCTCGGCGATCGGGCCGGCGCCGGCCATGGCGGGAGAGCAGACGCAGGCGAGCGCCGGCGCCGCGAGGATGATGCGGTGCATGTTGATGATCCTGGTGGGGGATGTCCCGTTTTCCGGCCTCATCTGAGGAGGCAGAAGGGACAAGGTGCTCGGCTGGCCCGGCCGGCGCGGGTATTTGATCGCCCGGCCTGCGCAGGCAAACCCTTCGGGAATTCCGAAGGGTTGGTCAGGCGGCGCGGCCCGGGCGCCGGTCGAAGCGCGTGCTGATTTCGTCGCGGAACTTGTCGATGCCACCGACCATGATGGGCGACCAGTTGCCGGATTTCTGCGCCTCAGCCACCGCGGCGTCGTATTCCGCGAGCGGCATGAAGTGAACGCGTTCGGATTTCTGCGTCCACTCGACCGCCGCAGCGATTTCAGGAAAACCGTAGCCGCACCACTGCTTGAGTTCATCGAGGCTGTGGCGGAGATATTGCAGGCGGTCTGCGGTGTCGGCCGCCTCCTTGAAGGCTTCCGGGCAGATCAGCTTCGCGAGCCAGCGTCGCATTGCGCTCTCCTGTTGAGGGGTGAACTACCCGGAAATCCCGGGCGGTTGGTCATCGCGTCCGCCGCCCGCCGAGCGCCTGGCACCGGTCCAGCGCCTCGGTGATCGCCGCAGCGACAAGGATCTGGATGCGGGCCGTGCGGAGGGCGCCGGGCTGGAGCGTGCAGAGGTCGCCGATCTCCCGCGCGGCAGCGAGTGCCAGGGCGTCCACCGGCGGGTCCTGCGCGTCGCCGAGTGGCATCGGCCCGGTGAGCCGGGCCGGCAGGACCGGCTCGTTCGGCGGGGTGAGGCGGCGGGCGCGCATCATGCCTCGCTTACGCCCGACCGGGCGCCAGCAATCGTGGTCGGGAGCTTCATCGCCACCGGCAGCGGCATATCGGCCGGCCAGCGGAAGGAGGTGAACTCGGACCGCTTGAACCCAGCGATCGACACAGCATCGCCCTGGTTCCCGCCGAGCAGGTAGATGGTCGAGGCGTTGGCGCCGACGACCAGGCCGACGTGACCCTGCCAGGAGCCGCCCGCACGCTTCTTGGTGGCGATGCAGCCGAGGGCGGGATCCTTCAGCCCGACGCCCCATGTCTCATAGGACCGCGCTGCGAGGCTGCCGGAGGGCGTCTGACCCGCCCGCTTCAGCATGGCTCCGACGAAAGCCGCACACCAGGCGGTGGCGTCGTCCTTGACCCCGGAGAAGCCGGCGTCGGCGAAGTACCGGACCACAACCGGATTGTTCGCCTTGCCGACGCCCTCGTGAGTGCCAACCTCGTGCGCCGCTAGGGCGAGCCACGCCGGCTGCTCGGGCTCGGCTCGGCGCTCGGTAAGATCGACGCTGCCCAGTGCCTTGACCGTGAGCGGCCCGGCGATCCCGTCCGCGACGAGGCCGGCCGAGCGCTGAAACGCGGTCACGGCTGTGATGGTACGGGGGCCGGCGTCACCATCGGCGCCGCCCGGCCCGAGGTCATAGCCGCGCGCGATCAGAGCGCGCTGGATCTCAGCGATCGTCATCAGGATCTCCAGATTGTCGTGGGTGGTGCGGCGCCGCCTACGGCCGGATCACGGTTCGCGTAGCTGGCGGACCGGGCGCGGCCATCAGACGAGCACGCCGTAATAGTCGCGCCACTGCTGCATGAGGTTCTTCATCTCAGCAGGCAGAAGGGCGCGGTTCCAGATCATCGTGCGCCCGGCGCGACCGCGCCACGACCCGGAGGCCACCTTCGCGCCCCAGAACGTCCATCGGGCACCCGGGTACCGGAGCGAGCGACGCCCGAGCGGCCCCCACTCCCATGCCTGCCAGAGGACCGAGGTCAGGAGCGACTTCGACGAGCCGGGCGGGACGTTGATGAGGAGCCGGTTGATTCGCCCGTCTGAGACCGCCTCGAGGTGGGCGCAGATCGCATCGAGGTGCCAGTTCCAGACGAGCGGCGTGTTCGGTTCGAGCACATGCCACGCCTCCCGCACGAAGCCCGCCAGGGTCTGGCACCGGGCCCGGATCCGCTCCGCATCCTGCGCCAGCGCCTGCCGCTCGCGCTCAGCCGCCCGCCGGGCCTTCTCCTCCCTCACCATCCTCAGCAGCACCGCCGGCGGCGCCGGCAAGGCGACCGAAGAAAGCTTCGAGGGCATCAAGCTGCTCGGGTGAGGCGTTGGTCAGGTCGGCGTTGGCGATCGGGATGGCTCCGCCGCCGGGGCCAGCGTGCTGCACCGAGGCAAGGCGGGGGTGCATAAAGGGAGCAGCCTTCTCGGCAGCCGTGAACCGGTGCTGGTCGTAGGGCATCGTGCCGCGCAGCACGCCGAGCATGTAGTCGAGCGGGGTCAGGCCGTCGGCGATCAGCCGCTCAGCCGCCTCGCGTGTCTTCTGCGTGATGGCGCCCGGCTTGCGGCCGGCGCCACCGAGCAGACGATCGCCCGCCTGACGCGGGAGCGTGACGAGGCAGAAGCCGATCGCGATGCGCTGTTGGCCGCCATCGGCTTCAAACCCGGCCCGCTCGGCACCGAGCTTCGGCGCAAGGTGATCCTGGACGATGCGGGTGGCCTGCGCGGCGCCATGGTGAAGGCGCGTCGCGAGGCGGCAGATGTCCAGTGTGACGCGGATCTCTGGACCATGCGGATGCTGGAGGAGTGGCCGGGCGACACGCTGTTGCTGCGGCTGTGGCGCCAACGCCGCGAGGCCGTGAAGCGGGCCAAGGCAGCCGAAGCCGCCCTCGCGGAAAGCGAGCGCAAGAGGGGGGAGCGCCCCGGCGCCTGTCCCGAGGTTGCCATGGCGAATGCCGGCCGCGCCGAAGCCCAGGCAGCCCACCTTCGCAGCCTCGATCGCCTCGCGGCTCTTGGAGACGACCTGCACCGCGCCAAGACCCAGGCCGTACAACTCGTTGACCTCCAGCGTGCTGGCGAGCGCTGCGGCCTCACGCTCGGCCAAGCCGACATTCTGTGGTCCGGGGCGCTTGAGGCTCGAACCGCTCGTCTCGCCACCCCCACCCAGGAGACACCCCATGTCGAGAGCTGACGATCTGCGGGCGCTGCTGGCGAGGGTGGAGAGACCATGCCGTCCGTCCTGGACGTACCGGAGGGCGGTCCTCCTCCCCGCCCTCATCACCCAGGAGGTCGAGAATGACCGGTGAACGCGGCTACCTCGACACGGACACCGTGACGGCGGCCGACATTCGCCGGGCGTGGCCGCACATGCGGGAGGCCTGCGGACTGGTCTCCACATCGGCTTGCCGGGACGAGCTGATCCGGCAGGCTGTGCGGTTCGCCAAGGCTCGGCGCGATGGCTGGATCCCGCCCAGCCCCGATCGGCCGAACCGTGCAGCCCTGTTCGAGGCGGCGGCTTTCCAAGCCCCCACCCCGACCCTGAAGAGGGAGGGGCAGTCGTGACTCAGCCTGTCCGCCTCCAACTCTCGCGCCGGAAGGGCTTTGACCTCCAAGCGCACAGCCGATCCATGAACGGGCTGCCGGCTGTCAACGTGGCGCGGCCCACGCTCTTCGGGAACCCGTTCGTCCACGCTACCGACACGGCGCAGGCGGTCGAGGCATTCCGGCGCTACTGCCGCGGTGGGACGCAGAGCTTCGAGATGGGACCGGACGGGCTCCAGTTTGCCCGGAACGTTCACGCGAACGGCCTGCACTACGCCTGGCCCGAGTGGCTGCGCACTGTCGGTCTGCCGCGACTCGCTGGTCATAATGCGGCCTGCTGGTGCCGGGCCGGCGACCCCTGCCATGCCGACGTGCTGCTCGAACTCGCCGCCGGCCTCTCCTGCGAAGCGATCCCGGAGCCCTCCCATGACCGATAGCACCAAGGCAGGGCTGCGCGTCCTCATCGCAGGACTGGAGCGGCCCGACCCCGAGATGATCGCCGCAGCGTGGGATACGTGGCGCCCGCGGCACGGCGGCAAAATGGGACCGGGCCCGGCATTCGTCGAGGCGATCCAGGCAGCAAACCGGGTTCTTCTCTCCCGCGCCCGCGCCTCCGGTATCCCGGTCCAGGGAGGTGAGGATGACTGACCTCAACCAGCAACTCGACGAGATCCGCCGCCGTGTCCGCATGATCGACGGCGAGTTGACCCGCCTCGGCATGGCGACAGACCCTGCTCTTCGGTGGGTGCCGGCCGAGACGCTGCGGATGCACCTCGACATGGCGGCAATGGAAATGCGCGATTACGTGGCCGGGCTTGGGGCGCTCCCGCACAGCCGGCCAGCATTGCGCAGGTCGAGGCCGACAACGCCATGCTTCGCGATGCGCTGTCTTGGTACGGCGAACAGGCGCGGCTCTGCCGCCTCGTCCACTCGGAGGGCGATGCCGGCCGGCAGGCTCTGGACGCCGATGGCGGCACCCGAGCCCGGGTTGCCCTGGCGCGCCGGCCCCGCCCCACCGCCCCGGCCCCAGAACAAGAGGAGGGGTAGAGGATGACCGAGAACGAAGCTGCGTTGCCCGACCAGACGAAGAACGGCCCGGCTCCCGATGGTGAGCGGCTGACGCTCTGGGTCGAGGAATGCCCATCCGGGATGTTTGTTGTGACATCGCCAAACCCGCGCGGTCTGCTCTGCACTGGGCAGACGATGGCCGAGGCCTTGGCCGAGGTGCCGACTGTTCTCGCGCTCCTGGCCCGCGCGCAAGCCGAGGTCGACGGCGGCTCCGGCGGACTGCACTAGCCCTACCCCAAAAGGAGACTGACGTGGCGAGCGACACCTACACCCCGGACGAGGTCGCGAAGCGCTGGAAGTGCTCGGCCGCCCACGTGCGCAACCTCATCACCAACGGCGAACTCGAAGCTTTCCGGCTCGGCGGCAAACTTCTACGCATCAAGGGGTCAGCGATCGAGGACTACGAGCGATGCCAGAGTACAAGCTGCAGCGGTTCCGAGGAGGGTGGGCCTGCTCTGCCTACGAAGGCGGAAAGCGAATTAGCCGCCAGGGACTTAAGAGCCGCGATGCGGCAAGCGCGGCAGCGGAGTTCGCCCGCGTCGTCGCGGAACTGACGCGCCCCGTCGATCCGACTGTGAAGGAACTGTGGGAGGCCTACTGCGCCGACAAGGCCGGACGGCGGATCGCGAAGAACATGGCCGCCTCAGGCCGGATCGTTCTGCCGTTCTTCGGGCACATGAAGCCAGAGGACATCACGATCAAGGTGTGCCGCGCCTACATCGCCAAGCGCAGCGCCTTGGGCCGGAAGAACGGCTCGATCCGCACGGAGATGAACCAACTGCGCACCGCCCTGCTCTGGGCCGAGAAGGCGCGGTTGATCACCAAGGCGCCAGCCATGGAAATGCCGCCGGCCTCGACGCCCAAGGAGCGGCACCTGACCAGGGCGGAATTCGACGCGCTGCTGTCGGCCGCGAGCACGCCGCACCTCGTGCTCTACCTGCACCTCGCCATCGCCACGGCGGGAAGGAACGCAGCCATCCTGGAGCTCACATGGGACCGCGTGAATTTCGAGCGTAACCTGATCTACCTCGGCGTGAAGGATGCCCTGCGGCCAAGGAAGGGGCGAGCGACCGTCCCCATGACGGACACGGTTCGCGCCGCGCTCTTCGCGGCTAAGGAGGGCGCTCGGACCGACCATGTCATCGAGTGGGCAGGCGAGCCGGTGAAGAGCGTTCGGACCGCGCTCGGCAAGGCGGCGGCGCGGGCGAAGATTGTCGGCCTGTCACCGCACGTGCTGCGGCACTCGGCGGCCGTCTGGATGGCGGAGGATGGCGCCTCGATGAGCGAGATCGCGACCTACCTTGGTCACAGCGACGACAAAATCACGCAGAGGGTCTACGCCAAGTTGAGCCCAACGCACCTGCGAAGAGCGTCGCAAGCGCTCGAAGTCGGGCGGCCCCGGCTGCGAACGGTGGGATGATCTGAACCTGTTGGGACGGTCGTCTGGGGTTCAAGGGTTCTGGTGAACCCCTGCGCAAACACTAGATCGAAGCCTAAGTGCTTGAAGAGAATGGTGCCGCAAGAGGGATTCGAACCCCCGACCCCCTCATTACGAATGAGGTGCTCTACCAGCTGAGCTATTGCGGCGTCGACCAGGTCGGCTGGGCCGGCGGTCAGTGGCGTCCTCATACCCGCGGGGCGGGGGCTTGGCAAGGCTCTCCTTGGCAAGGCTCTCCTTGGCAAGGCTCTCGACGGGGTCCTCGGCCATGGGGGCGGTCCGCGATGCCGCGCCGGACCGTCCGGGGATTGAGGCGGCGCAGACCGCGGATGCAGGGCTCGGCGCCGCCGTCAGGCGCCCGGGGCGCTTGACGGTGGGCCGCCGATTCCGGACCATGGGTCAACCGCAAGTGCCAAGACCTCCTCGCGAAATCCCCGGAATGCCCCTGATCGCCCGCCTTCGCGCCTATGCCGCCGAAATGTTCGGCACGCCCGCCTCGCCGCCCGACCCGGAGGCGGAGCAGCATCTCGCCGCCGTGACCCTGCTCGTCCACGTCGCGCGGGTCGACGGCACGCTCGCGGCGGTGGAGCGCGACCGGCTCGCGCGCCTGCTGATCCACCGCTTCGCGCCCACCGAGGCGGGGGCGCGGGCGCTGATCGAGCGGGCGATCAGCTTCGACAACGAGACCCGCGACGTGGCCGAGCTCGTCGAGCTGATCGGCCGCGACGTGCCGGAGGAGGAACGGCGCGGCCTCCTCGGCCTCGCCTGGGCGGTCGCCGCCGCCGACGGGCAGGTGCATGAATTCGAGGACGACCTCGTCTGGCGCGTCGGCCAGCTCCTCGGCTTCGACGATGCCGCGATCACCGCCACGCGGGCGGTCGCCCTGGCGGGGCTGCCGGCGCAGCAGGTGCCGGCCCGGTGATTCGGCGATGGTGAGTTCCGTCGTGATGCCGGAGCCCGGACGCCGGCCCGTGCTGCTGGTCCTGCACCAGGAGCAATCCACCCCCGGCCGCCTCGGCCGGCTGCTCCAGGAGCGCGGCTACCCCCTCGACATCCGCCGCCCCCGCTTCGGCGACCCGCTGCCGGAGACGATGCGGGACCATGCCGGCGCGGTGATCTTCGGCGGGCCGATGAGCGCCAACGACCCCGACGCCTTCGTGCGCCGGGAGATCGACTGGATCGAGGTGCCCCTGCGCGAGGAGCGCCCGTTCCTCGGCCTGTGCCTCGGCGCGCAGATGCTGGCGAAGTGCCTCGGCGCCACGGTCTGCGCCCATCCCAAGGGGCGGGCCGAGATCGGCTACTATCCCCTGCTGCCGACCGAGGCGGGGCGCGACTTCGCCGGCGAGATCGGCCAGCCCTGGCCGTCCCACGTCTATCACTGGCACCGGGAGGGCTTCACCTGCCCGTCCGGCGCCGACACGCTCGCCACCGGCGACGATTTTCCGACCCAGGCGATCCGGGTCGGGCCGTCGGCCTTCGGCCTGCAGTTCCACCCCGAGGTCACCCACGCGATGATCTGCTGCTGGACCGTGCGGGCCGCCGAGCGCCTGCGCCTGCCCGGCGCGCAGGACCGGGCGCGGCAGATCGAGGGCCGGTTCATGCATGACGGCCGCGTGGTGGCCTGGCTCGACGCCTTCCTCGACCACTGGCTCGCCGGGACGGGGAGCCCGCAGGCCGCATCATGATCCTCAGCCTGACCCTTCTGCTGCTCTGCCAGCTCGCCGGCGAGATCCTGGCCCGCGCCTTCGCGCTGCCGGTCCCGGGCCCGGTGGTCGGCATGGCCCTGCTCCTCGCGGTGCTCGCCTTGCGCGACCGGCGGCCCGGCGGGCTGCCGGCGCCGCTGACCGACGGCACGCTGGAGCGCACCGGCAAGGGACTGCTCGCCCATCTCTCGCTGCTGTTCGTGCCGGCGGGCGCCGGGGTGATCGGCCGGCTCGACGTGCTGGCCGCCCACGGCCTTGCGCTTGCGGTCTCGCTCGTGGTCTCGACGGCGGTCGCCCTCGTCGCCACGGTGCTGACCTTCTCCACCGTCGCCAAGTTCGTCGCCAAGCGGACCGGGCGATGACCGGGGATTTCGCCCTCTGGGTGTTCCTGTCGCGTACGCCGCTCCTGTGGCTCACCGTGACGCTCACGGCCTACGTCGTCGCCGACCGGGTCTCCGCCGCCACCGGGCGCCACCCCCTGGCGAACCCGGTGCTGCACGCGATCTGGATGGTCGGCCTGGTGCTGGTCGTCACCCGCACGCCCTACTCGGTGTATTTCGAGGGCGCGCAGTTCGTGCACTTCCTGCTCGGCCCCGCCACGGTGGCGCTGGCGATCCCGCTCTACGAGCACCGCAAGACCGTGACGCGGGTCCTGGTGCCGATGCTCGCCGCGCTTCTCGTCGGCTCCACCGCCGCCCTCGTCACCGGCATCGGCACGGCGAAGCTCCTCGGCGTGCCGGACCCGATCCTGATCGCGCTGGCGCCGAAATCCGTCACCGCCAGCGTCGCCATGGGCATCACCTCGGCGCTCGGCGGCGACCCGACGCTGACCGCCGTGCTGGTGATCCTCACCGGCATCCTCGGCGCCATCATGGTGACGCCGCTCCTCGACCGTCTCGGCATCACGGATTACCGCGCCCGCGGCTTCGCGGCGGGGCTCGCCGCCCACGGCATCGGCACCGCCCGGGCCTTCCAGGTCAGCGAGGTCGCCGGCACCTTCGCGGGCATCGCCATGGGCCTCAACGCCTTTCTCACCGCGGTGCTGGTGCCGCTGGCGCTGGGATTCCTGCGCTAAGCCTGCGTCGATCCCCGCAACGCCCCGACGAGGTGGAGCGAGCCCGTCACCAGAAGCCAGCCGCCGCGCGCCGCCGCGAGGTCCGCCGCCTGGGCGAGGCCGGCCTCCGGGGTCGCCATCGCCTCGGCCTCCAGACCCGCGGCGGCGGCGAGCGCCCGGAGCGCAGCGGCGCCGTGGCCGCGCCGCTCCGGCATCTCGGTGCAGACGACCGCCTCGGCGGACCGGGCGAGCGCCGAGAGGAAGCCCGCCGCATCCTTGTCCGCCGCCATCGCCACGAGCGCGATGCAGGGGCCGGAGAGGTCGGGCGCGCGGGCGAGGTCGCGCAGGACCGCCGCGAGGTTGAACGGGACGTGGGCGCCGTCGAGCACCACCGGCACCGGGCCGGCCGCCGTTGGAATCGTCCGCCGTTCGAGCCGCCCGGGCAGGCGGGCGCCGGCACGGGCTTCCGCGTCGAGGAGAGCGGCGCGCAACGGGAGGCAGTCGCGCCCGCGCGCGCCGCGGCGGCCGAGATGGTCGAGGACGAGGCCGGCGAGGGCCGCGTTCTCCTCGGCGATCGGGGCGCCCGGCGGGATCGCCGGCCGCAGGATCGGGCATGCGAGCGCGGCGGCGCGGGCGGCGGCGACCGCCCCGGCCTCGTCGTCGGGGTCGAGCGTGGTGACGAGGGCCGCCCCGGGCTTGAGGATGCCGACCTTCTCGGCCGCGATGGCCGCGCGGGTCTGCCCCAGAATTTCGGTATGTTCGAGGCCGACATTGGTGACGACCGCAACCTCGCCATCCACCGCATTGGTCGAATCGAGGCGCCCGCCGAGCCCGACCTCGATCACCGCCCAGTCGAGCCCGGCCTCGCCGAAGATCGCGAGGCCGGCGGCGGTCAGCACGTCGAACCAGGTCGCGTCCGCGCCCGCCGTGCCGTCGCGGCGCGCCGCCTCGTGGGCGTCGAGCGCCCGGGTCAGCGCCCGCGCGAGGGCGGCATCCGCGACCGGCCGGCCCTGGAGGCAGACCCGCTCGGTCACCGATTCGACGTGGGGCGAGGCGTAGCGTCCGACCCGGAGGCCCGCCCGCATCAGCCCGGCCTCGATCAGCGCGCAGACCGAGCCTTTGCCCTTGGTGCCGCCGACATGGATCACCCGCAAGGAGGCCTGCGGCGCGCCGAGCCGGGCCAGCAGGTCGCGCATCGGAGCGAGCCCGACCCGCATCCCGCCCCGCGGCCGCTTCTCCCAGTCGGTCAGGCGGTCGAGGCGGTCCAGGGTGGCGGGCAGGGGAGACGGGTCGGAGAGCGGGGGCGAGAACATCGGCGTCACGGGTCACCCGTCGAGCGGTGCGGGGAGGGTGCCCAGGCGAGCGGCAGCGACGTCCCGCGCTCCCCGGTGGTTGGACCACCTTGAACCTCGCCAGTCACGCGGGACAGCCCCCCATAAGAGACGAGCCGGCGGCGGGCAACCGACGCTCGTTCGCCGTCGCGTCACCTTGTGCCGGCCCCGGCGGGCGGGTACTCACCGGGGCTCCCTCCCGCCGCCAGGATCGCCCGCCACCTTGCCCGCCCGCCTCGACGCCATCGACTGGGCGATCCTCCGGGAGCTGCAGGCCGACGGCTCCATCACCAACGTGGAGCTGGCCCGCCGCGTCGGCCTGTCGGCGCCGCCCTGCCTGCGCCGGGTCCGGGCGCTGGAGGAGGCCGGGATCATCCGCGGCTACCGCGCCCTGCTGGAGCCGAAGGCGCTGGGCTACGAGGTGGTGTGCTTCGCCATGGTGCAGCTCGCCGCGCAGGGCCAGGCGGAGCTCGCCGCCTTCGCGGCGCAGATGCGCGACTGGCCGATGGTGCGGGAATGCTGGACGCTCTCGGGCGAGACCGATTTCCTGCTCAAATGCGTCGCGCCGAATCTCGGCGCCTTCCAGCAGCTCGTCGGCCATCTGACCGGCCTGCCCAACGTGCGCACCGTGCGGACCGCGCTCGCCCTCGACCAGATCAAGGACGAGCCGATCGCACCCCTCGACGGAGCCGCGCCGGACGCGTGACGACGCGGCCGCTCGCGCCGCCTGCGTACAATTTAACCGTGAAGACTGCCTGTTGACGCCAGTCATGCCCGCGAATGAAGGTATGGTGACGGCCGCGTTAGGCTATGATCCCGACGTGGAGCGACAATCCATCCGGACCGCCCCGACACGGCAATGAAACTTGAAGTTGTCGCAGTGAATGAAGATCGCGCGCGCGAGGTGCAATCCGACAGACACTCTTCGAGATGATTGCCCGATTTCCGAGACAGAGGGATGACGATGCCTGACCGCCGAGACTCTCGTCGTCGTGACCCCGATCGTCATGAGCCTCTCCGGCGAACGCCGTCACCGTCGCGGCGGGATCCGGATCGATCCCGGGAAGCGGCTCCCGGTGAGACGCCTGGCGCGACCGCACTCGATCCGGTCAGCCTGTTCGCGGTTCCGATCGGGCGGACGACGAGCCCGCCGGGCGATCCCGTGCCGGTCACGCAGACGCTCTACCGCACCCCGGACCAGGGCTACGCGATCCGTACCTGCCTGCATCTCGGGAGCGATCCGACCTGCGACGTGATGATCTACGCCGACGAGGCGGCCTTGCGCGAGGCCCTGTCGGCCGGCGCCGACGGCCTCGACCAGGCATTGCTCGCTGCGGCGGGGCTGGACCGGAATGGGGTGTGAGGCTGAGATAGTGACGGTACTCGTCCGAACCCTCCCCCTCTGCGGGCTAGCGTATTCACACATCTCGGTCTGAGTGCTTTCCCCTTTGGAGGTAGCGCGCCTCTCCTCCCCAGGCGATCTCGGGCTTGCCCGAGATCGCTCAAGCTTGTGGGGAGGAGTTGGAGGTGGGGGTGGTGCCGGAGAAGCCTGAGCGGTGCCTTCTGCACCACCCCCACCCCTGACCCCTCCCCACAAGGGGGAGGGGAAAGAACGTGACACTCACCCCTACCTCTCTCCCACACGGGAAAGGGGATCCCACGCTTGATTCTTAAAGGGATTCTACCCGGGCAGCCCCGCTCTCTGCGGGAAGGGGTCGCGCGCGCTCGACAGGCTCGCCTCACGCCACCGACGCCAACCCCGCCCGATACGCCTCGACCGCGCGCGCCAGAGAGACATCCGGCAGCGCCCGCTCCGCCGCCTCCCGCAGGCGCGCCCGCCCTCCGGGATCGTCGAGGAGCGCCAGCGTCGTGCCCGCCCAGTCCGCGACATCCAGCGGCCGCACCGTGCCGCAGCCGCGGGCCTCCAGCAATTCGCGGGCGGCGCCCGAATGGGGCGAGGCGAGGACGGCGGTGCCGCTCTGCAACGCCTCGTTGACCACGATGCCCCAGACGTCGCCGCGGCTCGGGAACAGCAGCAGCCGGGCGGAGGTATGGGCCTCGGCCAGGGCCGATTGCGCGAGGTAGCCGTCGAACCGGGCCGGGATGCCGGCCTCGTCAAGGCGCGCCGCCATCTCGGCGCGGAGCGGGCCATCGCCGGCCACCCGCACCCGCAACGGGCGCCCGGCGGCGGCGCAGGCCCGCATCACGTCGGTGAAGAACCGCGCGCCCTTCACCTCCTCGTTGAGGATGCCGCAGAACAGGACGTCGTAGGGCCGGGTCTCGGGATCGGGCAGGGGCGGCGCGGGCTCCCAGGCCGGGAAGAGCGGTGCGCGGTGGATTCTCTCGGGGGCGAGCCCGTAGGAGGAGAGCAAAGTCCGGCTGCCCTCGCTCGCGGCGAGGCCGAAGGCGGCGCCCGGCACGATCACCCGGCGCAAGACGCGGTGCGCCGCGGACCGGGCGCCGGGATCGGTCTCCGGTACCCCGTCGGTCCGGATCGCGTAGGGGATGCGCAGGGCCCGGGCGGTCAGCGCTGCCATCGCCATGGTGGGCGAGAAGTCGTTGAGGATCACCGCCGAGGGCCGCATTTGCGCGAGGCGCGGGACGACGCTCGGATTGACGTAGAGGTTGCGGACCGCGTCGCGGTGCCAGCGCAGGCCCGGCAGCACGGCGAAGCGGTAGCCGTCCGCCGCCGCCAGGTCCCATTGCCGGGCGGGCTCCCGGGCCGCGCAGGCGAGCACGGTGAGCGGCCGGTCGAGGGCGGCGGCGAGCGCCCGGTACAGCACCTGGGTGTAGGGGGCGAGCGCGCCGGTCACCACCACGACGGGACGCTCAGCGGGCACGGGGGGCTCCCATCAGGGCGTCGAGCTCGTGCAGGGGCCATTCCGGCTCGAGGACGTGGCGGGGCATCGCGAAAGCATCGTCGGCGCCGGTGGCGACGCCGCGGCGGGTGGTGAAGAAGGTGGTGTAGCCCGCGCCGCGCGCCAGGGCGGGGTCGCGGCCCGGCCGGTAATCGCGCTCCGCGACGCCCCAGGGGCAGGCGAAGTGCCGGATCGGCCGGCCCAGGGCGGCTTCGAGCGCGGTCCGCGACCCGGCGATCTCCCGCTCGGCCTCGGCATCGTCGAGGGTGGCGATGCGGGCGTGGCTCGCGCTGTGCGAGCCGATCTCCATCCCGGCGGCGAGCCAGTCGTCCACCAGGGCCCGGCCGGCATAGGGGCCGGGTGGGTTCTCCGGGGGGGCATCGAGCCAGTCGCCGACGAGGAACAGGATCGCCGGCACCCCGGCGGCGCGCAGGACCGGCAAGGCGACCTCGACCGTGTCGGCATAGCCGTCGTCGAAGGTGACGAGGAAGTGCCGCTCCCGCGCGATCTCGCCGGACGACAGGAGCGCCACCGCCTCGTCCGCCCCGACGAAGCGGCCGTGCCGCTGCAAGAAGGCGACCTGCGCCGCGAACCCGGCGCGATGACGCTCCGGGACGTGGTGGTAGCACAGGGTGTAGAGGCCCGGCGGGGCATGGGTGAGGCGCCGCCAGCGCGAAAGCCCGCGCAGCAGCAGGGCCCGGACCACGGGATTGTCGCGGGCGAGGGTCTTGAGGGAGTGCAGCATCCCGTCCGCCACCATCGAAAAGACGTCCGCCGTAGGTGAGACCGGCCCAGTGCAGGGACAATCCAAGAAAATCACGTAGACCGGGGAAACCCCGTCGATGGCGGCCGATCGCGCGTGCCGTTCGGCCCGCCGACGGGGGGCGCGGTGCGCCGCTTGCGTCCTGGCGGCATCAGATACGGACGATGTCACATCCTGGCACGGGACCATCCATGACCAAGACGGAACGTGAGACGGGATTGCGGGTCCTGGCGGTCACCGATGTCCCGACCTGGGACGAAGCCGTGTGGGAGCAAGCCCGCGGCAGCATTTTCGCGGCGTCGGGCTGGGGTACCTACAAGTCCCGGCGCGGCGCGGCCATCGAGCGGCTGAGCGTCGTCGACGAGAACGGCGACGTGATGGGCCTGGCACAGGTGCAGCGCCGCCGCCGCGGCCCGGTCCGGCATTTCTACGTCCAGGGCGGGCCGCTCCTGACCGCGAAGGGCGAGCGCCACGGCGAGGCCGTCCTGCGCGCGCTCCTCGCCCATCTGGACCTCGGGCCGCTGGATCTGCTGGTGGCGGATGCCAACCGTACCGAGAGCCCAGGCACGGTGCTGGGCCTGCTGGCGACGGGGTTCCGGCCTGTCACGACCGCCGGCAGGCATACCCTGGAGGTGGACCTCGCCGGCGGCCTCGACGCGGTGCAGGCCGGGATGGAGCAGCGCTGGCGCAAGGCCCTGCGCAAGGCCGAGCGCAACCCGGCCCTGACGGTGCGCTTCCTCGACGACCCGGCCGAGCGGCTGGCCGCCTTCGACGCCTTCACGACGATGTATGCCTTGCTCAAGAGCCGCAAGGGCTTCTCGAACGACTTCGATCCCGGAGCCTACCGCGACCTCGCGGCGAACGATCCGCGCCACGTCATGCTCGAAGTGCGGGACGGCGAGGAACTGTGCCTGGTGCGGATCGCGCATCTCAGCCGCGACCGCTTCACCGACTTCTTCACCGCCTCGACCGAACGGGCCAAGGCGAATGCCGCCGCCTATCTGGCCGTATGGAGCTTCATCCGCCGCGCCGCCGAGGAGGGGTGCCGGATCTTCGATTTCGGCGGCATCGACCCGGCCGGCAACCGGGGCGTCTACGACTTCAAGCGCGGGCTCACCCGCAACGTCGCGTCGAGCGGGCCGCTCTGGCTCCATGGCCGCCACCGCCTCGTCACGGCGGCGGCCGGGGCGGTGCTCGCCCGGTGACGGTCTCGTCCGCCCTCCGGGCCCGCTTGCGCGGCCCGGCCCTGCTCTCGCTCCTCGACCAGGGGGCCGTGAGCGGCTTCGGCTTCCTCGCCGGCATCGCGGCGGCGCGCCTGGTCGACATGGAGGGGTTCGGGCGCTTCGCCCTCGTGCTCATCGTCGCGGGCTTCGCGCAGGGGCTGCACAATGCGCTGGTCACCGCGCCGCTGATGACGCTCGCCGGCTCCGTCCGCGATCCGGCCCGCTACGCCGCTTCGGTCGGCGCCGGCGCCGTCGCGCTGGCGGCGGTCTTGAGCCTCGGGGTCGCGGGGGTGCTCGCCCTGTACTTCTCGGCCCGCGGCGAGGAGGTCCCGGTCGGCCTCGTCGCGGCCGCCGGCGCGCTCACCCTGTCGCAGAACCTCCAGCTCACCGCCCGGCGGCTGCTCTTCGCCTATGACGGGGGCTCCAGGGCCCTCGCGATGGACGTGGCCCGGGCCGCGGCGGCCCCGCTTACGGTCGCCGTTCTGTGGGCGGCCGGGATCCCGCTCGATGCGGCGGGGCTCGTCGCCGTCCTGGCCGTGACGGCGTTCCTGACGACGCTGCCCGTGCTCCTCCGCCAAGCCCCCCGCACCGGGCGCCGGCGCCTCGCGCTGACCGCCCGACGCCACTGGCAGATGGCCCGCTGGCTGCTGCCGGTCGTCCTCGTCACCTTCGGGCAGGAGCAGCTGATCTGGATCCTGGCCGGCGGTGCCCTCGGCGACGAAGCCCTCGGGGGCTTGCGGGCGGCCCAGTACCTCGTCGGCCTCGTGCTGCTGATGCTCGCCGCCACCGAGAACGTGGTGCCGACGGGCGCCGGCCGCGCCTACGAGACCGGCGGCGAGCCGGCGCTGCGGGCCTATCTCCTCGGCGTCACCCGGCGCCTCGGGGTTCCGGTGGGCTTCCTCCTCGCCGTCGTGGCTTTCCCGGCGGATCTCTGGCTGCGCCTCGTCTTCGGTGCGCCCTACGCCGCCTACGCATCCTGCCTGCGCTGGCTGGCGCTCGGCGTGGTCTTCATCTTCCTGCGGGACATGGTGGCACAGATCTTCCGGGCGCGGCGTCGCACCGACGTGATCTTTCGTGCCTTCGCGGCCAGCCTCGCGGTGTCGCTGGTGCTGATCCAGCCGCTGCTCGCCCGCTACGGCGCCGTGGGTGCCGCGGCGGTCGTGGCCCTGGCGCACGGCGCCTCGCTCGTCGCCCTCGTGGCGGCCCTGGCGAAAGCCCCGGCGCCCCGAGCCCCGAGCCACACGGCCCAGGCCTCGAGCCCGGAGAGCCCGCGATGCTGAACGCCCTCATCGCCGTCGCGGTCGCGACCTGGTTCACGGTCGCCTATCCGGTCCTGCGCCGCCGCCTCGAGACCCATCTGCCGTCGGGCGGCGCGCCCCTGTTCTGGCCGCTGGCGCTCACGGTGGTGTTCGCCTTCATGCCGCTCGTCTTCACGGTGCCGCGCGAGGACGGCAACGCCGTGCTGGAGCAGGGTCTGACGGCCTCGAACCTCGTCACCATCGTGCTCACCGGCCTCACGGCCTTCTACCTCGTCGTGAAGGTCGCGGCCGACCGCCGCGTGCTGCTCCTGCCCTTCGCGATGCCCTACCTGCCGTTCACCCTGATGATCCTGGTGAACGGGATGAGCGCCGCCTGGTCGATCGTGCCGACCTACACGCTCTACCGCACCGCGGAACTGGCGGTGTTCACCCTCTCGTCGATCCTGATCTTCGACCGGCCGGACATCCGCCACCGCCTGGCCGACATCCTGGCGATGGTGACGCTCGCCTGGCTGGCCGCGGTGACGCCGGAGATCCTCCAGAGCCTGGCCTCGGGCATCGTGTTCTCCTCGGCCAAGAACAACATGATGCCGCTGGTCTGCGCGCTGCTGGGCTTTGCCGCCTGGTTCGGGCCGCCCAACCGGCGCCGCGGCCGCTACCTGGTCCTGGCCGCGATCGGCTTCGTCGTCGCGGGCTCGGCCGCCTCCACGGGGGCGCTGATCGGCGTCGGCCCGGCCCTGATGATCGCCTCGCGGCGCCCAGGCATCCGCGTCGCGGGCATCGTGCTGGCGCTCGTCTCGATCGCGCTGTTCCTGTTCCTGATGGTCGGCCTGTCGAGCTTTCCCGCGCTCCTCGATGCCCTCTCGGTCATCCTCCAGAAGCCCCGGGTGGAGCTCGCCAACGCCACCGGCCGCGGCCAGTTCTGGCCGACCTTCATCGCGGCGACGCAGGACCGCCTGCTCGGCTCCGGCTTCTCGGCCGCCGACCGCTTCGTGCAGCTCCTGATCCCGACTACCGAACTCGCCGACGAGCTCGGCCGCGACGCGGTGTTCATCACCAGCTCGCACAACATGTTCCTGAGCGCCTGGGCCGGCACCGGGATCATCGGCCTGTCCTTCGCGATCATGACCCTGATCGAGCCGATCCGCTTCGCCGCCCGCACCGATCGCGGCACCCGCCGCATCGTCGCCTGCCTGATCCTGATGCTCGCCCTCAACGGGCTGACCACGCCCGGGTTGTTCCAGGACTGGAACGTCAACGTGCTGGCCTACGTGGCGGTGCTCGCCACCGCGCGGGCGGCGCGGCGCGAGGCCGAGGCCGGCCGACGGGAGATCGCCGCTCCGCTCCCGTCCCCACGGGGGACGGGTCGGGCCTGGCCCGCGGCTTGAAGCGCAGGCGGCAAAGGGCCTGCCTGCCGCTCCGATCGTCCCGGAATGGTACAGGTCCGACCCGCAGCGAGAGCCTTTGGGGAGCCTCGGGCCCATCATGACCATGGTCGAGAATGTCCGCAGCGGGCTGCTCGTCGGCGCCGCCCCGCGGGAGGGACAGGAAGACGGGGAGCGCACGCGGGAGCCCTGGTTCCTCGATCCGCGGGAGATCCTGCGCACCGTGCGCCTGCGCTGGTTCACGGTGCTCCTGCCCGTGCTCCTGTGCCTCGGCCTCGCCGCGGCCTGGATGCACCTGAACCCGCCGCTCTACACCGCCTCGACGCAGATCCTGATCGACCCGCGCGGGTTGCAGGTGGTCAAGGACGGCCTGACCCCGCCGGACCAGGCGAGCGACGCGAGCCTGCTCTTCGTCGACAGCCAGCTCCGGGTGCTCACCTCCGACGACGTGCTCGGCCGCGTGGTGGACCGGTTCGACCTCGCCCGCGACCCCGAGTTCCAGGGCCGCTTCACCCTGGTCGGCGCGGCCCGCGACCTCGTCGCGCGCATCACCGGGCGCACCGAGCCGCCGGTCGAGCCCCGGCTGACGGCGCTCCGCATCCTGCGCGACCGGGTCGGGGCGCGGCGCCTGGAGCGCAGCTTCGTGCTGGAGCTCGGCGTGACCTCCGACGACCGGGAGAAGGCCGCCCGCCTCGCCGGCGGCATCGCCGAGACCTACCTCGCCCGCGATGCCGCCACCCGCTCCGAGACGACCCGCAAGGCCGGCGCGGCGATCGAGAGCCGGCTCGCCGAGCTGCGGGCCGACCTGCGCAAGGCCGAGGACAAGGCGCAGGCGTTCCGGGCCAAGCACAACCTCGTCGGCACCCGCACCCAGCTGGTGAGCGAGCAGCAGCTGACCCAGTTGAGCGAGCAGCTCGGCGCTGCCCGCGCCCGGGCGCTCGAGGCCGGCTCCCGGATGCGCCAGGTCGAGGGCGTGCTCACCGGCGGGCGCTTCGATTCCGCCAACGAGATCGTCACCAACCCGACCATCACCGCCTTGCGCGGCCAGCTCGCCGGCGTCGAGCGCCTGCGCGCCGATGCCGAGGAGACGCTGGGCAAGCGCCATCCGAGCTACATGGCGGCTCTGGTGCAGGAGAAGGCCCTGCGCGCGGCGATCGAGGCCGAGATCCGCCGCATCGCGGCGGCGAGCCGCAACGACTTCGAGGCCGCCCAGGCGAGCGCGAAGGTGCTGGCCACCACGCTGGAGCGGCGCAAGGCCGATGCCTTGAAGGTCGGCGACGACTTCGTGCAGCTGCGCGAGCTGGAGCGCCAGGCCGATGCGAGCCGGGCGGTCTACGAGGCCTTCCTGGTCCGCGCCCGGGAGTTGCAGGAGCAGCAGCGCCTCGACACCTCGGCCTCGCGGATCATCTCGGCCGCCTCGCCGCCGGAGAAGCGCATCGGCCCGCCGACGCCAGTCCTGTTCGTGGCCGCCCTCGTCGCCGGCTCGGGGCTGGGCCTCGTCGGCGCCCTCGCGCTCGAACTGCTCGCCGGCCGGGTCCGCTCGCGCCGGCGCCTGGAAGGCCATCTCGGCCGCTCCGGCCTCGATGCCCTGCCGCGTGCCCCCCGCACGGCCGCGAAGGCCGCCGCCCTCAAGGCCGATTTCGGCAGCGCCCGGGGCGATCTTCCCTACGAGGTGGCGGTCTCGCGCCTGCGCCACCGCCTCGCCGCCGCCGAACCGGGGGCCAAGCCCCTCGTCGTCCTCGTCACCGCGGGCGACGACCGGGCCGGCAAGTCGGTGCTGGCCCGCTCGCTCGCCCTCTCGGCGGCGGCCGACCGTGAGCGGGTGATCCTGGTCGATGCCGACCCCAAGGGGCTGCTCACCCGCGACCTCGGGGCCGCCGCGCCCCGGGACCTCGCCGGCCTCCTGCGCAGCCGCGCGCCGCTGGGCGACGCCCTGGTGACCCTGCCGTCCGGCCTCAGGGTGCTGCCCCGCCCCGCCGGCCTGCCGCGGGACCTCGCCGGCAACCTCGCCGACGCGCTCCTGCGCAGCGACGCCGACCTCGTCGTGGTCGATCTCGGCCTCGTCGGCGGCGACGTGGTGACCGAGCGCCTGATCGCCGAGGAGCGCATCCCGATGCTGCTGCTCGCCGTCAGCGCGCGGCGCAGCCGGTTCTCGGCGGTGGACCGGGCGCTCAAGGCGATCGGCCCAGGCCGGCGGCCGCGGGTGGTGGTGACGGATGCGGATTTGCGGGAGTAGGGGGATGCCGTTCTCCCAAGACGTTGCTGTTTAGGGGAAAGAACAGGCGCGGGTTTCCCCCTCCCCCCTCTGCGGGGGAGGGTGGCCTGCGGCGAGTGCGCAGCACTCGTGCCAGGCCGGGAGAGGGGACGCCGCTTCCGGATAAGACTGGACCGTTCTGAAGGGCGCCATCTGGAACAGCGTCGCGCTGCCCCTCTCGGCGGGACTGCGTCCCGCTGCCCCGGCTCCGCCGGTCACCCTCCCCCGCAGAGGCAGGGCTGTCCGGGGAAAACTGTGGCGCGCCTCCCCTCTCCCGTGTGGGAGAGGGGTCGGGGGTGAGGGTGACGCGCTTCCGTGCAAGGCTGTAAACGTTGTGCTGGCAGCTCTACGGTACGCGCTATACGCGGCACCGTAGCACCCTCACCCCTACCCCTCTCCCACACGGGAGAGGGGATCCCGCGCTTGGTTCTAAAGGGGATTTTCCCCGGACAGCCCTGCCGCACAGGGGGGAGGGAAAACCCGCGCCTCGACTGTCCCCGGATCGCCTCGGTCACGAGGTAAAGACGATTCAGGCGCCTCATATCGCGACTCGAGGCGCGACAGGGCCGCATCCCGCCCCCGAACCCGCCAGGCTCCGAGACACCCCACCATGCGGACCCTGCTCCTCCTCGCCGCCCTCCTCGCCGCCCCCCGGCCATGGCCGCCCCGATCGAGATCCGGGTCGCCGCCGAGGGCGCGCGGCCCTCGCCGGGCGGCACCGCCACCCTCGCCGAGGCCCTGGGTGAAGCCCGCCGCCGGCGCGCCCGCGATCCCGGCGCGGCGATCGTCGTCGCGCTGTCCTCCGGCACGCACCGCCTCGCCGCCCCCGTGCGGCTCGGGAGCCAGGATGGCGGCAAAGCCGGGGCGCCGCTGGTGATCCGCGGCCCCGCCGACGGGTCGGCCCGCCTCGTCGGCAGCCGGCGCCTCGCGCCGGTTCCGCTCGATCCGGCGCTGGCGGCCCGCCTGCCGGCGGCGGCGCGGGGCCATGTCCGGGCCTACCGGCTGCCCCCCTCGGCCAAGGCGCCGGCGCGAATCCAGGCGCCGATCGTCCTCAACGGTCCGCCGACACCCCCCGCCTTCGAGGTCTTCGACGGCGAGGGCGCGATGCATCCGGCGCGCTGGCCGGCGGAGGGCTTCGCCAAGGCCGAAGGCGGCGACGGGCCGGCCTTCACCGTGTCGGGCCTCCCGCCGGGCGCGCTCAGTGGCGAGCCCGACCTGTGGGCGGAAGGCTATTGGCGCTGGGGCTGGCTGTTCGAGGCGCTGCCGGTGATCCGCACCGCGCCGACGGGAGCGGGCACGCGCCTTACCCTCGACCGCACGCCCTACGAGGGCATCCGCCCGGGCGCGCCCGTCCGCCTCGTCCACCTGCTCGCCGGCCTCGACCGGCCCGGGACGTGGTGGCGCGACGCGAAGGCCGGGATCTTGCTCGCCTGGCCGCGGGGGGCCGAGGAGACCGTCGAGGTGTCGGTCGCCGAGACGCTGCTGTCGGTCGAGGGCGCGTCCCACCTGCGGGTCGAATCGCTGCGCCTCGCCATGGCCCGGGGCGACCTCGTGACCGTACGCGGCGGGCGCGACGTGGTGATCGCCGACAGCGTGCTCTCGCTGACCGGCGGGCGCGGGGCGGTGTTCACGGGCACGCAAGACAGCGGGCTCCAGCGCTGCGACATCGCCGGGACCGGTGCCGAGGGCGTGGTGCTCTCGGGCGGCGACCGGCGCACGCTCACCCCCGGCGGGCTGTTCCTGCGCGACAGCCGGCTTACCGGCTACGCCCGCCGGGAGCGGACGCAGCACCCGGCCGTTGCGCTGGACGGCGTCGGCGCCGAGGTGGCGGGCAACTACATCCACGATTCGCCGGCCTACGCGGTCCACATCCGCGGCAACGACCACCGGGTGACGGGGAACGAGGTCGCCAACCTGCTCGCCGGGGCCACCGATAGCGGGGCGATCTATTCCGGCCGGGACTGGACCGCCCGGGGCGGCGTGATCGCGAACAACCTCCTGCACGACATCCGGGGCGGGCCCGAGACCGAGGTGAAGGGGGTCTACCTCGACGACATGGCGAGCGGGTTCACCGTCACCGGCAACCTCTTCCTGCGGGTCGACCAGCCGGTCTTCCTCGGCGGCGGGCGCGACAACCGCGTCGATGGCAACGTCTTCGTCGCGTCGAGCCCGGCGATCCACGTCGATTCCCGCGGGCAGACCTGGGCCCGCGACGCGGTCACCGATCCGCAATCGGAGTTGCGCGCCGCCTATGCGGCGATGCCGGTCGAGTCCCCGGTCTGGCGGGCGCGCTACCCGCGCCTCCCCGGCCTGCTCTACGACCGCCCGGCGGTCGCGACCGGCAACGTCGTCACCGACAACCTGATCGTCCTGAGCGATCCCCCCCGCTTCACCGATGGCGGCGAGGCGGCCGAGCAGAATCTGGCCCGCAACCGCGGCCCGGCGAAGATCCCCGCCGGTCTGGAGGCGCTGGCACGGACCTCGGTGAACCCGGCGGATTTCGCCGGGCTCGCCGTCGGCAGCGGCGTCAGACTGCCGACGATCCCGTTCGATCGGATGCGCCGCTCCGCGACGGCCGGGGCGCCTTTCGGGCGCTGACCGCATCCCGCGCCGCGATCAGGAGGAAGCGCGGGATCGTGTCCAGGTAGCGCCGCCACAGGCGCCGGGGCTCGCGGGCGAGGCGATAGGCCCATTCGAGCCCGGCGACCTGGAGCATCTTCGGGGCCCGCGGGATGCGCCCGGTCGCGACGTCGAAGGCCGCACCCACTCCCATGGCGATGGTGCCCGGCAGGTAGGGGGCATGCGCCGCCATGAACAATTCCTGCTTCGGGGTGCCGAGGCCGACCCAGACGATCTGCGCCCCGGACGCACGGATGCGCTCGCGCATCGCCTCGGTCTCGGCCTCGGAGAGGGGGCGGAAGGGCGGGGTCTCGACACCGGCGACCTGGAGGCCCGGTATCCGGGCCCGCATCGTCGTGGCGAGCAGGTCGGCGACGCCCTCGCCCCCGCCGAGGAAGTAGTGGCGCCAGCCCGTATCCGCGCCGGCCCGGCACAGGGCCTCGACCGATTCGATCCCCGGCACCTGCTGCGTGGCGGCAAGGCCCCGCCAGCGGCCGATCCAGCTCACCGGACGGCCATCGGCACAGACCAGCAAGGCCTCGTGATGGGCGGCGCGCAACGCCTCGTCCGTCTGCGCGCGCACGACGCCGTGGGCATCGCGAAAGACCACGAAGGTGCCGGGCTGGCCCGGCCCGGCGGCGAGCCGGCGCCCGACCGACGCGATCAGCCCGTCCATGTCGATGGCCGAGACCGGAACGCCACCGATCGTGAAGGAGGAGACGAGGGGATCGTGTGCCACTGAGGTCAGGTTCCCGTTCTGGTGGAGGACGCGGACGGCCCTGCCGCACGGGCGGCGACGGCGTCGCGGTAGATGTCGAGGAGGGCGCGGGTGGCGACGTCCTCGTGCCACTCGCGCTCGTAGACGGTGCGGGCCGCCCGCCCCATGGCGGCCGCCGCCGCGGGATCGCCCGCGATGCGCGCGAGCGCGCGTCCGAGATCGGACGCGTCGCCTGGCTCGGCGAGGAGCCCCGTCGCGCCGTCGGCGACGAGGCCCGCGAGCGCCCCGATGCGCGAGGCGACGACCGGGGTGCCGGCGGCGAAGGCCTCCGCCACCACCATCGGCAGCCCCTCGTACCAGAGCGACGGCACGACGAGGGCCGCGGCCCGCGCCATCGCCGCCTGGACCGCGTCCGGGGGCAGGGCGCCCGTCAGGTCGAGGGCAGGGTGATCGGCGAGGGCGCCCGCGAGCGGTCCCTCGCCGATCACCGTGATCCGCGCGCCCGCCCGGGCAGCCGCCTCGGCCAGCACGGTCACGCCCTTCTCGGGGCTGAGCCGGCCAACATAGAGGAGACCCCGGCGCGGCCCGTCCGCGGGCGGCCCCGGATCGGGCAGCCCGTTCGGCCGGATGCGGATTTTTTCCGCCGGGAACCCCGCCGCGACGAAGCGCTCGCGGGCAAACGGCGTGAGCGCGATGAAGCGGTCGACGTCCCGCCGCCAGGTCCCGGCCCGGCGATGGTGGTCGATCATCCGGGCGACCGCGAGCGTGCCGACCCGCGAGCCGCGATAGCAGGCGAACTGCACCGCCCGGTAGGGCGAGCCGGTGACGCAGATCTCGCACGGCGCGCCGTCCCGCATCAGGAAGGCGTTGGCGCAGATCAGGCGGTAATTGTGCAGCGTCTGCACCGTGGCGAAGTCGGCCGCACGCGCCGCCGCGTGGATGCCGGGCGAGAGCAGCGGGAAGAAGTTGTGGACGTGGACCACGTCCGGCGCGAAGCGGCGCGCCGCCGCCATCACCCGGGCGATGCCGTCGGGCGCATGCGTCGCCGCGACCGCCGCCCGCAGGCGCGCGAGCCCGGAATCGATCGCCTCGTTGTCGAGGAACACCGCCTCGACGGCGCAGCCCGCCCGTTCGAGGGCGGCGAGGTCCCGGGCCACGGCGGCATCCTCGCCGCCGCGGACCTGGTAGCGGTTGTGGGCGACGAGGATGCGCAGCTTTGGGGGGCGGTGGTCATCGGGGGTGCCCGTGCGCGTCCGTGCCGGTGATCGGCGGGGCGTTCAGCGGGACGACATGGCGCGGGTCTCTCCCTCCCCCCTCTGCGGGAAAGGGTGACCTGCGGCGAGTGCGCAGCACTCGTGCCAGGCCGGGCGAGGGGGCGCCGCTTCCGGATAAAACCGAACCGTTCTGAAGGGTATTCCCTGGACGGGCGTCGCGCTGCCCCTCTCGGCGGGACTTCGTCCCGCTGCGCTCGCCACCCTCCCCCGCAGAGGGGGGAGGGGGAAAACCGCGCCATCTTGGCTCATGACGGCCCTGCGCCGCCGAAGCCGAATCCCGCAGGGACGCACCATCGTGGCCGATCCGTACCATCCTGGTCGTCACCGCTCCCATCCCGCTCTCCGCGCTCCGCCCAGGACAATAGACCGCTCGCCTTGGCGAGCTGGAGCGATCCCATGGCGAGATCATCCGGCCCGGTGCCGCCGTCATCCCGAAGAGATTCGGGGCGATAGCCGACCGGACGGCATGGAAATAACGCGTTACGTGATGGAAATTCAGTTGCGGAGGACTACCGACAGCAAGAAATCGGGCCGTTCCGACACATCTCGTCGGACCGATCGGGAACGAACCGTCCCTGACAGGCCAAAATCCTGCAGAAGGATTCCGCTGCGATCACAGCGACCTACCCGCACTCCGCCACGGCCGGGGGGCCGTCGGCCCAAACGGGCCGCCGGCGCCGGGCGCCGTCCGGGGTGTGACGCGATGTCCGGGCCGTCAGCCCCGGTCGCCACCCGTCAAGACCGTCCCCCGGCCAGGATCGCCTCGACGACCTCCTGCACCTCCAGCGCCTCGCCCAAGGTCGCAAGCGCGTGGGGTTCGCCCCTCGTCATCCGCACCACGCCCTCGAGCTGGCGCCGCAGGGCGATCGGGCGGGCGCGCTCGTTCGGGATCGCGTCGGGCGCGGGCGCAAAGGTGCCGTCCCGTTCCTGCCGCTCGGCGATCGCCCAGTCGCGCAGGCGGATCGTCCCGGCCTCGCCCTCCAGCGTCCAGGTGTTGTGGTCGTCGAGGGTCGTCTCGCCGACCCGGCCGCGCAGGACCACCGGCACGGCGCCGGCCCGGAACGTCGCATCGACGGCGCGCTCGGACCGGCCGGGCTCCGGAAACACGGCCTGCGCCTGAAGCTCCCGCAGGGGCCCGAGCAGGCGGCGGCTGAGGAACAGGAAATGCGACACCACCTCGCGGGTGAAGCCGCCCTCCTGCGGCGCGTCGAGCCAGCCGGCGGCGTCGCTCTGCCAGCCCCGCGGCCAGCGGGCGAAGGCGACCTCGATGGTCAGGCGGCGGGGCGTGCCGACGGCGCCATCGGCGATCCACTGCGCCAGGGTGGCGACACCGAGGGAGGAGGCGAAGGGGAAGTTCACCGCCCCGCGCTCGCCGGCCGTCGCCACGAAGTCGCGGGCCTCGGCGAGGTCGACGGCGAGGGGCTTCTCGCAGAAGACGCTCCGCCCTGCGGCCAGGGCCGCCCGGGCATGGCCGAGATGAGAGGCCGGCGGGGAGGCGATGTAGACGCACGCGCTCGCCGCCACGACCGAGGCGGCCTCCGTCACGAGCGGCAGGTCGGGGAGCGCGCGGCGATGCGCGCCCGCGCCGCCGGGTCCGGGTCCCACAGGGCCGCGATCCGGACCGGGCCTTCGTCCTGCCCGAGGACGGCGTTCAGCATGCGCTCGCCCATGATGCCGGCGCCGATGATGCCGAGGGCGAGGGGTGGGGAGGGCTGGCGCATCGGGGCTCCTGGATGGGGTGTGCTCGTCATAAGGCCGAACAGGCGGGGAGGGAACGCGCCCTGGCAGCACCCGCACGGGCAGGAGCGATGCGCCGGACGCGAGGGCGGCGCGCAGCCGCGAGGCTTGCCCCGGTGATTAACGGTGCGTTAACCACCCGCGCCGTCGGCACGCCGTTCGCACCTCCTCCTGCGCGCGGGGAATCGGGTGTCCCGCTCCGGGAGAGAGTGTTTCCATGTGGCACAATGCCGTCGGGTTTCTCGCCGTCGCCGTCTCGGTCGCGCTGATCGTCCGGCATTTCGGCGCCCCCCGGGCCGTGATCTACGGCTTCGTGATCACCGGGCTCGGCGCCTCCGTGGCGACGGTGCTGCTCGCCGACGTCTACACCGTCGATCCGGGGCGGAGCCGTGCTTCGGCTTTCACGACGCAGATGCCGCCGGTCCCGGGCCGCGACGCCCACGAGATCCGCGGCTGGCGCTGACCCTCCGGAACGGCGCGACCCCGGCGATCGTCAGGCCGCAGCCGAGGAGCCGCACCCATCCGGCCGGGCGGGTCGTGACGCCGATCCGGCCGTCGTAGGGCACACTCGGCGAGGATGGCGATCACGGCGACGGGCTCCGGCCCGGAGCCTCGTCAGCACCGCGCAGGTTCTTGGATCCGAGCGTGTCACCCGCGTCACCGCTCCGGCAGGCCGGCCCGGCGCAATCCGTCGTAGATCCGCTCGCGCTGGGCGAGGAAGGTCGGGTCGCCCGAGGTCAGCTTGCGGTAGCGCGCGATCGTGTAGCCGGGCCGGAGCGTCAGGAACCGGGCGAGGGAGGCCCGCGCCTCCGCCTCCCGGCCGAGCCGCGCGAAGGCGCAGGCGAGGTAGAGATGCGGGAAGTCGAAGAGCGGGTTCACCGCGGCCGCGCGTTGCAGGGCCGGGATCGCCGCCTCGTCCCGGCCGAGATGGAGCTTTGCCAGCCCGTCCCGCGCCAGCCACGCGCCGACCAGCGGGTCCTTCGGGCTCAGGCGGAGGGCCGCCGCGATGTCGGCCTCCGTCTCCTCCGCCCGGCCGAGGAAGATGTGGATCAGCCCGCGATAGGCATGCGCCCGGGCGAAGCTCGGGTTGAGGGCGAGCACCCGGTCGAAGGCGGCCAGCGCCTCGGGGTAGCGGGCCCGGGCGCGCAGGGTCTCGCCGCGCAGGTAATGCGCGAAGGGATGGGTCGGGTCGTCCCGCAGCACGGCGGCGACGGCCTGCTCGGCCCGGTCGAGATCGCCCTCGCGCTCGCCCGTCCAGCCGTTCAGCACCCCGTCGACCAGCACCTCGGCGAGGCCCAGCCGGGCATGGGCGTTGACGGGATCGAGGGCGAGGGCGCGCTCGAACAGGGGCCGGGCCCCGGCATGGTTCTCCCGGGCGAAGGGCCGGTTGAGCAGGGCCTGGCCGCGCATGACGAGGTCGACCGCATCGGCCGGGTGGCCGGCGCGCCCTTGCGTGGCGGCTTCCAGCAGGCGGATGCCGAGCGCCCGGCCGACCTGGGCGATCAGCGCGTCCTGCGCGGCGGCGAGATCGGCGCGTGCGCCGTCGAAGCGGTCGGCCCAGAGGGCGGCGCCGGTCTCGACGTCGGTGAGCTGCACGGCGAAGCGCACCTGCCCGGCGCCGTGGCGCAGGCTGCCCTGCACGACGTAGCGCACCCCGAGCTCCCGGCCGACGGCGCGAGGCGCGACCGGCCGCCCCTCGTAGGACCGGGCCGTGCCGTGGGCGATGACGAAGGTGCCGGGCGCCCGGGCGAGATCGGCGGAGAGGTCCTCGGCGATCTGCTCGGCGAGGTAATCCTGCTCCGGGTCGCCGCTCTGGTTGGCGAGCGGCAGGACGACGAGGGACAGAGGCGGCCGCGCGGGCTCGCCCGAAACGGTCGGCGTACCGGCCGGCGACGCCATCCCCCGACGCTCGGGCGCGACGTGGGGCCAGGCCAGGCCCCCGGCGAGGCCGAGGCCTGCGAGGAGCAGGGCGGCGAGGGCGGGCCGCGGGAGCCGGATCCGCGACACGGCCGCCTCCGGCGACGGCACGGCGTAGATGCGCACCGGCCGGGCGATGTTCTTGAGGCGCTGCGCGCCGAGATCGACGAAGCGGATGTCGGGCCGGTCGCTCACTTCCCGGTAGGCGGCTTCCGAGAGGCGCAGGCCCCCGGGCTCGGCCGCCGCCTGCAGGCGGGCCGCGATGTTGACGCCGTCGCCGAACAGGTCGCCCTCGTGCACCATCACGTCGCCGAGATGGATGCCGATGCGCAGGCGGAACCGCCCCGCATGCCCCTTGGCCTCGGCGAGCGCCCGCTGGACAGCCAGGGCGCAGGCGACGGCATCCGGCACGCGGGCGAACTCGGCGAGCACGCTGTCCCCCGCCGTGTTGGCGATCCGTCCGTGATGCGCCGAGATCAGATGGTCGGCGATCTTGCGGGTGGCCTGGAGGGCCTGCATGGCGCCGCGCTCGTCGTCGTGCATCGCCTTCGAATAGCCGGCGATGTCGGCGGCGAAGATCGCCGCCGGACGACGCTCCGGGGTCGGCCATTCCGGTGCGGCGGACCGGTTCGTCCGCTCGCTCACGGTGATTCGTCCGCGCCGCAAGCCACGACGGCACGGCTCCCCGCATCCGCGGCATCGTCAGATAATCGTGCCCGGAAAGACGAGACATCCCACGAGGCGACATCAATCACGTCGGCGATCATCGAGAGCGACCTCCCTTTCCTTCCCCGGACCGGTCTCGCCCGAGATTTCCCTCGGATCCGGGATTCGGAATCGATTAGACCGATGTCGACGACGCGGGGCGGATCGACGTCCGTACCGATCCCGGACCGAGACCGGTGCATCGGCACGGCTGTGCCGGTAGCATGGTGCGAATACCGGAAGATTGCGTCCCGGTAACATGGTCCGACTGCGCGCGGCGAAGCGTCTGATCTTCAGCGAATTTGGGAGCCGCGGGATCGGCCGGCGCCACGCGGCGGCCTCAGGCGCGAGGCAGCGGCCTTGGGCACGAGGCGCATGCCGCCGAATTCCGCAGATCGGGACCACCGCGGCGGCTGCCGTACAGCATCCGTACTTGGTTCCCCAGCGGAGCGAAAAATATCGGCGATGTCGCGTTCGGGCCTGAAAACAGTTTTTTAAGAAAATAACCTCAACCTAACCCCGATAAGATATTCCTCCTATCCATGAAGATATGGGTCAAGTGATGCTCAGGCTCAGCATCGGGCGCAAGCTGGCTTTGTCATCCGCCGTCACGGCCGTGTTCGTCGGTGGCGCCGTCTACAATCAATGGTCGAGCAACACCGAGATCAGCGCGGCGAACGACGCGGTGGCCCGGGAAGAGACCATCCTGCGGGGGATCTCGCAGGCGCAGCTCGCGGTCAGCCGCATCCAGCTGAGCTACCGGTCCGTCGAGCTGGCGCGCAGTGCCGCCGCGGCCGATGCGGCCGTGACGGCGGCGCAGGACGAGGCGGGCGCCGCCGCCAAGGGGCTGGAGCGGCCGATCGCCATCGCCCTCAAGCCGGACGTGCTGCGCGAGAGCGAGCGCGGCGTGCGGGACCTCGCCGCCGCGGTGAAGGATTTCGCCCAGCAGGGCCGGGCTGACCTCTACGGCCGGCCGGTCGACGCGGCGGCGGCCGCTGCCTCCCGCGACCGGATCGCCGCGCTCCTCGGACGGACCGAGAAGACCATCGGCGAATCGGTCGAGAACGCCAACCGCTTCACGCACGAGGCGATGAAGGCGGCTGCCGAGCGGATCGCCTCGGCGACGCGGATCGGCCTCTTGGCCGGCGCGGCGATGCTGCTGAGCCTGCTCGCCGCGGGCGTGGTGCTGATGCTCAACATCCAGCGCCCGATCCTGCGGCTGGTCGCGGTGCTGGAACGGATGGCGGCCGGCGACGTCGATGCCACCATCGCCGAGAGCCGGCGTGGCGACGAGATCGGGGCGCTGGGCCGCGCCGTCGAAGACATCAAGGCGATGGTCGCCCGCAAGGCGGCGGAGGATGCGGAGCGCCGCCAGATCGCCGATGCCGCCGCCGCCGCGGCCCGGCAGCGCGCGACCCTGGAACTGGCCGACACCTTCGAGGCGGCGGTCGGCGACGTCGTCCGCACGGTCTCGTCATCCGCCACCGAGCTTCAGGCCACCGCCCGCTCGATGTCGTCGATGGCGGCCGAGACCGCGTCGCAATCGACGAGCGTCGCCGCGGCGGCCGAGGAGGCGGCGACCAATGTCGGCACCGTCGCGGCGGCGGCCGAGGAGCTCGGCGCCTCGATCTCGGAGATCGGCCGCCAGGTCGAGGGCTCGGCCGGGCTCGCCCAGGCCGCGGTCGGCGAGGCCGACAGGACCGGCCAGCTCGTCCAGGCGCTGAAGGCCACCTCGACCCGGATCGGCGACATGGTCGGGCTGATCTCGAACATCGCCAGCCAGACCAACCTGCTGGCGCTGAACGCCACGATCGAGGCGGCGCGCGCCGGCGAGGCGGGCCGCGGCTTCGCGGTGGTCGCCGCCGAGGTGAAGGAACTGGCCAACCAGACCGCCCGCGCGACGGAGGAGATCGCCCGCCAGATCGGCGAGGTCCAGGGCGTCACCGATCAGACGGTCGGGGCGATCGGCTCGATCACCTCCCGGATCCGCGAGATCGACACCGTGGTGACCTCCATCGCGGCGGCGGTCACCCAGCAGGGCGCGGCGACGCAGGAGATCGTGCGCAACGTCTCGCAGGCCTCGGTCGGCACGAGCGCGGTGACCGGCACCATCGCGGGTGTGGCCCAGGCCTCCGAATCGACCGGGATGGCGGCGAGCCGGGTGCTGACCTCGGCCTCGGACCTGTCGCGCCAATCGGAGCATCTCTCCGAAGAGGTCCACCGCTTCCTCGCGACCGTGCGGGCGGCCTAATACCAACGGTCGTTGCAAACGACCTTTGGTTCCGTTCTCGAATTTTCGTCAAGCCCCTGGTTTGGCATAGAAAATCCGAGATAGCTCAATGGCCCGATGCGTCAGCATCTCGGGCCATTGGCATAAGGCGCGAGCGACCCCGCGAAGGGGGGGACGAATCCCGCCGGTCCGGGGCCGATGCCCGGGCCGGCTTGCCGTCCTCGCGCGGGTCAGGCCTTCGGACCGTCGTCCCCGGGCGAGGAATCGGGCGCGGGAGAATCGGGGGCAGGGGAGTCGGGGGCAGGCGAGCCGGGCGGCGAATCGGGACCCGGGGTCGCGGGCGGGACGTGGTCCTTGCGCCACTGGGCGAACAGGCTCTGGAGCACCGCGACGGTGTCGCGCACCGCCTTGGCCTCGTCGTCGACGGAGACGCCCTCGGAGACGGAATTGCGCGTCGTCAGCACGGCGCGCGCCTCGATCTCGCCCAGGCGCTCGAGAAAGTCGGGACGCGAGGCGAGCAGGTCGAGGGCGTCGCCCATGGCGGTGGCGAGGGTCGTGGCGAGAAGCCCCGCGGTCGCGACGTCGCCGACCGAGGCCTCGTAGGGCTCCGGGGTCTCGTCCTCGTCCTCGTCCTCCTCGGCGGCGGCCTGCAAGCCCTCGACCAGGGCCTCGACCAGCTCGACCGCGGTGTCCTCCGGCACGGCGAGCCGCAGGGCGACATCGATCTCGTCGCCGCTGAAGCCGGCGGTGCCCAGGGTGACCTGCAGGATGCCCGGCCGGCGCAGGCTCAAGGCCATCAGGGTGTTGGCGTAGATGGTGGGCGCGTCCGGCATGACCTCGACCTCTTCCCGGGCAGGCGCGGGGATCCCGCTGCCTGCCCGGCCTATATCGCGCTCCGGCGCCCGCGGCGACGGGGCCTGAGCGGACTTGCCTCGGCGGGCCGACGCAAGTCCGCTCAGGCTCCCGTCGCATCGCAGATTTTCGTCGCAAAACCGGCGGTCGCCTTTGCGAAATCTGCCGGGGCTGTCACGCGCTGGCGAGCCGCGCGACCTTGTTGTCGGGAAGCTCGATGTCGACGCCGAGGGTCGAGACGGCGTCGCCCCGCTCCATCGTCACCTTCACCTTCTCCTGGTCGATGGCGACGTGCTTGGCGATCACCGCCAGGATCTCCTCGCGCAGGATCGCCACCAGGTCCGAGCGGCCGAAGGCGGTGCGCTCGTGGGCCAGCAGGATCTGAAGGCGCTCGCGCGCCACCGGCGCCGTCCCGCGCCGCGACAGGAAGCTCAGCAGGTTCATGCCGCCCTCCGGGTGAACAGCTTGCCCAGGAGCGAGCGCTTGTCGCTCGGCACGGTCATCGGCACGGTCTCGCCCTTCAGGCGGCGCACGGCGTCGGCATAGGCCCGGGCCGGCGCGCTCTGGGGCGCGTTCAGCGTCACGGGGCTGCCGAGGTTCGAGGCCTTCAGCACCTCCTCGCTCTCCGGGATCACGGCGAGGAGCGGGATCGACAGGATCTCCAGGACGTCGTCGATCTTCAGCATCTCGCCGCGCTCGGCCCGGTTGGGGTCGTAGCGGGTGAGGATCAGGTGCTTCTCCAGCCGCTCGCCCTTCTCGGCGCGCTCGGTCTTGGAATCGAGCAGCCCGATGATCCGGTCGGAATCGCGCACCGAGGAGACCTCGGGGTTGGTCACGACCACCGCGATGTCGGCGTGGCGCATGGCGAGCGTCGCCCCGCGCTCGATGCCGGCCGGGCTGTCGCAGATGATCCAGTCGAACTTCTCGCGCAACTCGCCGACGACGCGGGCGACGCCCTCGTCGGTGAGCGCGTCCTTGTCGCGGGTCTGCGAGGCGGGCAGCAGCGAGAGCGTGTCGATGCGCTTGTCGCGGATCAGCGCCTGGGGCAGCTTGGCGTCGCCCTGGACGACGTTGATGAGATCGTAGACGACCCGGCGCTCGGCGCCCATGATGAGGTCGAGGTTGCGCAGGCCCACGTCGAAGTCGACGACGCAGACGCTCTGGCCGGTCTTGGCCAGGGCGGCCCCCAAGGCCGCCGTCGTGGTGGTCTTGCCCACCCCTCCCTTGCCGGATGTCACCACGATGACCTTGGCCATGGATCCCCCTTGATCGTTTGCTGTCGGAAGTCGCGGCCGGCGCGGCCGCTGCGTGTGTTTTCTTGAGTCTCGCCCCGTCCGCGGATCGTTGCCGCGGGGCCCCCGGAGCGGTGTTGTCAGTCGAGCGCGGCGGTGCGCATCGAGTCGCCGTCGAGCCAGACCTGGACGGCGCGGCCGCGCAGGGTCGGGTCGAGGTCGTCGGCGGTGCGGTAGAGGCCGTCGATGGCGAGCAGTTCGGGCTCGAACTTGCGGCAGAAGATGCGCGCGCCCGGCGAGCCGGCGGCCCCCGCGATGGCACGGCCCCGCAAGGCCCCGTAGATGTGGATCGAGCCGCCGGCGATGACCTCGGCGCCGGAGGCCACCGAGCCCATCACGGTCACGTCGCCCTCGGGGAACAGGATCGCCTGGCCGGAGCGCACGGGGCTCTCCAGCATCAGCGACTTCGCGCCCGTCACCCGCTCGACCGGGGCGGCGGCCGGCGCCTCGCCGGGCATCGCCACCTCGCCGGAGGGACGGCCGCCGTTGAGCGGCGGCGGCATCCCGGGTCCGAGCGAGCCCGCTCCCGCGCCCTCGATCCCCATGATCGGGATCTCGCGGGCGTTGAGGGCGGTCACCAGGTCCTTGAGCGCGTCCCGGCTCGGCGCCAGGGCCGTCACGTCGAGGATCACGGCGCGGCCGGCGAAGAAGGCCGGAGAGCGCCTGGCAAGGGCGTCGAGGTCGGCGAGCCAATCCTCGATCGGCGCCTCGGGTGCCAACACGACCGCCAGGAACGAGCGGCCACGGAAGCGAATCGGCGGGCGGGTTTGGGTCTGGCTGGTCACGTCTTTACGACTCGTTACCAGCCCATCAGGCGCGCTCGATGGTTAGCGAATGGTTAACGGCGGTAAGGAAGTGTTCATCTTTGCGCGGAGGCCGAGGCCAGCGTGGCTTCGATGTGGCGCGCATACCCCGGTTCCAGCCGAAGGCTGCGGGCGAGGTGGTCGAGATAGGCCCGCTCCTGGGGCGTGTCGACGCTGATCGCCATCAGGGAGGCGGCGTAGATCTCGCTCGCCTGTTCCGGGTTGCGGGCGAGGCGCGCCACCGCCTCGACGTCCACGGGCGCGCGCAGGGCATCCATCAGGAAGGCCTTGTCGTCGGCATCGAGAGCGTGGCGGTCCATCTCGCCGAAAATGCGGCTCTGCTCCTCCGGATCGATGTGGCCGTCGGCCTTGGCGGCGGTGATCATCGCGATCAGGAGCGCGCGGGAGCGGTCCTCCTCGTCGGCCGGCGAGGCGACCGCGAAGCGCGTGCCGCCGAGCATCCGGGCCGCATCGTCGGCGGAGGGAATGAAGCCGCCAGCCCGTGCGGGTGCGGCGCCGCCGCGCTGGCCCTGGTTCGCCTGCCAGCTCTGGTAGGCCTGGTACGCCAGGGTGGCGATGAGGGCGAGGCCGCCGGCGCGCCCGGCGCCCATTCCTCCGCTCAACCCGCCTCCGCCCAACCCGCCGGGCATCCCGAACCCCCCGCCGCCGCGCCGGCTGCCGAGGACCAGCGAGGCGAGGCCGCCGAGGATCGCCGCCTTGCCGCCCCCGCCGCCGAGGGACCGGGCGACCTGTTCGAGGGGGGAGGGCGCGTGCCCGTACCCGCCTTGGCCGTAGGACGATGGGCCGGGATGGCCGCCGAAGGACCCGCCCCGGCCGGAGCCGCCGAGGAACTGGTCGAGCAGGCGCTTGGCGTCGAACATCGGGGCTCCCTCCGGTACGAGTCGACGAGATGGGGTGCAGGGGCGCTGCCGCAAGGGCCTGCCGATTCGCACGACGCCCCTGAAATCCAAGTCGTTGTAGACTATGACGCTTCACCCTTCCCACGAGGGCGGGATCGTCCGGGGAAAACCCTCAAGGAATCAAGCGCTGGATCCTCTCTCCCGTGGGCAGAGAGGAGTCATGTCCCCGTGCGTGGTGTCGCTGACCACCTCGTTCTGCGGCCTCAGCCGTTGTGGACCCCGAGTTTTTTCAACGTCATCAAATCCAGGGATGACTTGGAAAGATGTCGGCATGTGCGCAGATTGATATACGATGTTGCCTGATTCGATTTCTGTTAAGGGGATTACAAACGTATAATATTCACGATTTAATTTGATAATACTGTGATTCCGGATCCCGAGTTTCGCTGCGCGGCTCCGGAATGACCGGAGGGTGCCAGATCGGCGGGGCGAACCCAGCAGGTTCCCGGTTTCGCCCCGCTGATCGAACGGTCCGTCAAAAGGTCAGCTTCATCCCCCCGACGACGCTCCGCGGCGCGCCAGCGAAGATCGAGCCGGTGGTGGTCGCGAGCACGCCGGCCCCGTTCTGCAAGCCGGTCACGGCGCTGATCGAGTTCGCCAGGGGCTGGGCCGAGGCGATGTACGTCGTGTCGAGGATGTTGCGCACCTCGACGTAGAGGCTCAGGCGCTTGGCGTAAGCACCGATCAGGTCGGTGTCGTAGTGGACGTTGGCGTTGACGATCGCGTAGCCCGGCGCCTTGAGCAGGTTGGCGTTGTCGAGGAAGAAGCCGTCCTGGTAGACCGCCTCGACGAAGGCGCCGAGGCCCTTCAGCGGTCCCGACGGCTGGTCGTAGCCGATCCGGGCGAGGAGCTGGTGGGCCGGCACGCCGGGGATCAGGCGCCCGGCCCGGTCGAACCGGGCGGTCAGGCTGCCGGCGCTCAGTTGCTCGACGTAGCGGGTATAGAACTGGTCGTTGAGGCTGTAGGCCGCAACCGCCCGCCAGCCGGGGGAGAAGGCCCATTCCGCCCCCGCCTCGATGCCGCGATGCTCGGAGGCCGGGGCGTTGAAGGTGTAGCTGAGCAGGCCCGCTCCCGGCGACTGGGTGACGAGCTCGTTGCGAAAAAACTCGTAGAACCCGGTCAGGCTCAGCCGCAAATCGGGCAGGGGCGACCAGTCGGCGCCGAGATCGACACCGAGATTGGTCTGGGTGCGCAGGTCGGTGTTGTTGCCCGGCACGCCGGCCGGCGTCACGAACAGCGCGCTCGCGGCCGGCGTCGCGTAGCCGGTGGCGACGCGGCCGCGGAACGCCCATGCCGGATCGGGCCGGTAGACCAGGGCGAGTTCCGGCGCCACGTTGAGGAAGCTGCGGTCGATGTCGGCGACCGCCGTCCGCATGCCGGCGGCGGAATACGCGTAGGTGAGGGTGCGGCCCTTGAGCCAGGTGTTCTCGGCCGAGACGCCGAGCACGCCGGTCCAGCGCTCCGACAGGGCGATTTCGGCCCGGGCCCGGCCGCCGAGATTCGACTGCACCGCCTCCTGGTTGCTGGTCAGCGCGCCGAGGCGCGGGCCGCCATAGGGCGCCCGGTTGTACAGGGCGATGTGGTTGTCGATGGCGCTGTAGGACAGGGCCGCGTAGCCGACCGTCGGCAGCCCGAACAGCTCGGTGCGATGGGTGATGTCGGAGAGGATCGTGTAGGACGGATAGCTGCCGCGCGAGGACGAGGTGTAGAACGGCTGGTTGAAGTTGCGCTCGTCGAAGCCGATTTGCGTGCGCCAGGTGGTGTTGGCGTCGATGTCGTGCTCCCAGCGGCCGGCGATGATCGTGCGCCGGTCCTTGCGGCCGAAGGCGCCCTCGTCGGCCGTCACCGGCACCATGGCGCCGAAGGCGCCGTTGCCGAAGAGGTTGAAGGTGGTGCAGCCGGGCGCCGCGGTGGCCGCCGCCGCGCAGCCGCGCTGGTAGGGGTTGATCCGGTATTGCGCCAGCGAGGAGCGGGCCGGAAGGTCGGCGTCGAGGGTGTTGTTGACGACCTTCAGGGTGAAGCGGTTGTCCGGGGTCGGCGTGTAGCTCGCCAGCAGGTTGACGGTCTGGGTATTGGCGCTGGCATGGTCCTGGTAGCCGTTGAGGCGGTAATCGCTGGCAAACAGGCTGATCTCGGCGGGGCCGCTCACGCCGCCGACCGTGAAGTAGTTGTTCAGGGTGCCGAAGCTGCCGGCATCGACGCCGATCTCGTAGCCGTCGATCTCGCGTCCGGTGCGGGTGCGGAAGGCGAGCGCACCGCCGGTGGCGTAGTTGCCGAACAACGCGGATTGCGGCCCGCGGAAGACGTCGACCCTGGAATAGGCCCGCGGATCGGTGAGGTCGAAGCGCGAGGCGCCGTCGGGCTGCGTCATGACGAAGCCGTCCTCCAGCACCACCATGTTCTTGACGACGCCAGTCGAGCGGGCGTTGTTGCCGCGGATCGACACCACCACGTCGCGCGGCCCGTTGCCCTGGCGCACGGTGACGCCGGGGCTGTTGACGAGGACCTGGCCGATGCTGGTCGCCGGCCGGTTGGCGATCACGTCCTGCCGGCCGATTGCCGTGACGATCTCGCCGACCGGGTGCTCGATCACGCTCGGGGCCGCGCCGGGCGGCGCGGCGACGCCGAAGGCCGGTCTGAGGGCCGCGCCGGATCCCGCCACGGAGATCTCGTCGAGGGCGATGGTGTCGGGTGCGCCCTGCGACAGGGCGGCGGAGGGGGCCAGCGTGAGGAGGAGGGCGAGCGCGCGGGGACGCAGGCCGGGACCGGGGAGGGACGGCATCAGAGGAATCTCGTGGAATGGGAGGGGCGGCGCGGTCAGCGCCGGCAAGCCGGTGGGCGTCAGGCCGTCGCGGGGCGACGGAACCCGCGGCGCAGGCCGAGGAACGCGGCATCGAGGGCGATCATCGCGAGGATCGCCAGCCCGGTGAGGGGAAAGACGATCCCGAACGCGACGACGAGCCCGGTGACGGCCCCGACCGCCCGGCGGTCGTCGGGCCAGGCCGGCACGCCGAGGCGGCCCTTGGGGCGGCGCTTCCGCCACATCACCGCAGCGGTCACCGCGAGCAGGATCGTCGCGAGGCAGAAGGCCAGCATCAGGAACTGGTTGAGCCGCCCGGCGACCTCGCCCTTGTGCAGCCCGATCCCGTACTGGATCCCGCGCCCGACGATCCCGATGTCGCCGAACCGCACGTTGACCAGCGGCTGACCCGTATACTGGTCGAGGGAGATCATCCGCTGGCGGGTGACGTCGCGCGGATAGGCGGCGGCGGCGTAGACTCCCGCCGGCCCCTCCGGCAAGGCGAGCTCGTAGCCGGCCGGCATGCCGAGACCGCTCAGGATCGCGGCCGCCCGGTCGATGCCGATCGGCACCCCGTCGCGGGCGTCCGAGCGCGGCAGCGGCGCATCCTCGAGCGCCCAGCCGGTCTGGTCGAGCACCGCGCCCATCGGCACCGTCGAGACCGGCAATCCGGCCCAGAGCGCGGTCGGCTGGCCGAGGCCTGCCCGGTTCGACACCGCCCGGAACTGGTCGCCCCACAGGATCGACCAGGGCAGGCCGGTGGCGGCGAGGAAGAACAGGCCGGCCCCGGCGGCAAAGCCGGTGACGGCGTGCAGGTCGCGCCACCACACCCGCTTGCCCGGCGTGCCGCGCACCGAGACGATTCCGCCCCCTTGCCCACCCCCTTGCCCGCCGCCACGCCTGCGCGGCCACCACAGGTAGATCCCGCTGAGCACCAGGATCAGCGTGAAGCCGGCGACGACCTCAATCAGCCCGTTCGCCACCGGCCCGAACATCGCCAGGCTGTGCAGCCGGCGCACCACCATCATCGCCTCGTCGTTGCGCCCGACCCGGTCGAGAACGGCGCCGTCATAGGGGTCGAGATAGACGAGGGTCTTTCCCGAGGGGCCCACCATGGTGACGACGCTCGAGCGGTCGGGCGCCTCCGGGCTCGCATAGGTGGTCGGCCGGGCATCCGGCACCGCATCGGCGGCGATGAAGACCAGCCGCTCCGGCGACAGGGGCGGCGTCGCCCGCACCGGCACGAGGATGCGATGGGAAAAAAGCGTGCGGTTGATCTCGTCCTTGAACAGGTAGACCGAGCCGGTGACCGACAGGAGGATCAGGAACGGCAGGCAGAGGAGGCCGGCATAGAAATGCCAGCGCCACACCGCGCGATGGACGGCATCACGCAGGCGCGCGCGCCCCGGGAGGGCGGCGGAGGAAGGGAGGGTCATGGGACCTGAGGATCCGGGAGGGCGACCGATCGGGCGGATGAGGGCGCGATCAGGCCTGCGGCGGTCCTCGGGGGCTGGCATGGGTGTCGGGCGGGGCCCGGGCCGGGCTCTCGTCGATGGCGGGCGGGAAACGGTCGGCCGGGATGGGATCGTCCCAGGCGATCCCGAAGGCGAGCAGGACCGGTGCGGCGAGGGCGACGTGGTGGGCCGCGACGCAGCACGCCAGGGCGCAACGTGGGACGGCCTGCGGCGCCCCGTCCGTCCCGTCGTAATGACAGATCACCGGCCATGAGGCCGCCTGGGCCGGCACGGGGGCCAGCGCACCGAGCAGCACCTGCAGGCACAGCGCGTAGAGCGCGACCACCGCGATGGTCGCGCGACCGATCGACCGTGTCGGCAGGTTCACGCGCATGAGGCGAGGTAGGCCGGCCGGCCCGATTGCGTCAATGACGAAGGCGGCGGCGGAGACGAATTTCCGGCGGGTGGTGCCGCGTTCCCCGCACGAGCCATCGGGCCGGATGCGGAATCGATGATCCGGGGCAGTATCTGCAACGCCGCCTCGGCATCATGCCCCATCCCTGTATTCGCGATGACGACGCAATCAGGAATGCCAATACATCCCGGGAAACCCAGCGGCACCTCGACTCCGTTTTGTTGCTTAACCGGGAATTAACTCTGATCGTCGATCGTCGGACTCAACGTTCACCAGTGGCCCGATGCGGCCGGCGGGACACAGGTCATGGGACTCGACGTCTTCGGGAGCATCCGCGCGACACGGCCGAGCAGCGAGTGCGATTGGCTCGAGCAGAGCTTCGTTGCCAATCTCGGCGAGGTGATCCAGTCGGTCGGGGCCATGAACGAGCGCGAGGGATTGACGCCGGTCGACGGCGCCTCGTCGCCGCGGGATTGGGACGCGCTGATCGCGCATGTGCGGAAAGCCGCGCATGAGCCGGGCACGCCCGGGGTCGCGGCTTCTCAGGTCCGCCAGCGCGAGGCGCAGGCCCAGGCGCTGCTGCGCAGCGCGCATCGGCGGCTCGACGAGGCGGCCGCGCGGGAGGCCGAGGCGGAGGCGCGGGTCGAGGCGGCCGAAGGCCGGGCGCGCGCGGCAGAGCTACGGGCAGCTGCGATGATCGAGGCGGCCGAGGCCCGGGCGCGCCAGGCGGAGGAAGCCGCCCGCAGCGCCCTCGACTGGCTGCAGCGCCTGCGGCAGGCGGAGGCCGGCTCGGGACCGGCCGTGCCGCGACCGCCCGCGCTGCGGCTTCGGCGTATCGCCTGACGGGGGAGGCGGGCTCTCTCGGATTGCCTCCGAGACGAAGCGGGCTGCGCGCGATCCGGGGACGGCAACTGGCGCGCGAGACCCCCTCTCTCTGCCGGCCGTGAACCGACCCGGGTTTGCCAGAGGCTGCAGCTTCCGAGCGGATGGAGCCGTGACGAAGCGACCAGTCCCGTTTTCTTGGTCGGGACGGCGGGGCTGGTGCAACACTCGGCGCGGCTCGCATTCCTTGGCTCTACGGCACACCGAGCCCTCGGCTGGAGCCGGCATCGAGCCGTCGGTCGGTTATCTCCCTCCCGCCGAGCCCGAAGCGCGCGATCATGCTCATGTCGGCGGCCAAGCCTCGGTCGCCCGACCCAGGACACGCAGCCTCCGTCAAATCCGAAGCGGCTCAGCGGCGGGGCCGTGCGAGGTGGCCGCGGCGGTAGGGATGCGGAACTCGCCCGGGCCCGCCTACTCGCCCGACTTTAATTCGATCGAGCAGGCATTTGCCAGGATCGAGGCGCTGCTGCACCCCGCGCGAATGCCGCCGCATCATCACAGCAGCCGGCGGCGATGCAGACTGGGATCAACGCGTCGTCATTGATATCGGACAGGTCAATGCTCCGGACCAGCGCCTGATTATAGCGTCACGGTACATGACAGGCCCGTTTACGTGTTGCTTCGGCCCTTCCCACCCGCGAACTCGGGATGGTGCCGTGGGTGGGTAGGGCCCCAGGACCGGCAGACTTCAAGTCACTGTCACGTCGGTGCGCAACGCAACCAAGCACTGTTTTAGAGCAATTCACGGTCGCGCTGCAATCGCGAAGCTCTCCAGGCCTTTGATTTCGCCGCATTTTCTGCGACGAAACGAGAACCTGATCGGACGAAGCGTTGGCCTGCCGGCGCAAGTCTGCTCAGTGCATCACCCGGCGCACATGCGGCGAATCGAGCGAGAAGGCGGGGATCGCCGCCTCGAAGCTGTCGCCGTCGGCGGTTGCCATGGTGTAGGTCCCCTCCATCGTGCCGTCGGGCGTCGTGAGGGGGCAGCCGCTGGTGTAGCTGAACGACTCGCCGGGGCCGAGCACCGGCTGCTTGCCGACGACGCCGGCACCGCGCACCTCCTGCATCTCGCCGCGACCGTCGACGATGCGCCAGTGGCGGGAGCGCAGTTGCACCTGCTCGCTGCCGTTGTTGGTGATCTCCACCGTATAGGCGAAGAAGTAGCGTCCGCTGTCGGGCGAGGATTCCTCCTCGACGAAGCGCGGCTGCACGGACACGCTGATGCCGCGGGTCTCTGCCTTGTACATCAGGGAACCTCCGCTGGCGGCCCCGCGGGCAAGCGCGACGGCCGACGGGGGTCGTGGTACGTCCGGCCTTCCGGATCGTCAATCGCCGCCGACCGCGGTCGGTAATCCTGCACGAGGCGCGCCCGTTCCCTCCATGAGTCCCACCAGAAGTCCATCGATCCGGCTTCCTCGCCCGTCCACAGCCGTCGCGGGCCTCGCCGCCGCGGCGGCCCTGGCGCTCGGTGCCGATCCCGTCGCCCTCGCGCTCCTCGCCCTCTGGTGCGGGCTGACGCTCTTCGCGGCGCATCGGGGCCTGGCGGGGGAGGGGCCCTGGATCCGCATCGCCCTCGCCCTGGCGCTGGCGTGGCGGGCGCCCGGCGGGCCGGCGGCGGCGCTCGTTCTCGCGCTCCTTCTCGAGATCGCGGGGGCGCGGCTCGCCGCCTGGGCGGCGGCCCGGACCGGAACGGCGCTTCCGGGCCTCGACCTGCACTCGCTGATCCTCGCAGGCGGGCGGGGCGCCGACCTCCTCGCAGCCCTCGCCTTCGCCGCCCTGATCCTGTGGCCCGACCGGCTGCCGCCGATCGCCAGCGCGCTTGCCGGCCTCACCGCCATGGGGGCGATCGCCCGGGCGAGCCTCGCGGTCGCGGTGATGCGGGGGGTGCGCGACGAGACGTAGGGCTCTTCACCTCATCGAAACCCTGGCCTACGACAATATCCCCTTCGAGGATGGACGGGTCATGGTGAAGCTCGAGGACGGGATTCAATCGGCGGAGAGCATCGTGGCGCTGGCCGATGCCGGAATTATCCGGCCCGCCAGCCCCTTCGCGGACGACCAGGTCCAGCCGGCGAGCCTCGACCTGCGCTTGGGCAACCGGGCGTGGCGGGTGCGGGCGAGCTTCCTGCCGGGGCGTACCCGCGACGTCGCCGCCTGCCTCGACAAGCTGAAGCTGCACGAGATCGACCTGCGCCAGGGCGCGGTGCTGGAGACCGGCTGCGTCTACATCGCCGAGCTCCAGGAGGGCCTGGCCCTGCCGCCGGACCTCGCCGCGAGCGCGAATCCCAAAAGCTCGACCGGGCGGATCGACGTGTTCACCCGTGTCATCACCGACCAGGCGCGGGAATTCGACATGGTCGAGGCCGGCTATGCCGGGCCGCTCTTCGCCGAGATCTCGCCGCGCACCTTCCCGGTGCTGGTCCGCACCGGCTCGCGCCTGTCGCAGCTGCGCTTCCGCCGCGGCGCGGTGCGGCTCGACGATGCCGCGCTCGCGCGCCTGCATGCGGCGACCCCGCTGGTCGATTCGTCCGATCCCTCGTTCCAGGGCGGCGTCGCGGTCTCGGTCGACCTCTCGGGTTTCGACGGGCTGATCGGCTACCGCGCCAAGCGCCATACCGGCCTCGTCGACGTCGACCGGCCGCGCTCCTATCCGGCAGCGGAGTTCTGGGAGCCTCTGCGGGCCGACGGCTCCGGCACCCTGATCCTCGATCCGGGCCAGTTCTACATCCTGGCCTCGAAGGAGGCGGTGCAGGTGCCGCCGGATTTCGCCGCCGAGATGGTGCCGTTCGATCCCCTGGTGGGCGAGTTCCGGGTCCATTACGCGGGCTTCTTCGATCCCGGTTTCGGCCATGCCGAGGCCGGCGGCACCGGCGCCCGCGCAGTGCTCGAGGTGCGCTCCCGCGACGTGCCGTTCATGCTGGAGGACGGCCAGATCGTCGGCCGCCTCGTCTACGAGCGCATGGCCCAGCGCCCGGCCGCCCTCTACGGCAGCGCCGCCGGCTCGAACTACCAGGCGCAGGGGCTGAAGCTCTCGAAGCACTTCATCTGACCCTCGCACCAGGCGATTGTCCCGGGACCGGGGGCGCAGTGCGATCGGGCCCGTCGAGACGATTGCCGCGACGGGTCCTGCGCCCCATTCGCGCCCTGGGAGGCCGCTTTCTCCACTGACGGCCTACCCGTCAGCCCGCCGCGGCCTCGTCGAGCAGCCACAAAGTCTCGCCCCGGGCCCTGGCGTGGCCCGCCGGCAGGTCCTCGCCGGAAGCGATCCGGGCGAGCGGCGCCCGCTTGCCCGCGCCGGTGACCAGGAACAGCATCAGCGGCGTGGCAGCGAGCGCCGGCAGGGTCAGGCTCACCCGCGGCACGAAGGGGGCAAGCCCCGCCTCCGGCACCGCCACCACCCAGGCCTCCCCCTCCCGCGCCTCGGGCTTGCCCGGAAACAGCGAGGCGGTGTGGCCGTCCTCGCCGAGGCCGAGGAGCACGAGGTCGAAGAGCGGCCGGGCGGGGGCGAGCCGGTCGGCCCCGTACCAGGTCTGCAACGCCGAAGCGTAGGCCTCGGCGCAGGCCTGCGGGGTGCGGTCGGTCGGGATCGGGTGCAGGTGGCCGTCGGGGACGAGATCCCCGAACGCCTCCTCGGCCAGGCGCCGGTTGCTGCCGGCCTCCGGCCGGTCCCCGACGCGCTCGTCGCCGAAGAACCAGTGCAGGCGCCCCCAGGGGAGGCGGTCGCGAAACTCCGGCCCGGCGAGCAGCCGGTACAGGAGCTTCGGGGTCGAGCCGCCCGACAGGCAGATCCCGACCCGGCCCGCCTTCGCCCCCGCCACCGCGACCAGCCGCCCGGCCGCCGCCCGGGCGACCGCGTCGGGATCGGGCAGTACCTCGCGACGGCCGGTCATGACCCGTGCTCCAGCGAGCGCCAGGCCCGGCCCTCGCGGGTCAGAAGCTCGCCGGCCGCCTCCGGCCCGGCGCTGCCGGCCTCGTAGGGCAGGGTTTCCAACTTGCCCGACGCCGCCGCGTCGAGGATCGGCTGGACGATGCGCCAGCCGGCCTCGATCATGTCGGCGCGCTGGAACAGCGTCGGGTCGCCGATCATCGCGTCGTAGATCAGGGTCTCGTAGCCGGTGCTCGGCTCGGTCTTGAAGTAGTCCTTGTAGCAGAACCGCATGTCGACGCTGCCGAGCCGCACCGCCGGGCCCGGGATCTTGGCGCCGAATTGCAGGGAGATGCCCTCGTCGGGCTGCAATTGCAGCACCAGCCAGTTCGGCACGTCCTCATGCACGTTGGTGCCCTTGAACAGCGAGAGCGGCGCCTGCTTGAAGCGGATGGCGATCTCGGTGTCGCGCCGGGTCATCGCCTTGCCGGTACGCAGGTAGAACGGCACCCCGGCCCAGCGCCAGTTGTCGATGCCGAGCCTGAGGGCCACGAAGGTCTCGGTGTCGCTGTCGGCGGCGACGTCCGGTTCCTCGCGGTAATCCCTGACCGCCTTCCCCTGGACCTCGCCGGCCGTGTAACGGCCCCGCACCGCATCCTCGACCTTGGCCGAGGGGGTGGCGAGCAGCACCTCCTCCTTCTTGTCGCGGACGGCCTCGGCCTCGAACGAGATCGGCGGCTCCATCGCCACCAGGGTGTAGAGCTGGAACAGGTGGTTCGGCACCATGTCGCGCAGCGCGCCGGTGGCCTCGTAGAACTTCCCCCGTCCCTCGACGCCGACGGTCTCGGCGACGGTGATCTGCACGTGGTCGATGTGGTCGCGGTTCCACAGCGGCTCGAACAGGCCGTTGCCGAACCGGAACGCCATGATGTTCTGCACCGTCTCCTTGCCGAGGAAGTGGTCGATGCGGAAGATCTGGTCCTCGGACAGGACCTTCAGGATGTCGGCATCGAGCTTTTCGGCGGACGGGAGGTCGTGGCCGAACGGCTTCTCGATGATGACCCGGCGCCAGCGATCCTCACCCTGTTCGGTCAGCCCGGCCTCGCCGAGCTTGGCGATGGTCGGCCCGAACAGGCCGGCGGCGACCGCGAGGTAGAACAGGACGTTGCCGCCGTCCTGCTTGCCCGAGATGTCGGCGATGGTGCCCTTCAGCGCCTCGAACGAGGCCGATTCCGACAGGTCGCCCGAGCGGTAATGGACCCGCCCGACGAGGTCGGTCCACACCCCCTCGTCGAACGCGCCGCCGCCGGCCTCACCGCCCTTGGCGGTGATGAAGCCGCGCACGGTCTCGCTCAGCTCGGAGCGGAATTCCTCGGACGACATCTCCGACCGGCTGACGCCGATCACCGAGAAGTCTTTCGGCAGGAGGCCCCAGCGGCCGAGATTGTACAAGGCCGGCATCAAGAGCCGGTGGGTGAGGTCGCCGGTCGCCCCGAAGATCACGAGCGTGCAGGCGGGCGGGGGCGCGGCCCCCTCGGCCATGGACGAGGTCATTTCAGCTCCTGGTGGCCGCCGAAGCCCTTGCGCATCGCCGAGAGCAGCTTGTCGGCGTAGGTCGCCTCCTGGCGCGAGCGGAAGCGGGCGTAGAGCGCGGCGGACAGAACGTGGGCCGGGACGGCCTCCTCGATCGCGGCGTTCAGCGTCCAGCGGCCCTCGCCGGAATCGGCGACGTGGCCCGAGAAGGCGTCGAGATTCTCGTCGCCGGCCAGCGCCGTGGCGGTGAGGTCGAGGAGCCAGGACGAGACCACGCTGCCCCGGCGCCAGACCTCGGCGATGTCGCCGATATTGAGGTCGAAGCGCTGCGCCTCCGGCAATTCCGAGGAATTGGCGTGCTTGAGGATGTCGAAGCCCTCGGCATAGGCCTGCATCAGGCCGTACTCGATGCCGTTATGGATCATCTTGACGAAGTGGCCGGCGCCGCTCGGGCCGGCATGGATGTAGCCGTGCTCGGCGCGGGGATCGCGGCCGTCGCGGCCCGGGGTGCGCGTCACCTCGCCGAGGCCCGGCGCGAGCGTCTTGAAGATCGGGTCGAGCCGGTCGACCGCCGCCTTGTGGCCGCCGATCATCATGCAGTAGCCGCGCTCGAGGCCCCAGACACCGCCGGAGGTGCCGACATCGACGTAGTGCAGGCCTTTTTCGTCGAGGGCGGCGGCGCGGCGGATGTCGTCCTTGTAGAACGAGTTGCCGCCATCGATGATGACGTCGTCCGGCTGCATCAGGCCGGCGATCTTCATCACCGTCACTTCGGTCGGGTCGCCCGCCGGCAGCATCACCCAGGCGGTGCGCGGCACGTCCAGCTTCGCGACGAAATCCTCGAGGCTGTCGGCGCCGATTGCGCCCTCCTGCACCAGGGCCGCCACGGCCTTGGGATCCTGGTCGAACACCACGGCTTTGTGCCCGTTGCGCAGGAGCCGCCGGACGATGTTGCCGCCCATCCGACCGAGACCGACCATGCCGAGTTGCATCGTGTCACTCCTCGCCGGCGAGGCCGGGGCCGGCGGCCCGTGGGCATGGGGCCCTATTGCATGACTGGCGCGGTCTCCCTCCGGGCGATCCCGGGCCGGCCCGGGATCGCCCGGAGAGGGGAGACCGGTTGCTAGCCCTAACTAAGCGCCGACTTCAGCCGGTCGAGTCCCTTGGCCACATCGCCCTTGATGTGGACGCGCAAGGCCCGCCGCCCCCGCTCGGACAGCACGCCGAAATCGCCCCGCGCCTGCGCGGCGATCACGGTGGCAAAGCCCAGACTGCGACCGGGGATGGCGAGATCGGGCGCCTCTGAGGTGATCTGGAGGAAGACGCCGCTGTCGGGCCCGCCCTTGTAGGCCTGGCCGGTCGAGTGCAGGAAGCGCGGCCCGAACTCGGCGCAGGTCGCGACGTGTTTGGCGTCGCGCAAGGCCAACCGGGTCTCCTGGAGCACCGCCAGGTGTTCCGGGTTGCGGGTGACGTAGGCGAGCAGCGCGACGTAGTCGCCGGCCCCGATCCGCCCTCCTTGAGCCTTGATCCAGCTCACCGGGTCGGAGCCCGCACCCGCCTTGCGCAAGGCGTCCGCATTGGCCGCATCGGTGTAGAGCGCGAAGGTCTCGTCCTCCGCCACCGGCGTCTCGGCCGGCAGCGCGCCGTCCTTCTCGGCGGCCGAGAACAGCTCGCGGGTCTTGATCTTGCTCGCCTCGACGTCGGGCTGGTCGAACGGGTTGATGCCGAGCACCGCGCCCGCCACCGCCGTGGCGATCTCGAAGCGGAAGAATTCCTGCGGCAGGCTCGCCTTCGAGGCGAGGGCGATCCGCACCACCGGGTGGCCGGCCTGCTCCAACGCCGTGACGGCGGCATCCTGGGCGGCGTCGGCGCCGTCATCGAGGCGCAGGTACACGAAGACCCGGTCCGAGCCGTAGGCGGCGGGCGCGGCCAGGGGCTCGTTCTCGATCGGGATCAGGCCCTTGCCCTGCTTGCCGGTCGATTCGGCGATCAGCTGCTCGGCCCAGGCGCCGAAGGTGTCGATGCCCTTCGATGCGACGAGCGTGACCTTGTCGCGGCCCTGCTCGGTGGCCGCCTTGCCCAGCACCAGGCCGAGCTGCACCGCCGGGTTCAGGTCCGGCGGCACGTCGGAGCCGCAGGAGCGCACCATGGTGCGGGCACTCTCCAGGAACGCCGTCACGTCGAGGCCCATGGCGGCGGCCGGCACCAGGCCGAAGGCCGAGAGCACCGAATAGCGCCCGCCGATCTGCTTCACGCCGTAGAAGATGTGCCGGAAGCCGTCATCCTTGGCCGCCTTCTCCATCGCCGAGCCCGGATCGGTCACGGCGACGAAGTGGCGTCCGGCCTTGTCGGGCCCGACCACGTCGCGCATCCGGCCGAGGAAGTAATCGCGGAAGACGTTCGGCTCGAGCGTGGAGCCCGACTTCGAGGCGACGATGAACAGGGTGCGCTCGAGGTTCACCGCCGCCTCGACCGCCCGGACCTCGTCCGGATCGGTCGAATCGAGGATGCGCAGGCGCGGGAAGCCGGGCTGCTGGCCATAAGTTTCGGCCAGCACCTCCGGGCCGAGGCTGGAGCCGCCCATGCCGAGCACCACCGCATCGGTGAAGCCTTCCTGCTTCACTTCCGAACTGAAGGCGGCGTAGTCGGCGGCCTTCTTCGACTCGTCCTCGACGATGGTGAGCCAGCCGAGCCACTGCGCCTCGTCGGCGCCGCTCCACACGCTGGCGTCGCGCTGCCACAGGCGGCGCACCAGGCCATCCTTGCGCCAGGTCTCGATCGCCTGCTTCACCGGCTCGTCGAGGCTGCCGAGCGAGAGCGCCTGCCGGTCGAGACCGGTCCCCAGGAATTTCTGCCGCTTGCCGGCAACGGCCCCCAGCAGCTTGTCGGCGGCATCGACGAAGAGCTGCACGCCCTCCTCGACGAGCTGGCGCGCCACCGCGTCGAGGTCGATACCGGTCTTGGCGAGGTGGGCCAGCACCCGCTCGGCCTCGTCGACACCTTCTTCCAGGCTCGCCCGGACCTTCCCGTGATCGCGGAACGCATCCATCGTCGCGGGCGGGATGGTGTTGACGGTGTTGGGGCCGATCAATTCCTCGACGTAGAGCACGTCGGAATAGGCCTTGTTCTTCACGCCGGTGGAGGCCCAGAGCAGGCGCTGCGGATGCGCGCCCTTCTCCGCGAGCGTCTGCCAGCGATCGCCTGAGAACAGTCGCTTGTAGCGCCGATAGGCGAGCTTGGCGTTGGCGATCGCCACCTTGCCCTTGAGGCCTTCCAGCGCGGCCTTCTCGTCCGGGTCGTTGGCCGCAGAGATCTTCTCGTCGAGGAGCTTGTCCACCGCGGCGTCGATGCGGCTGATGAAGAAGCTCGCGACGCTGGCGATCCGGCCGATGTCGCCGCCGCTCGCCGAAAACGTTTCCAGGCCCTCGATATAGGCGTTGGCCACCTGCTCGTAGGCGTCCTGCGCGAAGAGCAGCGTGACGTTGATGTTGATGCCGTCCGCCGTCAGGTCGCGGATCGCCGGGATGCCCTCGGGGGTGGCCGGTACCTTCACCATCAGGTTGTCGCGGGCGACGGCCTTGTGGAGGCGGCGCGCCTCGTCCAGCGTCTCGGCGGTGTTCAGCGCCAGGTAGGGCGACACTTCGAGACTCACGAAACCGTCCTGGCCGCCGCTCGCGTCGTAGACCGGGCGCAGCACGTCCGCCGCCGCCTGGATGTCGGCGATGGCCAGGCCCTCGTAGAGGTCGATCACCCGCTGGTCGCCGGCCGCCTTGAGCGCGTCGTCGTACTCGTCCGAGTGGCCGATCGCCTTCTCGAAGATCGCCGGGTTCGAGGTGACCCCGCGCAGGCCGTCCTCGTCGACCAGGCGCTTGAGGCCACCGTCCTGGACGAAGCCCCGGGCGACGAAATCGAGCCAGACGGCCTGGTCCTGTTCGGCGTGCAGCGTCTTGAGCGGGTTCATGCCTGCGGTCTCCGCGTGTTTGCCGCAGATGTGGACCGGAAGGAGCCGCTGTCCAGGGGGAGGGCCCGAGAGAAGCTTGGCCGTTCGCAGGAAAAGCGCCCGGGCCTTCGCCTACGTCAACGCCGCGCGGGCCAGAGTGCCGAGACGGCCACCATGACCCAGCCGAGGATCAGGATCAGGCCGCCGCTCGGCGCCGCCATCGGGAAGAGCGGCTGCTGCAGGAACGCCCGGACCGAGAGGTCGCCGGAGAACAGCGCGAGGCCGAGCGCCAGGGCGAAGCCCGCCACGCGGACCACGACCGGGTGGGCGTGACCGCTGCCGGCGAGGAGCGCGAGGGCGAGGAGGGCAGGGGCGTGAAAGAGCAGGAACTGCGCGGCGGTCGCGAGGCTCGTCGCCCCGGCGATGTGGGCGGCCGCGGCCGACAACCCGACGCCGAGGGCGCCGGCGAGGCCGGCGAGCGCCAGGAGCCCTCGGTCGGCCGGCCGCATCACGCGTCCCCGCGCTCGGAGAGCAGCCGGGCGATGCTGGCGCGCAGGTCGGTGACGCCGTCGTCGGTGCGGCTCGAGGTCAGGATGATCTCCGGGTACGCCGCCGGCCGCCGGGCGATCGCCGCCTTCGTCGCGTCGAGGCGGGCCTCGATCTCGTGCTTCTTGAGCGCGTCCGACTTGGTGAGCACGATCTGGTAGGAAACCGCGGCCTTGTCGAGCCCGTCCAGCACCTCGGCGTCGTTCGGCTTGATGCCGTGGCGCGAGTCGATCAGCACGTAGACCCGGGCGAGGTTGGCCCGGCCGCGCAGGTAGGCATGGATCAGCTCGGTCCAGGCCGCGACCTTCGCCTTCTCGACCGCGGCGTAGCCGTAGCCCGGCATGTCGACGAGGACGAGCTTGCCGCCGCCCACGTCGAAGAAGTTGAGCTGCTGGGTGCGCCCCGGCGTGTGCGAGGTGCGCGCCAGCGCGTTGCGGCCGGTGAGCGCGTTGATCAGGCTCGACTTGCCGACGTTGGAGCGGCCCGCGAAGGCGATCTCGTGGCCGCGCATCGGCGGCAGGATCTCGAGCTTGTCGGCGGCGTAGAAGAAATCGGCGGTGCCGGCGAAGAGCAGCCGCCCCGCTTCACGCAGGGCGGCTTCCTTCTCGGCCTCGGTCTGAGGCTGGTCCTGCATCGTGGCCCTCGGCTCAGCTCTTGGCCTTCGCGGCCTTCGGCCGGGAGAACGTCGAGCGCAGGTTGTCCCACAGCTCCACCTTCACCCCGTTGCGCCGCATGATCACGTATTGCTGGATCACCGACAGGGTGTTGTTCCACGCCCAGTAGATCACCAGGCCGGCCGGGAACGAGCCGAGCATGAAGGTGAAGATGATCGGCATGAAGGTGAAGACCTGAGCCTGGACCGGGTCCGGCGGCGTCGGGTTCATCTTCATCTGCACGAACATCGTGATACCCATGATGATGGGCCAGATGCCGAGGTGGAGGAAGTCCGGCGGGGTGTAGGGCAGGAGGCCGAACAGGTTGAACAGCGAGGTCGGGTCCGGCGCCGCGAGGTCGCGGATCCAGCCGAAGAACGGCGCGTGCCGCATCTCGATGGTGACGAACAGCACCTTGTAGAGCGAGAAGAAGACCGGGATCTGCACCAGCACCGGCCAGCAGCCGGCGACCGGGTTGATCTTCTCCTTCTTGTACAGCTCCATCATCGCCTGCTGCTGCTTCACCTTGTCGTCGGCGTAGCGCTCGCGGATGGCGGTCATCTCCGGCTGGACGGCCTTCATCTTGGCCATCGAGACGTAGGAGCGGTTGGCGATCGGCAGGAACAGCAGCTTCAGCAGGAGGGTGACGACCAGGATCGAGACGCCGAAATTGCCGAACAGGTGGTAGAAGAAGTCCAGCGCCTTGAACATCGGCTTGGTGATGAAGTAGAACCACCCCCAATCGATCAGCAGGTCGAAGCGCTTGATGCCGATCGACTTCTCGTAGCCGTCGATGGTGCCGACCTCCTTGGCGCCGGCGAAGAGGTGCTGCTGCGCCTCGATGCTGGCGCCGGGGGCGAGCTGCCTGGCCTCGCCGAGGCTGCTCGCCTGGTAGACCTTGGTGGCGCCCTCGTCGCGCTCGGTGAACGAGCCGGTATAGGGGGTCTTCTGGTCCGGGATCGCGGTCGCGGCCCAGTACTTGTCGGTGATGCCGAGGAAGCCGCCGGTCACGCCGGTCCAGGACTGGCCGCGGGTGCCGGGCGCGCCGAGCGGGTTGTCCTTGGCGAGCTTGTCGTAGGTGACTTCCTGCAGGCCCTTGTCGCCCAAGACGCCGATCATGCCCTCGTGCAAGACGTAGTAGCCCTGCGTGTGCGGCTTGCCCCAGCGCGAGACGAGGCCGTACGGGTAGAGGGTGGCGGCGGTGCCGCCCTTGTTCTCGACCGCGTCGGCGACCGTGAACATGAACTTGTCGTCGACAGAGATGGTGCGGCGGAAGGTGAGGCCGGCGCCGTTGTCCCAGGTCAGGACCAGGGGCTTCTGCGGCGTCAGCACGTCGCCCTCGGCGGTCCATTCGGTGTTGCCGTCCGGCACCTTGGCGCCGCCCTGGCTGACCCAGCCGAACTCGGCGTAGTACGGGTTGGCCGAGCCGGTCGGCGAGAGCAGCACGATGCGCGGCGAGGAATTGTCGACGGTCTCGTGGTAGTTCTTCAGCGACACGTCGTCGATGCGGCCGCCCTTGAGCGCGATCGAACCGGCGAGCGCCGGGGTGTCGATCCGCACCCGGGCCGAGCGGGCGAGCGCCTCCTCGCGGGTCGCCGCGAGCGCCGGGTTGCCGCCGGGCGCGCCCGGCAGGGTTCCGGGCACCGGGGCGGCGGGGCCGCCCTCGCGGGGGCTCGCCGCCGGGCCGTCCTTCGCGGCCTGCGCCTGCTTGGCCGCCTGCTCCTGACGCTGCCGCTCGACCTGCGGCGCGCTGACGAAGTAGTTCCAGCCGAGCAGCACCGCCAGCGACAGCGCCACGGCGATGATCATGTTCGTCTTGTCGTTACCCATGGACCCGCGACGCCTGCCGCCAAAAGAGCGGGACCGAGGGCGGGCCTGGCAGCCCGCTTCCCGGCCCTCACGACCAACACGACGAGGCGATTCCGGCTTCCCGGGATCGCCTCATGAATTCCGTTCCTGCGGCCCCGATACCGGGGCCTTCCCCGGTGCGTCCGGGGCCCGCCTGCCCGATCCCGGCTTGCCCGGATCCGGCCTGCCCAAATCCGGCCGGCCCTTGCCGCGACCCGGCCGCGCGCCCTCAGGCGAGGGCGGCTTCGGCCAGCGCGGCTTCGTCACCACGCCGAGCGCCTGGGCGACATCCTCGACCAGTTGCGCGAAGGGCGCCCCGAGGGCGTCGCGCCGACCGATCAGGACCACGTCCGCCGGCTTGTCCCGCTGCGCCGGACCGGCCTGCTCGGCCGCGAGCCGGGCCGCGACCTTGAGGCGGCGGCGGATCCGGTTGCGCTCGGTCGCGTGGCCCTCGCGCTTCGTCACGGTGAAGCCCACGCGCAAGCCGCCCGGCGGTCCATCGTCCCGCAGGCGGCCCTGTGCCGTCAGACGCTCGGTATGGAAACGGCGGGCCTTGGCCGCCGCCAGATAGTCCGGGCGCCGGGTGATCCGGCCGATCGGCGGCGAAGCACCGGTCATCGCGGCGCTCCGGTCAACGCGGCGCTTGCAGGCACCGCGAGGCGCCTTACGCCGACAGACGCTTGCGGCCGCGGGCGCGGCGGGCGGCGATCACCTTGCGGCCGCCGACGGTGGCCATGCGGGCACGGAAGCCGTGGCGGCGCTTGCGCACGAGCTTCGACGGTTGATAGGTTCTCTTCACGGCTCGTTCTCCGAAGGCCGGGGCCGGCCCTGCGCGTCGCGCTGCCGAGGCCCTCGTGGTCCAGAATGTCTTGGCGAAAGCGAACCGCGCCCGAATGGGGCGCGGTCACGACGCGCCGGTGTATGGCGGAATGGCCCCCGCGAGTCAATCGCGTTAAGGATCGCGCGAGGGGCCCGGCGAGGGGCCAGGGCAGGACGCCCGCACGCAGGGGACGCCGATGTTCGACGATGCCGAGATCCGCAAGCCGGCGCATGCCGCCCACCAGGTCGGCCAGGACCTCGCCGCCCTGTCCGTTTCCGACCTCGACGAGCGGATCGAACTCCTGCGCCGGGAGATCGCCCGGATCGAGGAGGACCGGCGGCGCAAGCAGGCCTCGCAGGAGGCGGCCCGGGCGGTGTTCAAGTTCTGAAGCGGGACGGGACGGGGGCGGCGTGTCCCGTTCCGGGGCAGGGATGCCGTGGCGAAAGGGCGGATGTCTCGCCGATACCGCGCCGCGGGCGACGGCCGGCGGTCCGGGAAAAGGAGACCGGCGCGGGTTCACCCCTCCCCCCTCTGCGGGGGAGGGTGGCCTGCGGAGCAGGCCGGGAGAGAGGGGGCGCCGCTTCCGGAGACGTCGCGACCGTCATGACGGGCGCCACCTGGACCATCGTCGCGCTGCCCCTCTCCCGGCTCACTGCGTTCGCCACCCTCCCCCGCAGAGGGGGGAGGGAACAGGCCAGCGCCCGACCTTCACGGGATTTCTCGCAGTCCGTCCCACCGGCTGTTGCCCCGAGCTCCCTGCGCCGCCACCGCTTTCCCGACTCTGCCCCGGCCCCATTAACCATTTTTTAAGCCTTCCGGGCGATAACCATGTCGGTCCAGCTTTCTGGATGTCGAGTGGTCTCTGTCCACTCTGTTTGATGCCTCCCTGTACGACTCTTTCAGCCGCCCCCCGTGGGCGGCTTTCTTTTTTCCCGCCGCTTCGCCTCGTTAACCACGATTTTCCGGAATTCCTTGGGATCGCCCGTCCCCCGCCCGCGTTGACGTTAAGGTTAATCAATCGTTGACGGCGCGCGATCCGCGTCATGGCGCTATCGTTGCGCCAGACAGCCCGAGCGCACCGTGAATGTCCCGTATCGAGGCGGGACCGGCGTCGCGGTGGCACAGGAGGGATCATGGGCGTGATGGACGTGATGTTTCGGGACGAGCAGCCCACCGTGCGGTTCGGCGAGACCTTCGTGGCCTCCGAGAGCTTCAAGATGCTGTTTCGCGAGGGCATGACCCTCGTGGAGGAGACGGCGGCCTATCTCGACGGTCCCGGCCGCGATGAATCGCGTCTGCTCGCCCGCCACGCCGCCCTGACCTATGCCAGCGAGAGCATGCGGCTCACCACCCGTCTGATGCAGATCGCGTCCTGGCTGCTCGTGCAGCGCGCCGTGTCCGAGGGCGAGCTGAGCCTGAGCGAGGCCGCCGAGGAGAAGACCCGGGTCCGCCTCTCGAATTCCGAGCCGAACGAGGGCGGCGCGGTCCTGATTGCCGAGCTGCCGCTGTCGCTCCAGGCCCTGATCGCCCAGTCGAAGCGCCTGCATGCCCGCATCATCCACCTCGATCGCCTGATCTCCGACGACCGCCCGACCCCGGAGCCGCGGGTGAGCCCGGTCTTCGCCCAGCACGACATGCTGCGGGTGGCGTTCGGCTGACGAGAGCGTCAGGGGAGGGCGCGGCCCTCCCCGGCGTCAAAATCCTGGAAGACCGTCCCGGGGGATCCGGGCACGAAAAAAGCCCCGGCCGCGAGGCCGGGGCTTTTTTCGCGCGAACGAGGCCGCTGCTTACTTCTTGGTGAACGAGATGCCGGCGAAGCGCGAGTTGAAGCGCGACAGGCGGCCGCCGCGGTCCAGCAGCTTCTGCTCGCCGCCGGTCCAGGCCGGGTGCGTGCTCGGGTCGATGTCGAGGTTGAGGGTGTCGCCCTCCTTGCCGTAGGTGGAGCGCGTCATGAACGAGCTGCCGTCGGTCAGCACCACCTTGATGAAGTGGTAGTCCGGGTGCTCGGTCGCGGTGCGGGCCACCTTGGCGACTGCGACCGACTTGCCGGCGGGGATTGCCTGCTTGGCGGCGGGGGCTGCTTGCTTTGCCATGACGAATTCCTACAGAGTGCGACCCGCGCCGAACGCTCCGCTTCGGGCCGCGGCCATTGATCGCGCGTAATCGGATGAGCGGCGGCCTATACCTCACCTCCGTGCGCCAAACAAGCGCCGGCACCCCGGACAGCACGACAGTTCAGATGGCACGTAACGACACTGCCCGTCCCCGCGCCTCCCTCGGGGCCCTGAAGCCCCTCATTCCCTTCGCAGGCCGCTACAAGGGCCGGATCGCCGCCGCGATCGTGGCGCTCGTCGCCGCCTCGGGCGCGACCCTGACGGTGCCGATCGCCGTGCGCCGGGTGGTCGATCTCGGTTTCTCCCACGGAGAGGTCGGGATGATCGACGCCTATTTCGGCGGATTGATCGGGGTGGTGGCCGTGCTCGCCGTCGCCAGCGCCGCCCGCTACTACTGCGTCGTGACGCTCGGCGAGCGGGTGGTGGCGGATCTGCGCGCCGCGGTCTTCTCCCGGCTCACCACCCTCGATCCGGCCTTCTTCGACCGGTCGCGCAGCGGCGAGCTGGTCTCGCGCCTGACCGCCGACGCCGCGCAGGTGAAATCGGTCTTCGGGGTCTCGCTCTCGATCCTCCTGCGCAACCTGTTCCTGTTCGCCGGCGCGGTCGGGATGATGGTCTGGACCAGCCCCCGGCTCTCGGTTCTGGTGCTGGCGGCGATCCCGCTCATCGTCTTCCCGCTGATCCTCTCCGGCCGCGGCGTGCGCCGCCGCTCCCGGGCGGCGCAGGACCGGCTCGCCGACGCCTCGGCCTTCGCCACCGAGGCGGTGGGGTCGGTGCGCACCATGCAGGCCTTCGGCATGGCGCCGGCCACCGCCGCGCGCTTCGCCGCGGCGTCCGAGGAGGCGTTCCTGGCCTCCCGCGGCTCGGCCCGGGCGCGGGCGCTGCTCACCGGCGTGGCGATCTTCCTGATCTCGGCCAGCGTCGTCGGCGTGCTGTGGTACGGCGCGCAAGGGGTGGCCGCCGGCACGATCTCGGCCGGGCAATTGTCGCAATTCGTGCTCTATGCGGTGTTCGGCGCCAGCGCGCTCGGCCAGCTCTCCGAGGTCTACGGCGAACTGACCCTCGCCGCCGGCGCGGCCGAGCGCCTGGGCGAGATCCTCGACACGGTGCCGGTCATCGCCGCGCCGGACCGCCCCCGCCCCCTGCCGGTGCCGCCGCGCGGCGAGATCGCCTTCGCGCAGGTGCGCTTCCACTACCCGACCCGGCCCGAGCACGCGGCGCTCCACGACCTCAGCTTCACGGTGGCGCCGGGTGAGCGCGTGGCCCTCGTCGGGCCGTCGGGCGCCGGCAAGAGCACGGTGCTGCAACTGCTCCTGCGCTTCTACGATCCGGAATCCGGCGAGGTGCGGATCGACGGCGTGCCGGTCGACGCGGTCGAGCCCGATTCCTTGCGCGCCCGCATGGCCCTGGTGCCGCAGGACCCGGTCGTGTTCAGCGGCAGCATCCTCGACAACATCCGCTACGGCCGGCCCGAGGCGACCCAGGCCGAGGTGGAACGCGCCGCCGCCCAGGCGCATGCCGACGGCTTCATCCGCGCCCTGCCGCAGGGCTACGCGACCCTCGTCGGCGAGCGCGGCGTCACCCTCTCGGGCGGCCAGCGCCAGCGCATCGCCATCGCCCGGGCGATCCTCAAGGACGCCCCGATCCTGCTCCTCGACGAGGCGACCTCCGCCCTCGACGCCGAGAGCGAGCGGGCGGTGCAGGCCGCCCTCGACGTGCTGATGAAGGGCCGCACCACCCTGGTCATCGCCCACCGCCTCGCCACTATCCGGGCCGCCGACCGCATCCTGGTGCTGGAGGACGGCCGCATCGCCGAGCAGGGCACCCACGACGCGCTGCTGGCGCGCGGCGGGCTCTATGCCCAGCTGGCGGCGTTGCAGTTCGGGGCCGGGATGGACGCGGCGGGCGAGCGGCAGGTGGCGGAGGCGTAACCCAGGCCGGAGAGCCACCCGGGACCCGGCCACCGGCTATCGCACCCTCCGCGTCGTTCCGGGGCCGCGAAAGCGGCGCCCGGACTCAGGTGCCGCGGCGGGTGGAGAAGGAAGCGGGATGCGCTCCGCTCCTTTCTGAACCTCCTGCGTTTCCGGATCCCGGGCTCCGCTTTCGCGGCCCCGGGATGACCCGGAGGGTGGCAGGATGGTCGGGCGGGAGGACCGAAACCGTGCGATCGGGTTTTTGTCTACCGCTCCGTCAGCTTCATCTCGATCCGCCGGTTGCGGGCATAGGCCTCCTCGCTCGTCCCGACATCGACGGGCTGGAACTCGCCGAAGGCGCCGGCGAGCAGGCGCTGGGGCGGGATGCCCTTTCCGACCAGGTACTGCACGACCGCGATGGCGCGTGCCGCCGACAGCGCCCAGTTCGACGGGAATTGCGAGGAATTGATCGGCCGCGCATCGGTATGGCCGTCGACCCGCAGCACCCACGGGATGTCGGCCGGGATCTGCCGGTTGAGCTCCAGGATCGCGCCGGCGATCCGGTCGATCTCCGGCCCGGCCTCGGGCTTGAGCACCGCCTGGCCGGCGGAGAACAGCACCTCGGATTGCAAGACGAAGCGGTCGCCGACGATGCGGATGTCGGGGCGGTTGCCGAGGATCTGGCGCAGGCGCCCGAAGAAATCCGAGCGGTAGCGCGCGAGTTCCTGCACCCGTTGCGCCAGAGCCACGTTGAGGCGGCTGCCGAGGTCGGCGATGCGGGCCTGGCTCTCGCGGTCCCGGGTCTCGGACGCCGCGAGCGCGTCCTCCAGCGCCGCGAGCTGCTGGCGCATCGCCGCGATCTGCTGGTTCAGGAGATCGACCTGGTTGAGCGCCCGGGTGGCGGCACCCTTCTCGGCGTCGAGCTGGCGGCCGAGCTCGGCCGCCTTGCCCTCCGCGCCCTGGCCGCTGGCGAGCAGGTCCTGCAACCGCTTGCGCTCGGCCTCGGAGCCCTGGAGGTTCGCCCGCAGGGACGCGGCGCTCTCCTCCATCGCCCGCTTGCCCGAGCGCTCCAGCGCCAGCAGGTCGGTGAGTTCGGAGATCTGCCGGTTGAGCCGTTCCAGCACCGTGTCGCGGCCCGACAATTCCTGCGACAGGAAGAACTGGCCCGTGACGAAGATGGTGAGCAGGAAGACGACCGAGAGCAGCAGCGTCGTCAGCGCGTCGACGTAGCCGGGCCAGACATTGAGGGCGCGGTCGCGCCGGACGAGGCGGCCGGCCATCAGGGACTCATACCAATGGCCCAAGATGCTGACGCATCGGGCCATTGAGCCATCTCGAATTGTCTATGCCAAGCCAGAGGCTTGACGAAAATTCGAGAACGGAACCAAAGGTCGTTTCCAACAACCGTTGGTATCACTCCACCGTCTCGACTCACTCCACCTTCTCCCTGGCGAGGCGGTCGAGCACCTGCTTCAGCTCGCGCTCGCGGTTGGCCTGCGCCTCGACCCAGTCGCGGATCATCTGCTGCTCGGCCCGCATGTGCTGGACGAGGCCCTGGATGCCCTCGGCGAGGTTCGCCATCGCCTGGGTGCTGGCCCGACCATGCGCCGTGCTGTCGCCGACGAGGGTGCCGAGCCGCGTCATCGCGTCGGCGATGTCCTTGAGCACCGCGTCGCCCCGCGGCGGAGGCTCGGGCGGGCGCGGGGGAGCGGGGAGGGCCGCCGCCGCCGGCACCGTGACGGGAACCGGCACCGGGGCCGGCGCCGGGCCGGCGGCGGTGACGAGCCAGTCCTCGAGCTCGTTGTAGAACCGGTTATGGGCCTGCCCCGCCTGGAGGTCGAGGAAGCCGATCACCAGGGAGCCGGCGAGGCCGAACAAGGAGGCCGAGAAGGCGAGGCCGATGCCAGACAGCGGCACCGCGAGGCCGCTCTTCAATTCGTCGAACATCACCGCCGCGTCGCCGCCGCCGGCCCGCATCGACCGGATCACGCCGCCGACCGCCGACAGCGTGTCGATCAGGCCCCAGAAGGTGCCGAGCAGGCCGAGCAGGATCAGGAGGCCGCCGATATAGCGCAGGATCTCGCGCCCCTCGTCGAGCCGCGAGGCCACGCTGTCGAGGAGCGGCTGGAACTGCCCTTGCGGGTGCGGACGCCCGGCCCGCGCCTCCCGGAGCGCGGGCGCCAGGGCGCCGAGCACCCGCGGCGTGCCGGGATCGGCGGCGCCGGTGGCGGTGCGGTTGGCGAAGCGCACCTCGCGGAACAGGCGCTGCACCTGCCCGAAGGCCATGATGATGGCGATCAGCGTCGCGCCGAGGATCAGGCCGTTGAGGCCCGGATTGGCCATGAAGGCCGGCACGATCTGGCGATAGAGCACGAAGGCCAGGAAGCCGGCCAGCGTCAGGAACACCACCATGCGGACGAGGTAGATCCGCGGCGATGTCAGGGGAGGGGACGCTGCGCTCGCCGCCATCGCGGGCCGTACTCACTGTCGCGGGGTCACCCCCTGCCTCGCGTGGCGGGGGCCGCCCGCACTGTGCCGGGTGCGGCTTGGCCGATCAAGCCGAAGCCTCGGGAGTGCCCGGGGGATCTTTGGGTGAGTCCAAAGGATTCAGTCCCAGTGCCGCGGCCAGGTTTCCTCGAGATGCGGCCCGAGCCGCACCGGGCTCACCCGCCGGGCGAGGCCGGTGGCGTCGTCGGTCTCGACCGCGATGCCGCAGAGCGTGCCCTCGCCGGTCGCGGCCTCGAGCCGGCTGCCGGGCGTCTTCTGCAGGAAGCGGCGCACCGGCTCGTCCTTCTGCATGCCCAGCACCGAATCGTAGTCGCCGCACATGCCGACATCCGACATGTAGGCGGTGCCGCCCGGCAGGATGCGGTGGTCGGCGGTCGGCACGTGGGTGTGGGTGCCGACGACGAGGCTCGCCCGTCCGTCGAGGAACCAGCCGAAGGCCTCCTTCTCGCTCGTCGCCTCGGCGTGGACGTCGACGATCACCGCGTCGGCGGCGTCGCGCAAGGGGCAGGCCGACAACTCGCGCTCGGCCGCCGCGAAGGGGTCGTCGAGGGGATCGAGGAAGATCCGCCCCATCACGTTGACGACGAGGACCCGGGCGCCCGCCCGCGTCTCCACCACCGTGGCGCCGCGGCCCGGCGTGCCGGGCGGGTAGTTCGCCGGGCGCACGAGGCGCGGCTGGCGGGCGATGAACACCATCGCCTCGCGCTGGTCGAAGGAGTGGTTGCCGAGCGTCACCGCGTCGGCGCCGGCATTGATCAGTTCGTCACAGATGCTCTCGGTGATGCCGAAGCCGCCGGCGGCGTTCTCGCCGTTGATCACCACGCAGTCGAGGCGCCAGCGCTCGCGCAGGGCCGGCAAGCGCTCGCTCACCGCCAGGCGGCCCGGCCGGCCGACGATGTCGCCGAGGAAGAGGAGGCGCATGGCGGGGTTCAGTCTCCGGTGGGGTGGATCAGGCCCGCCTCGGTGACGATCGCGTCGAGGGGCCTGTCGTGCGGGCCGTCCGGCACGCGGGGGGTTTCCTGGGCCGAAAAGGCGATGCCGAGGGCGAGCGCAGGCACAGGTGCGTCGAGGCGCGCCAGCGCCCGGTCGTAATAGCCCTTGCCGTAGCCGATGCGGTGGCCGCGCCGGTCGAAGGCGGCGAGCGGCACCAGCAGCACGCGGGGATCGACGATCCGTGCGTCGGGCCCGGGCTCGCTCAGGCCGAACCCGCCGGGGCTGAGCGCGTCGCCCTCGGCGGCGAGGCGGAACACCAGCCCGTCCGGCGTGACCTGCGGCAGGGCCACGGCCTGCCCGCGGGCGCGCAAACGCGCGATCAGCGGCCGCAGGTCGACCTCGCTGCGGATCGGCCAATAGGCCGAGACCACGTCGGCCCTCGCCACCTCGGGAAGGGACAGGATCGTCTCGGCGATGCGGCGGGAGGCGTCCTCGCGGGCCTCGACCGCCAGCCCGTCCCGCCGCGCCAGGGCGGCTTTGCGCAAGGCGGCCTTGTCCGGGGGAGCGGGGGAAACGTCCGTCGTCATGTCAGTCCAGCGCGGAGCCACGAGAGCCGTTGGAGAATCGATCCCGGGAAACCTACGAAGTAGGTGGGCGCCGTTATGCCCCGGTCCACGGACCAGGGCAGTGACAGCTCCCGAGGGAGTCGATAAGGCCCCGGGGATATTGTCTCCTGACGAGAGCCGCAGCCCCGCCGACCCATGTAGCGCTGCCGAGGCGGTTGCGAAAGGGGGCGGATGGGGGATTCGGAGCCGAGGGGCGCAGCGAGGGTGGGGGCTGCATCTCGCTCGACCGCGGCGTCGAAACTATCCCGCCCGCGACCTCATCCTGAGGTGTCAGTCGATCGCAGATCGACTGACCTCGAAGGAGGGCTCCAGAAGCCTCGGTGCTCTCTGGAGCCCTCCTTCGAGGCTCCCTTCCGGTCGCACCTCAGGATGAGGTCGCAGGTTGGAGTGTCTTTACGATGCGATCTGACTCAAGCCTCATCGGATGAACTAGCAGATGCTCAACAACCTCTCCAGGACCCCATGAGCCCACAAGCCGTCCTTGCCCCCGTCTTCGTCCAGGTACTGTTGACCTTCTGCCTGCTGCTCTGGACCGGACGGGTGCGCTTCGCCGCGGCGCGGGCCGGCGCCGTGAAGCTCAAGGACATCTCGCTCGGCGAGCGCAGCTGGCCGGCGCCGGTGCAGCAGGTCTCGAACGCCTTCGCCAACCAGTTCGAACTGCCGGTGCTGTTCTACGTCCTGACCGGCTTCGCGCTCGCGACGGGGAAGGCCGATCACCTCTTCGTCGGCCTCGCCTGGCTGTTCGTGCTGACCCGGCTCGTCCATGCGGGGATCTACGCCACGAGCAACGTGGTGATCCGGCGCTTCCAGGCCTTTCTCGCCGGGGCGATCGTCCTGATGGCGATGTGGGCGATCTTCGCCGTCAGGATCCTCCTCGCCTGAAGCCGGCTTCTCGCCATCCCGGCGCGAGGAGGGTAAGGGGCACGCAGCGTCTCTCACGAAACTCCCGGCCACCATCGTCGCTGGCGGTAGCGGCGCCGGTGCGGCGGGAGTGTCGCGAGGACATTCAGTAGCGCGGGGCCCGCGGCGGCGGGTTGCCGTATTCGAGCTGCGTCTTGGCATCGTAGGGCCGGGGCGGCGGCGGGGTGAGGTCGACGGCCGGGCCGCCGGGGCGGTGGCGCAGGCGCCGGCCGCCAGCGCGATCAGGCCGGCGAGACTCACGGCGAGGGCGGACGGGATGGAACGACGGATCATGCGAGCGGGTCTCCGGCTCAACGAGGGGAACGGCCAAGGCTTCGCGACGCGCCTGGCCGAAAGCTTGGCCGGGATGGGCCGGTCCCGCGGCGCTGGCGTGGCGGTTTCGCGATGACCCCCGGCGCCCGCCTCTCCGCCGCCATCGAGGTCCTGGCCGACATCGCCGAGCGCCGCCGCCCGGTGGCCGATGCCCTGAAGGATTGGGGCCTCGCCCACCGCTTCGCCGGCTCCGGCGACCGCGCCACCATCGCGACGCTGGTCTACGACGCGTTGCGCCGTCGCGCCTCCTCCGCCTGGATCATGGGTGCGGACAGCCCGCGCGCGACGCTGATCGGCTCGCTGCGGCTCCAGCGCGGCCTCGCGGCCCGGACGGTCGCGGAACTGTTCACCGGCGAGCGCTTCGCGCCCGCCCCCCTCACCGAGGCCGAGCGGACGCGGCTCGAGACCGGGACGCTCGCCGACGCTCCGGTCCACGTCGCCGGCGACGTGCCCGAATGGGTGGTGCCGTCCCTCGAGAACGCTCTGGGCGACGACCTCCTGCCCGAATTGCGGGCGCTCGCCCGCCGCGCGCCCCTCGACATTCGGGTCAACACCCTCAAGGCGACCCGCCCCGGCACGGCCGAGGCGCTGGCCCATCTCGCCCCCGAGCCGACGCCGCTCTCGCCGGACGGCCTGCGGGTGCCGCTCGGCGAGGATGGCCGCGGGCCGGCGCTCCACGTCGAGCCGGAATTCCTGGACGGCTGGTTCGAGATCCAGGACGAGGGCTCGCAGCTCGCCGCCCGGCTCTCCGGGGCGGGTCCCGGCATGACCGTGATCGACCTCTGCGCCGGCGGCGGCGGCAAGACCCTGGCGCTGGCCGCCCTGATGAACGATCAGGGCCGGCTGATCGCCACCGACGGCGACCCGCGGCGCCTCGCGCCGATCCACGAGCGCCTGCGCCGGGCCGGCGCCACGGCGGAGGTGCGCACGCCCCGCGGCGGCAAAGGACGGCCTGACGTGCTGACCGACCTCGACGGGACCGCCGACCTCGTCCTCGTCGATGCGCCCTGCACCGGCTCGGGCACCTGGCGGCGCAACCCGGACGCCAAGTGGCGCCTGCGCCCCGGCAGCCTCGCCACCCGGGTGGCCGAGCAGGAGGCGGTGCTCGACCGCGCCGCGCGGCTGGTGCGGCCGGGCGGTCGGATCGTCTACGTCACCTGCTCGCTCCTGCCGGAGGAGAACGATGCGGCCGTGGCCGGGCTCGTCGGCCGGCGCGACGACATCGCGCCCCGGCCCCTCGACCTGCCCGACGCCGTCGCCACCAGGGTCCGCCGCACCGCCCACGGCATCCAGATGACCCCGGAGCGGACCGGGACCGACGGCTTCTACGTCGCGCTCCTGGAGCGCGGGCCGGACCATTCCTGAACCCGGCGCCGCGCATCGCCCGGCCGACCCGGTACTTTTCTGCCGTGCATCGGCGGCAGCTTGGCGTATGCAGGGCGGACGAGGGGTCGTCCCGCGGTCCGATCGAGCCTCGTGCGATCGGGTCTCGGGGCCGGGGTCTTCGGGAGCTGGGTCGCGGTCATCGGGCGTATCGGACGGTCGGCATGGCGCTGCATCGCAGGACGTTGCTCACGGGAACGGCCGCCCTCGCCCTCGCGCCCGCCGCCGCGCAGGAGCGGCCGGCGGGCGCGCCGCCACCGTTGGACGGAACACCCCCGGAGCGGCCGCGGGAGACACCATCGGGGCACGATGCGCCGCCGGAGACCGCGCCCGGTGCCGCCCTGGAGGTGATGCCGCTCTGGCCCGGCCAGCCGCCGGGGGGCGGCGGGCCCGGTTCGGACGGGCCGCGCTTCGACGAGAGCCGCGAGGGCGTGGTCACCGGCGTCGCCGAGCCCTGCCTGCTGGTGATGCGCCCGGCGCGGCCGACCGGGAGCGCGATGGTGATCGCCGCCGGGGGCGGCTATCGCCGCATCGATCTCGGCCACGAGGCGGTGCCGGTCGGGCGCTGGCTGAACAGCTTAGGCGTCACCGCCTTCGCGCTGGTCTACCGCCTGCCCGGCGAGGGCTGGGCGGCGGGGGCCGACGCGCCGATCCAGGACGCCCTGCGGGCGACGCGCCTGGTGCGGGCCCGGGCCCGGCGCTACGGCTACGAGCCGAACCGGGTCGGGGTCATGGGCTTCTCGGCCGGCGGCCACCTGATGGGGTCGGCCAGCACCCGCTTCGCCGCGCCACTGTACAAGCCCGTGGATGAGGACGACGCGGTCTCGGCCCGGCCCGACGTCGCGGCGCTGATCTATCCGGTCATCACCCTGAAACCGCCCTTCGACCGCACCTCGAGCCGCCGCGTCCTCGTCGGCGACAGCCCGACCCGCGTCGCCACCGAGGCCTATTCGGTCGAGACCCGCGTCCCGCCCGAGACCCCGCCGACCTTCCTGGCCCAGGCCGCGGACGACCCGATCGCCGTCGTCGACAACTCGCTCCTGATGTTCTCGGCGCTCCGGGCCGTCGAGGTGCCGGTGGAGATGCATCTGTTCGAGCGCGGCGGCCACGGCTTCAACCTCGGCGTGCCGGGGTCGCCGGCCGCGGCCTGGCCGGGCCTGTTCGCCACCTGGGCGAGGCGGCGGGGGTTCATCCGGTTGTGAGAGACCGGGGTTTCGAACGCCTGCTCGCATCATGGCCAAAGAGCCATACCCATTCTTCCAATCTCGATTGACACGGCCTCCGGCCACGCCGCATCATCGCGCCCGTGACCGACCCTCTGCCCCCCGACCCGAACCTCTCCGCTCCCCTCGGCCATCTGGAGGGCGAGTCTCCGCCCGCCCCCGACTGGTTCCGGGACGCGGTCGCCGCCGCACCGGAGATCGGGCGCGTCACGGTGAAGGGCGCGTGCCTCGAGACCTTCGCGTGGGGCCGGCGCGGGCGACCGGGGCTGCTGCTCCTGCACGGCAACGGGGCCCATGCGGGCTGGTGGCGCTTCATCGCGCCGTATCTCGCGGAGGATTACCGGGTGGCGGCCCCGTCCTGGTCCGGCATGGGCGGCTCGGACTGGCGCGAGACCTACGACCTCGACACCTTCGCCGACGAGATCGAGGCGGTGGCGCGGGAGACCGGCCTGTTCGATGCCGGGATGCCCGTGATGGTCGGCCATTCCTTCGGCTGCTTCCCGATGCTGACCGAGGCGGGGCGGGAGGCCGGGCGCTGGCGCGGCGCCGTGATCGTCGATCCGCCGATCTTCTCCCCCGAGCGCCGCACCGGCCGCCGGCGCGAGGACGGGCGCTTCGCGCATCACCGGGTCTACCCGACCCTGGAAGCGGCTCTGGCGCGATTCCGCTTCGCGCCGATGCAGCCCTGCGACGCGCTCTACATCGCCGACCTGATCGCCCGCGAATCGCTGAAGGAGGTGGCGGGCGGCTGGAGCTGGCGCTTCGACCCGTCGCTCTGGGCCCGCCTCGCCCTGCCGGACCGGGCCGCGATGGTGACGGGAGCGCGCTGCCCGCTGGCGCTCGTCACCGGCGCCCGCTCGGACCTGATGCGCCCGGCCGATGCGGCCTATGTCCAGGGCCTGCTGCCGCCGGGCTCACCCCGGATCGACCTGCCGGAGGCCTATCATCACGTGATGGTCGACCAGCCGCTCGCCTTCGTGGCGGCGCTCCGGACGCTGCTGGCGCTCTGGCCGAACTGAAGAAGGGCGGCCCCACGGGGCCGCCCTTCCGAATCGTCAGGCGCGGCTCAGTAGCAGCGGCGCACCTTGCGCACCACCACCCGGCCGAAGGGCCCGCGGGTGCGGGTCACCTTGACCGTGCAGCGCGGACCGCGGCGGATCACCCGGCGGGTGACGTACTGCGCCTGCTCGATCGAGGCGACGGGCGCGACGCTGTGGCCGGGGGCGACCGGCAGGGCCGAGGCCGGCGTGAGGCTCAAGCCCGTGGCGAGGGTGGCGGCGATCCCGAGGACGACGGCTCGCATGACGAGGCTCCCTGTCTGGTGGGTTGGGGGCGCCTCGATCGCCGTTAGCGCCTGAACGTCCGGTTAATGCCGTGGATGCACCGGGGATGCGCGGTGCGGCGCGTTGCGCGGAGCCGGAGCCTCGTCTAACTCATCGTTCCATGACGACCGAGCACGACAAGATCCTCATCATCGATTTCGGCAGCCAGGTGACCCAGCTCATCGCCCGAAGGGTGCGTGAGGAGGGGGTCTATTCCGAGATCGTCCCGTTCCAGGCGGCCGAGGCGGCCTTCGCGGCGATGAAGCCGCGGGCGGTGATCCTGTCGGGCGGGCCGGAATCGGTCACCGTCGAATCCTCGCCGCGGGCGCCGCAGGCGGTGTTCGAGGCCGGCGTGCCGGTTCTCGGGATCTGCTACGGCGAGCAGACCATGGCGGCGCAGCTCGGCGGCGAGGTCGAGGGCGGCCACCACGCCGAGTTCGGCCGGGCCGAGGTCGAGATCATCGCCGACAGCGCGCTGTTCCGCGGCGTCTGGCATGTCGGCGAGAAATATCCGGTCTGGATGAGCCACGGCGACCGGGTGACGAAGCTGCCCGACGGCTTCACCACCGTGGCGATCTCGCCCAACGCCCCCTTCGCGGCGGTGGCGGACGAGGACCGGAAATTCTACGCGGTGCAGTTCCACCCCGAGGTGGCCCACACCCCCCACGGCGCGCTGCTGATCCGCAACTTCGTGCGCGACATCGCCGGCTGCACCGGCGACTGGTCGATGGCCGCCTTCCGCGAGGAGGCGATCGAGCGGATCCGCGCCCAGGTCGGCGGCGCCAAGGTTTTGTGCGGCCTCTCGGGCGGCGTCGATTCGGCGGTGGCGGCGGTGCTGATCCACGAGGCGATCGGCGAGCAGCTCACCTGCGTCTTCGTCGATCACGGCCTGCTGCGCCAGGGCGAGGCCGAGGAGGTGGTGCGGCTGTTCCGCGACCACTACAACATCCCGCTCGTCCACGTCGAAGCCTCCGACCTGTTCCTCGGCGAGCTTGCCGGGGTCACGGATCCCGAGGTCAAGCGCAAGACGATCGGCCGCCTGTTCATCGACGTGTTCGAGGCCGAAGCGAAGAAGATCGGCGGCGCCGACTTCCTGGCGCAAGGCACGCTGTACCCGGACGTGATCGAGAGCGTGTCGTTCACCGGCGGCCCGTCGGTGACGATCAAGAGCCACCACAATGTCGGCGGCCTGCCCGCCCGCATGAACATGAAGCTCGTCGAGCCCCTGCGCGAGCTGTTCAAGGACGAGGTGCGGGTGCTCGGCCGCGAGCTCGGCCTGCCCGAGGCCTTCGTCGGCCGCCATCCCTTCCCGGGTCCGGGCCTCGCCATCCGCTGCCCCGGCGAGATCACGGGCGAGAAGCTCGATGCGCTCCGCAAGGCCGATGCGATCTACCTGGAAGAAATCCGCAAGGCCGGCCTCTACGACACGATCTGGCAGGCCTTCGCGGTGATCCTGCCGGTCAAGACCGTCGGCGTGATGGGCGACGGGCGCACCTACGACCACGTCTGTGCCCTGCGCGCCGTCACCTCGGTCGACGGCATGACGGCGGATTTCTACCCCTTCGACATGGCGTTCCTGGGCCGGGTCGCGACCCGGATCATCAACGAGGTCAAGGGCATCAACCGGGTGACCTACGACATCACCTCCAAGCCCCCGGCACGATCGAGTGGGAGTGATCCGGGTTCCGGGCGACTCGTCCGGAACCGGAAGGTGGGGCCGGCGCCACACCGAGCCCCGCGCCGCGGCATAGGCCGAGAATTCGACTCAACCTCCGGCACCAAATCGCCTAGCGTGCGCCTCGAAATGGTGAGCGTCCGCGGAACACAGCCCGCGGCGCGATGGGGCTGTGCGTCGATGGGGAGTGAAGCGATCGCGATCCGCACGGACGACGACGATGCGGCCTCCGCGCTTCACGATGCCTGGTCACGCCTCGTCTGGAACGCGACCGATCCGGCCCTCTGCCTTCTCGATCCTCACGGGCGGGTCGTCGCCTGGAACCCCGGCGCCGAGCACCTGACCGGTTACCTGGCCGCCGAGGTGGTCGGCCGCACCTTCGCGTATGGCGAGGCGCCCGAAGATTCCGCCGCGGCGCTCGCGGCGGTCCGGGAAGCCGGGCGGCACGAGACGGAAGGGTGGTGGCCGCGGCGTGACGGCAGCCGGTTCCGGGCCAGCACGGTCATCACGGCGATCCACGACGGCGACAGGCTCGCCGGCTTTGCCCAGACCATCCGCGACGCGACACCGCGCGGGGAGGAGGGCGGCCAGTTCGAGGCGGTGGCGCTGATCCTCGACCTCGCCCTCTCGACCATGTCGCAGGGCCTCTGTCTGTTCGATGCCGACGGCCAGGTGCGGCTCCTCAACCAGCGCTTCTTCGCGATGTTCGCCGCGGCCGGCGGGCGCGACCTCGTCGGGATGCCGGTCGCGGCCCTGTGGGCCCTCGCCTTCGCGGAGCCGGATGCCGGGGAGGGGGCGGGCGCCGCCCTCCTCGCCGGGCACGAGGCCGGGCTCGCCCGCGGCGAGGCGGTCGTGGTGCCGACGCCGGACGGCCGCGCCATCGCCGTCGTGCGCCGGGGCGTCCCGGGCGGGGCCTTCGTCGTCACCTTCGAGGACGTGACCCGCCAGCGCGAGGCCGAGCTGGAGATCATCCGGCTCGCCCACCACGACGCCCTCACGGGTCTGGCCAACCGCACGATGCTGTGGCGGCGCCTGCGCGAGAGCGCCGAGGGCGGACGGCTGCCCGCCGGCACCGCCTTGCTGTTCCTCGACCTCGACGGCTTCAAGGCCGTCAACGACGATCTCGGGCATCAGGCGGGCGACGCGCTGCTGCAGCAGGTCGCCGACCGCCTGCGCCGGGTCCTGCCGCCAACCGGGCTCGCCGCCCGGTTCGGCGGCGACGAATTCGCCCTGCTGCTCCCGGGCGTGGCCGGCGACCTCGCCGTCTCCCTCGCCGAGGGCCTGCTGATCGAGCTCGCCCGGCCCTACGCGATCGAGGGCCAGCGGCCGCGCCACGTCACCGCCAGCATCGGCATCGCCTTTTCGGAGGAGACGACCTCCCCCGACGCCATGCTGCACCAGGCCGATTGCGCGCTCTACGCCGCCAAGGGCGCCGGCAAGGCCGCCTGGCGCCCGTTCACGCCGGAACTGCAGATCGAGCGCAGCGACGAGGAGCGCCTGGAGCAGGACCTGCGGCACGCCATCGCGGCCGGCCAGCTCGGCGTCGCCTACCAGCCGCTCATCGGCCTCTCGCACGGCGCGGTCACCGCCCGGGAGGCGCTCCTGCGCTGGACCCATCCGGGCCGCGGGTCGATCCCGCCGCGGAAATTCATTCCGCTCGCCGAGAAGTCGGACCTGATCCGGGTGCTCGGCCTGTGGATCCTCGACCGGGCCTGCCGCGATGCCGCCGCCTGGCCCGACCAGGCCCGGATCTGCGTCAACGTCTCGGTGCGCCAGCTCGGGGATGGCAGCCTGCCGCGGGCGGTGCAGGAGATCCTGAAGCAGACCGGCCTTACCCCCCGGCGCCTCGAGCTCGAGATCACCGAGACGGTGCTGACCAACTCCACCGAGGGCATCGTCGACGACCTGCAGCTCCTGCACGCCATGGGCGTGCGGATCTCGCTCGACGATTTCGGCGTCGGGTTCTCGTCCCTCGGGCGCCTGCGCGCCTTCCCGTTCGACCGGATCAAGCTCGACGCCTCGTTCGTGCGCGACGCCGTCGAGCGGCCGGATTGCCGGGCGATCGTCGGCGTGGTGGCCGAGCTCGGCCGGCGCCTCGGCATCGAGACGGTGGCGGAGGGCGTCGAGACGCCGGCCCAGCTCGCGGTGGTGCACGAGGAGGGTTTCACGGAGGGGCAGGGCTACCTGTTCGGCCGCGCCGTCCTGACAGCCCCGGCGGCGTGAGCCGCCGGGGCTTGGTGTGGGTCAGGCCCGGCTGTCGCTCAGGAGATCGGGCCGGTGTGCTTCTCGAGGAGCGCCCAGGCGTCGTCGCCGAACTTGCCCTTCCACTCCTTGTAGAAGCCGGCCGATTGCAGCTTGGCCTGGAACGCCTTGGTGTCGACGTCCTGGATGGTCAGGCCGCGGGCCTTCAGGTCCTGCTCGGTCGTGCCGGCGCGCTGGGCCATGTCGGCGCGCTGCGCCACGGCCTGGGTGTTGAAGTGCTTGGCGATCACGGTCTTCACGTCCTGCGGCAGGCCGCGCCAGACCTTGCCGTTCGACAGGAGCCAGAAGCCGTCCCACATGTGGTTGGTCTTCGAGAGGTACTTCTGCACCTCGTAGAGCTTGGCGTTGTCGATCAGGGTCAGCGGGTTTTCCTGGCCCTCGGCGATCTTGGTCTGGAGCGCCGAGTACACTTCCGCGAAGTTGATCGTCATCGGGGCGGCGTCGAAGGCCTTGAACATCGAGGTCCACATCGGGCTCGGCGGGACCCGGATCTTGAAGCCCTTGAAGTCCTCCGGCTTCAGGATCGGCCGGGTCGACGAGGTGGTCTGGCGGAAGCCGTTCTCCCAGATACGGTCGAAGGCGTAGAGGCCCGACTTCTCGATCTGCGCCCGCACATGGGCGCCGAAATCGCCGTCCATCGCCGGCCACAGCTTGTCGTAGGACGACCAGGCGAAGCCGACGCCGCTGATCGAGGCCGCCGGCACCAGGGTGGCGAGGATCAGCGGCGAGAGGGTGAAGAATTCCAGCGCGCCGGAGCGCAGCTGGCTCAGCATGTCGGTGTCGCCGCCGAGCTGGTTGTTGGGAAACAGCTTGATGTCGACCTTGCCGCCGGTCTCCTCGCGGATCCCGTCCGCGGCCTTGGTCATGAAGACCGTGAGGGGGTGGCTGATCGGGGTGTTGTTGGCGGCCTTCAGGCTGAACTCGGCCGCATGCGCCCGGGTGATGCGCAACACCGCCGGTCCCGCGACGGCGCCGGCGACGGCGAGATGGAGCGCGCGGCGGCGCGTGAGCGTGGTCATGGCATCCTCCCTGGAAGACCCGACGAATCCGGGTCGATGGTTGTCCCGCATCTCGGGTGCGGGTCCGTCGTGGCTTAAAGCACGTTTTTTCCGCTCCGGCATCCGCCCCGCGGCCCCCGCCGCGCCGTTTCCGTCGCGACGATCGGGCCGCCCCGGCAAGTCGCCGTTACGCGCGCGCCGAAATGCTCTAAGGAGGGCGCCTCCGCATCACGCGGGCGGCCCGCGATCCCCTTCCGGACGCGGCGCCGGCCCGGAAGGCTCGCTGTTCCACCCATCATGCCGCTCGTCCGCTCGATCCTGTTCACCGTCGCGTTCTATCTCGCCACCGCCGGGATCATGATCCTCGGCCTGCCGACCATGGTCAGCCGGCGCAGCGTGGTCTGGCTCGCCCAGACCTGGGGCCGGACCATCCTGAAGCTCCTGCACCTGATCGTCGGCCTGCGGGTCGAGTTCCGCGGGCTGGAGCATCTGCCGGCCGGGGGCGTGCTGGTCGCCGCCAAGCACCAATCGGCGCTGGAGACCCTGGCCCTCGTCACGGTGCTCGACGACTTCACCTACATCCTCAAGCGCGAGCTGATGTGGCTGCCGCTGTTCGGCTGGTACCTCGCCCGCAGCGAGATGGTGGCGATCGACCGCTCGAAGGGCTCCCGCGCCCTGGCGCTGATGAACGAGGAGGCCGCCGCCGCCATGGCCGATGGCCGCCGCCTGATCATCTTTCCCGAGGGCACGCGCCGTGCGGTGGGCGCCCCCCGGCCTACAAGTACGGCGTCGTCCACATGTACGACCGCCTCGGCGTGCCGTGCCTGCCGGTCGCCCTCAATACCGGGGTGTTCTGGGGCCGCCGCCGCCTGACCTACCGGCCCGGTACGGCGGTGATCGAGTTCCTTCCGGTGATTCCGCCGGGCCTTTCGCGGGACGCGTTCCATGCCGAGTTGCAGCAGCGGATCGAGACCGCCTCGGATGCCCTGGTGCGCGAGGCGGACGGCACAGGCGCGGCGCGGGCGTAGGGGGGTGATGCTCCTCCGGTCGACGACGACGTCCGGCTTCCTGCCCCGCCCTCGACCTCGTCCTGAGGTATCGGTCCATCGGGGATGGATTGACCTCGACGGAGGGCTCCAGGGATCACGGAGCTTGCTGGAGGTCTCCTTCGAGGTCGGCCGATCTTCGATCGGCTAACACCTCAGGATGAGGCCGAGGGTGGGAAGGACGTCGGAAAAATCCGTCCTGTCCCTCGAAATCCGACTGTTTCGATCCGGATCCGAACGCTGCGCAAGCACAGCCTTGGAGCCGTCGGTGGTCGAACATGAACTCTTCGTAATCTTGAAACGATGTCCCCGCCTCGTGCATTTCATGGGCCTCACCAACAGGAGGCCATGATGCGTTGGACGATGGCTGCAGGCGCTGCGATCCTGTCTCTCGGCGCCCTCGCCGGCACGGCGACGACCGCGGAAGCGCGGGACGGCTGCGGTCCCGGATTCCACCGGAACTGGCGCGGCTGGTGCCGCCCGAACGCCTGGGGACCCCGGGTCTATTACGCCCCCGTCGTCGGCTACCGCACGGTCGTCGTCGGCCCGCGCTGGGGCTACGGCTGGCGTCGCGCCGGCTGGCACCGGCCCTGGGGCTATGGCGGCGGCTGGCGCCGGGTCGGATGGGGCGGCGGCTGGGGCCACCACCACGGGTGGGGCCATCACGGCTGGCATCACCGCTGGTAACCGGGCGCGCGGCGGCCTTGGCGGCCGCCGCGCCACCCTGCCCGGAGCGTCGGATCGACCCCGGCTCTTGAACCTCGCGCACACCCTCGCCAGATCGTCTTCATACCGATCGTTCGCGCTTGACGGACGTCCGGGATCGGAACTAGGCTGGAACAAATGGCGAACAAACGAGCCCTGTCCTGGTCGGTGGCGATGCGGGACATCCAGAACGACCGCGCGAGGAGAATGGACGTGCGTGAGGAGCGCCTGAGAACGGCCTCGAGCCTGCGCGGCACCCCGGCCCTGCCGCTGAGTGCCTGGCGCGGCCAGTCCGGCCGCCGCTACGTGGTGGGGATCCACGCCCTCGACGACGATCCGGCGGAGGTCGGCGAGGCGGTGGTGATCGCGGTGCGCCGCGGCGGCGACGGCACCGCCGAGCTGGTGGCGGTGGCCGCCGCCGGCGAGAGCCCGCGCGAGCGACTCGCCCGCGGCTGGCTCACCCGCGCCCGGGCCCGTGGCGCGACCGAGATGCATGTCCACCGCTTGGCCGAGGACGCCGCGGCGCGCCGCGCCGTGGTGGCGGATCTCGGCGGCGTGTCGGCGTGATACCAACGGTCGTTGGAAACGACCTTTGGTTCCGTTCTCGAATTTTCGTCGAGCCTCTGGCTTGGCATAGACAATTCGAGATGGCTCAAGGGCCCGATGCGTCGGCATCTTGGGCCATTGGTATGAGGCGTCGTCAGTAGATCGGGCCGGACGACCAGGTCGGGCTCGAGAGCGGCAGCGGCTCCGGAAGGGCCCGCGGCTCGGCGATCATCGCCGGCCGCGCCGGCGGCGGGACGTAGGCGTGGACCGGCGCAGGGGAGGGCGAGCGGGCGACCTTGGTCGCGGTCTCCCGGGCGCTCGTCGGCGACAGGCCGTAGGGATCGTCCTGCTCGACGTCGATCGGCGCCGGCTCGGGGGCCGGCTGCCAGGCCGGCGGCTTCCTGCGGATCGGCGAGAGCGGCGTACCGGGGGGCGGCAGGCGCGATTCGTACTTGATCAGCGGCTTGCAGATCCGGCGCAGGCCCCGGGGATCGTGCCGTGCCAGATCGAGATGCAGGTGGTCGTAATGGTAGACGTTCGACCCCGGCGCCAGCACGGTCGTGAAGTGGTTGCACGCCCCCAGGAACACCTCGCGCAAGAAGCCCTGCTCGGCTTCCGTGCCGCGCCAGCCGCCCTTCACCGTCACCACGTAGCCGTCGGCGAAGCGGAAGGACATCACGTCGACGGCGTTGCCGAAGGAATGCTCCGAGAGCTTGGCGCCGACCTGGTTGTTGCGGCCGCGGCAGGAATACGAGCCGGAATTCATCTCGACCACCGGCTGGCCGAAATAGATCTCGGCCGCCGGCTGCACCGTGCCGGCGAGCCAGGCCTCGACCTCCGGGATGATCGGGCAGGCCAGCGTCATGCGCTGCTTGAGCGCCACCGTCCCGCCGGCGAGCCGCGTGACCCGGAACGGATGCACCATCCCGCACACGCCCGGCCCGTCGATCTCCTTGACGGGCTGGATGTCCTCGCTCGGACGAACGAGTTTCTGGGCGAGGCAGACCTCTTCGGCCTGATTCCGCCACGGTTCGCGCTGCTCAAACCGGTTGAGCGCGCATCCGGTAAGCCCCAGGCCGAAAAGCGTGAAGGCTGAGAACGCTACGATGCCACGACGCATGATGCGGACAATGCGCACGATGCCGTAAACACGCCGTCAACCTCGGCCGTTAGCTTCTGGCCCAGGATGGGTCGGTCCGCACACGCGAACCACATTCTCCGTGGGACGGTTCGCTCACGCGAACCTTTTGGCTCCCGCCACGCACAGGACCACCAGCCCGGTCACGGCGATCATCGCCGGGGCGACCGGCTCGCCGAGGAGCAGGCCCGCCAGCGCCAGGCCGAGGAAGGGCTGGAGCAGCTGCAACTGGCCCACCCCGGCGATGCCGCCCGCGCCAAGCCGCGATACCAGAACACGAAGCCGACCAGCATGCTGAACACCGAGACGTAGGCGAGGCCGGCCCAAGCCGGCCCGCCGACCTGCGCCACCCCCGCCGGCCGGGTCGCGAGGGCCAGGACCAGCATCGCCGGCAGGGACAGGACCAGCGCCCAGGAGATCACCTGCCAGCCGCCCAGCCGGCGCGACAGGGCCGCGCCTTCCGCGTAGCCGAGCCCGCAGAGCAGGATGGCGGCGAGCATCAGGAGGTCGCCGGTAAACGACCCCGCGCCGCCCTGGACGAGGGCGAAGCCCGCCACCGCGGCGCTGCCGACCAGCGAGAACAGCCAGAATGCCGGCCGCGGCCGCTCGCCCCCGCGCAGGACGCCGAACAGGGCGGTGGCGAGCGGCAGGAGGCCGATGAACACGATCGAATGGGCCGAGGTGACGTGCTGGAGCGCCAGCGCCGTCAGGAGCGGGAAGCCCAGCACCACGCCGAAGGCCACGATGGCGAGCGACAGGAGGTCCGACCGCGCCGGCCGCGCCTGCCGCAAACCCCACAGCAGCGCCGCCCCGAGGAGGGCCGCGATCACCGCCCGGGCCGAGGTGAGGAAGAGCGGCGAGAAGCCCCCCACCGCCACCCGCGTCGCCGGCAGCGAGCCGCTGAAGATGACCACCCCGAGGAGCCCGCTGCCCCACCCATCCGCCGACCGTTGCATCGCTCACGTCTCTTTCACCGGTGAGACCGGATGAGGCGCGGGATCCCTCCTCCCCGGGTGGGAGAGGGGAGACCCACGCCTCATTCTGTCTCCGAATCTGTCCACGACCGGCGACAGGAATACGGCTCCCGGTCTATCTGCCGAAGGCACGGTCCCATACGGTTGCGCCGAACTGTATGGGTGCCTGCACCCACATGGCCGGGGACGAGGCGATGGCGGAAGGCGGCCGCACGGCGGCGGTGATGGCGGCGATCCGGGCCCGGATCGCCGCGCGGGGGCTGGCGCCGGGGGAGCGGCTGCCGTCGATCCGCGGGCTCGCCGCCGCCATGGGCGTCTCGCCCTCGACGGTGGTCGAGGCCTATGAGCGCCTCGCGGCGGATGGGGCGGTGCGCTCGCGCCCCGGTTCCGGCTTCTACGCCGCGGCGCCGGGTCCGCTGCCGGTGCTCGCCGAGACCGGCCCGCGCCTCGACCGGGCGGTGGACCCGCTCTGGGTGTCCCGGCAATCCCTCGACGGCGAGCCGGAGAGCCCGAAGCCCGGTTGCGGCTGGCTGCCGCCGGCCTGGATGCCGGTCGCGGCGCTCCGCCGCGCCGCCCGCGGCCTCGCCCGGGCCGAGGATTCCGTGCTCACCAATTACGGCGCCACGCGCGGACCGCTCCCGTTGCGCCGGCTGCTGTCCCGGCAATGCGCCGCGGAGGGGCTGGCGGTCGGCCCGGACCAGGTCCTGCTCACCGGCTCGGGCACGCAGGCGATCGACCTGATCTGCCGCCTGCTCGTGCGACCCGGCGACACGGTGCTGGTCGACGACCCCTGCTACTTCAACTTCCAGGCGCTGCTGCGCGCCCACCGGGCCAACGTGGTCGGCATCCCCTTCACCGAGGCGGGACCGGACCCGGAGCGTTTCGCGCAAGCCGCCGCCGCGCACCGGCCGCGGCTCTACGTCACCAATTCGGCGCTCCACAACCCGACCGGCGCCACGCTCTCGCCGGCCGTCGCCCACCGGCTCCTCAACGCGGCCGCCGCCCACGACGTCACCATCGTCGAGGACGACATCTTCGCGCCCTTCGAGCCCGAACCCTCGCCGCGTCTCGCCGGCCTCGACGGGCTCACGCGGGTGATCCGGATCGGCAGCTTCTCCAAGACCCTCTCGGCCTCGATCCGCTGCGGCTACGTCGTGGCGAAGCCGGACTGGATCGAGGCCTTGATCGACCTCCAGGTGGCGACGAGCTTCGGCGGGGTCAGCCCGGTCGCGGCGGAACTGGTCGCGGGCGTTCTCGGCGACGGCCAGTACCGCAAGCACCTGGATTCCGTGCGCCGCCGCCTCGACCGGGCCCGGCGCGAGGCCGCCGAGCGGCTGGCTCCCCTCGGCATCCGGCCCTGGCTGATGCCGCGGGGCGGATTCTATCTCTGGTGCAGCCTGCCGGAGGACCGCGACGCCGCATCCGTGGCCCGGGCGGCGCTCCGCGAGGGCGTGGTGCTGGCGCCGGGCGACGTGTTCAGCGTCTCGCGCACGGCCGGGTCGCGCATGCGCTTCAACGTGGCGCAGATGGCGGATGCGCGGGTGATGCCGGTGCTGGAGCGGGCGCTGGCGGTGCCGGAGATGTGAGGCGGGCCGCTGGTCGTGGTGAGCGATCCGGATGATCGTGGCCGATGCTGCCGTGAATCCGGTCGGTCGCGGATGACACGCGGGGCATCACCTCGGCACCCGGGAACTCCCGGTTTATGTACGGTGATGCGTACAGATGGAGAAGGCCGTGACGCATGTGAGCCTGACTGATTTCCGACAGAGCATCGCGACCCACTTCGACCGGGTCGAACGCGACCGGGAAGAGCTGGTGGTCACCCGTCAGGGTCACGAGCCCCTGGTGCTGCTCCCCCTCGCCGAGCTGAACAGCCTGCGGGAAACCCTGCACCTCCTCGGCTCGCCTGCCAATGCGCGGCGCCTGATGCGGTCCATCGAACAGCTCGACGCTGACCAAGGGATCGAACGCTCTCTGATCGAGGACGACCGGTCCGACGAGGCGACCGAGGGATGAAACTCGCCGTCTCGGACGATGCCTGGAACGAGTATCTGTCCTGGAAGGGCGAGAGCAGCGCAACGCTGCAACGAATCAACGACCTCATCAAGGAGATCAAACGAACTCCGTTCACCGGGACAGGCAAACCCGAGCCCTTGAAATTCAAGCTCGAGGGTTGGTGGTCGCGCCGGATCTCGGGGGAACACAGGCTCGTCTATCGCGTGAGCGGTTCCGGCGCGGCGCAGACGCTCGAGATCGCTCAGTGCCGGTGGCACTACGACGATTGATCTCGCGGAAGGGCGACGAAGGGCGGCCGGGGATGGGCCGGGCATCACCGCGGACGGACAATGGGGCTGCCCGGGACGAGTGGTGCGGGCGGTCGGACTCGAACCGACATATCCGTGAGGACGGCGGATTTTGAGTCCGCTGCGTCTACCAATTCCGCCACGCCCGCGCGCGGTGAAGCCCCTCTCCTGTGCCGTGGGAAGCGGGAGCGTGTCAATCCCGTGCGGTGCGGCCGGAGCCGGGATTGCGGTGGGAGCCGCGCGGCTCCTTGGCCTGACCGTCCTTGGCCTGACCGTCCTTGGCACTCTCCGGCGGCGCGTTGATGCCGGGCGCGATCCCCGGCGCGATCTCCTCGGCGCTCGGACCCGCCTTCGGGTCGGGCGCCGGCAGGGTCGAGATCGCGTGCGGGCCCTTCACGGTGGTGGTGATTCCCGCCGGCGAGACGGCGGCGCCGTCCGGCCGCCGGGGGCCGAGGCGGTCGACGAAGGCGCTGAATACGTCGCGCAGGCGGTCGCCGGGCTCGGCATAGGCCCCGACCGAGACCGTGGCGGTCATGCCGGCGACGAGGGCGATGCCCGTCGGCACCGCCTCGATGCGGATGCGCACCGGCACCCGCTGGGCGAGGCGGACCCAGGTATAGACCGGATCGACGCTGGGCAGCCCCTGCGTGCTCGCCGCGGCGTTCGGGGTGCTGATGCCGCGGGTGATGCTGTCGACCCGGCCGCGGATCGGCGCGGCGTAGCCCATCAGGGCGGCGGTCGCCGGGTCGCCGACCCGGATGTGGTCCATCTTGGTCTCCTCGAAATAGCCGTCGATCCAGTACGAATCGGCGTCGATGACCGAGATGTTGGACGTGCCCGCGGCGGCGTAGTCGCCGACCCGCAGGAGCAGGTTGGTGACGTAGCCGTTGACCGGGCTCTTCACCTCCGTGCGCTTCAGGTTGATCTCGGCCTGCGCGACCTGGGCCTGCGCCGTGGCGAAGGCGGCCTCCGCCTGCTTGGCGACCCCGGCATATTGCTGCTTCTCCTCGATCGAGGTCGAGACCGTGGTCAGCGCCTCGCGCCGCGCGGCCTGGGCGCGCTTGACCTGGAGGTCGGCGGCGCGGTTCTCGAGATCGGCCTTGGCCGAATCGAGCGCGACTCGGAAGTCGAAGGGATCGATCACGTAGAGCACGTCGCCCTTGCGGACGAGCTGGTTGTCGACCACCCGCAATTCGGTGATCTGGCCCGAGACCTGGGGGGCGATGCGTGCCACCTGCACCCGCACCCGCCCGTCCCGGGTCCAGGGCGCGGTGACGTAGTATTGCCAGACGATCAGGGCGGCGAGGGCGGCGAGCACCAGCACCACGAGGGTCGCCAGGATCCGTAAAACCCGCCGTCCCCGGGTCGTCCGCTTCACCGCCACCACACTCTCCTCGTTTGATACCCGACCGATTGCTTCGCGATGCGGATGTCGGATTCGTTCAGGCGCCGCGCGGGCCGGTGTGATACGAATTCCGGACAAGTCCCGGCGGAAGTCGCGTCACACCAGCACGATCAGCAGCGCCAGGATGCACATGTAGATCCCCGCCTCGGCCAGCGGCGGGTTCGCGAAGACGCGCTCGAACCGCAACAGGCGCAGGAGCGGCCGCAAGGCCAGCAGGATCGCCAGCGCGAGGGCCGCGTAGACGACGAAGGGGGAGACCAGCACCCCGCCGATCGTCAGTTCGTGAAACATCGCCTAGCGGGTCCCCCACAGGTCGAGGCGCCGCAGCACCCGGCCCTGTCCTTCGACGACATAGGACGCGCTGGCGAGGTCGGCCACGACCCGTGTCGCGATGCGGCGCGATTCGGCCGGCGTGTCCCGGGCCGCGGCGAGGAGGGCGGCGCCCGCCTCCCGCAACGGCCCGGCTTCGGCCCGCCGCAGGGCGCTCCTCGCCTGGCGCACCGCGTCGTCATAGGCTGCGGTTCCGGCGAGCCGGTTGAGGCCGGCCTGCGCGCCGGCAGCGGCGGTGTCCAGGGCGGCGAGCGCGAAGGCGTGGCGTAGCGAGGCGCGGCGCACCGCGCCCGCGGTGCCGGCCCAGCCGGCGAACTGCACCACCCGGTCGGCGTCGAGGTTGACCCGCTCGTCGGCCTCCTGCGGCTCGCCCGACAGGGCCTCGATCACGTCGGCCCGGGCCGCCCGGAGCGACCAGCGCCGGCGCTGGGCGTCGGTGGTCGGCAGGACGATCCGGATCACCAGGAACAGGATCAGCCCGGCGACGCAGAACAGCACGCTCGCGTTGATGTAGGATTCCGGGTTGTAGGGCTGGGGATTGGCCGGCGACAGGACGACGGGGAAGAACACCAGCAGGATGAAGCCGAGGCTCGCGGTCGCCGGCCGCAGGCTGAGCAGGCAGGCGGTGACGATCACCGGCGCCATCGCGATGGCGAGCAGCGGGAAGCCCTGTCCGCCGTCGAGAAGGATGAACTCGACCACGCCGGCGCAGACCGCCGCGAGCGGCATGCCCCACAGCGCGCCGGTGGCGAACCCGATCGGGTTCGGGTTGATCGAGGCGAGAGCCGCGAAGGCGGAGACCTGGAGCAGGGCCGCGGAGGTGGCCGGCCAGCCGCTCAGCACGAACAAAGCGGCGCCGATCGCCACCGTGATGACCACCCGGGCGGCGTTGCGCAGGGCATCCGGAAAGTCGCGATGCACCGGCAGGCGCATGTCGCGCACCGGGTCGCGGCCGGTCTCCAAAGCCGCGATCCCGTCCTCGGCGAGGAGGTCCTGGCGTAGGATGTCGATGGCGCGCCGGTGCAGCAGCACGGCATCCGGATCGGCCGTGCCGCTCGCGGCGAGCGCATCGAGCCGGGCCACCAGATCGGGCAGGGCGTCGCGGTCGCCGTCGAGGCCGGCGACGACACGCCCTCTCAGGTCGTCCGGATCGCCGGAGCGCGCGACCGCCAGGGCGAAGGAGCGGGCCGCCGCCACCGAGGCGAACAGGGCCGCCACGGCGCTCCTCGCCCCCGCTGCCCGGTTCGCGCCGTCGTGGAACTCGGTCGCGACCACCCCGATCGCGTCGCGGGGGGCGGCCGCCAGGCGCATCGCGTCGGCGGCGTCCTCCGGGCCCGGGTCGCCGTCCCGGACCGCCCGGCGGACGAAGGCGCGCACCGCCTCGCGGGCCTTCCCCATGCCGGCCCTGAGATCGGGGAAGACGGAGGGCGCACCGAGCGCATCATTGATGAAGGTGATCGACACGATACCGAGCATGATCGCGGCGACGCGGCCGATGCCCGATTCGAACACCGATTGCGGTGCATCGATGTTGTTGATGGCGATGATCGCCACCGTGTAGCCCGACAGCATGGCGCCGTAGGCCTTGGTGCCCTGGAGGTAGTTGGCGACGAAGACGCACAGCCCCATCCAGGTCGCGAAGGCGACCAGCATCTCGACCCGGTCCTGCCCGAACAGGGCCGTGAACAGGATCGCCACCGCGAAGCCGACGAGCGTGCCGAGGAAGCGGTAGGCCGCCTTCGACAGGGCCTGGCCGCGCCTCGGCTGGGCGAGGATCGCCACCGTGACGGCGGCCGAGGACGCGCTCTCGAGCTGCAGCCAGAACCCGGCATAGAGCGCCAGCATCATGGCGAGCCAGATCCGCAGGGCGTAGGCCCAGGACGCGAGGGGCGGCGGCTCGATCCGGTCGAGGAGCGCGTCGATCCAGGCGCGCTTGCCCGTCGCCTCGGCCGTGCTCGCCGCTGCCGCGGTCACCTCGGCCATCCCGCGCCCCGCCGATCGATCGCGCCCGATTGGGATGCACAATCCGAATTCGATGATAGGCTGCGGGCGGCCGGGCAGCGATCCGGCTCGTGGCCCCGCGCCGCGCCAGAACAACCGGAAGAGGAAGCGCCGATGAGCAAGCCTGAGATCCGCGTGGCCACGTTCGCGGGCCCGGGGGCGGAACCCGTCATCCAATCGGTGCCCTGGCCGAAGGTTCCGCGCAAGGCCGCGCTGATCAAGGTCGGCGCCTGCGGCGTCTGCGGCACCGACCAGCACATCCTCAAGGGCCACTGGCCCAAGCCCCTGCCGTGGCCGTTCACGCTCGGCCACGAGATCGGCGGCGTCATCGTCGAGAAGGGCGACGCGTTCACCGCCGACTTCATGGAGAAGCCGCTCCAGGTCGGCTCGAAGGTGATGATCCCGCCGCTGATGCCGTGCGGGCACTGCTATTACTGCGTCCACTACCCCGAACAGGCCAATAAGTGCCTGACCCCGGTCTATTACGGGCGCTATCTCGGCTTCGACAAGGCGCCGCACCTGTGGGGCGGCTGGGCCGAATACGTCTATGTCGATCTCGAGATGCTGCCGGGCACCAAGGTCTACAAGTTGCCCGACGACATGTCCCTGCGCCTCGGCGCGCTCTCCGAACCCCTGACCTCCTGCATCCGCGCCTTCAACCGGGCGACCCGGGCCGGCGGCTTCAAGTGGGGCGACACGGTGGTGATCCAGGGCTCCGGCCCGATCGGCATCCTGGCGGTGGCCGCCGCCCAGGAGATGGGGGCGGGGCGGGTGATCTGCGTCGGCGCGCCGGAGGAGCCGCGGCTCGCGCTCGCCCGCAAGTTCGGCGCCGAGGCTACGATCGACATCACCGAGGTCACGACGCCGGAGGCCCGCATCGCGGCGGTGCGCGAGATCGTCGGCGGCTTCGGTGCCGACCTGGTGATGGATTGCTCGGGCCACCCGAGCGCAGGACCCGAAGGCATCGAGTTCCTGCGCGACGGCGGCACCTACGTCGAGATGGGCCAGTTCACCGATGCGGGGAAGATCGAGACCTCCTGGCACCGGATCTGCTCCAAGGACCTGAACGTCCTGGGTTCCTGGGCCTTCACCGGCAACGACCTGCCGCTGGGCGTCGACATGCTCTACCGCGCCCGGGACAAGTATCCGTGGCTCGAGATGCAGACGGTCTATCCGTTCACCCAGGAGGGCGTGTCGCAGGCGGTGAAGGACGCGATGGCGATGAAGACGGTGAAGTCGACCATCGTGCCGTTCCCGGAGCTCGTCGCCTGACCGGATGGCGTGGGGGGCGCGAAAGCGCTAGGTCGGGGGTTCGCCGATTCTCCCGATCCGGAGCCCACGCCGTTGCGCCTCGTTCGTCTCGCCGCCCTGTTCCTCGCCTGCGCGCCGGCGCTCGCCCACGCACAGGCGGGTCCCCAGCCCACCGGGACCTGGCTCACCGCCGGGGGGACGCGCAGATCCGCATCAGCCGCTGCGGCGCCGGTTATTGCGGCACCGTCGCCAAGGTGCTGACGGGCGAGTCGAAGGACGTGAACAACCCCGACGCCTCGTTGCGCGGCCGCAGCGTCGTCGGCGTGGCGCTCACCCGCGACATGCGCCCCGCCGGCGAGGGCTGGGAAGGCTCGCTCTACAATTTTCGCGATGGCAAGACCTATTCGGGCAAGCTCGCCATGAAGGGCCCGAACGTGCTCGAACTGTCGGGCTGCGTGCTGGGCGGGCTGATCTGCAAGAAGCAGCTCTGGACGCGGGTGGAGTGAGGGTGCGCGCTGAAGCCCTTCCCCCCTGCGGGGGAGGGGTGAGGCGCGACCTTTACAGCACCTCCACTCCCGCCCGGCTCGCCACCCGCATCTGCCACAGGCACAGCAGCGGCGTGACCACCAGTTCCATGCCGAGTGCTGCCAGCATGACGAGCGAGGGCACCCCGGTGAGCCAGAGTCCGAGGAGCCGGGCAAGGCCGCCCAGGACCACCACCATCGTCAGGAAGCGGAACAGCGAGGTCTTGGTCGCGATGCCCGGAATCGTCGACCAGAACAGCAGGCCGATCCCGAGCAGCAGGCCCGACAGGTAGCGGAAATGGCTGTCGGTCGAGACGTCGAAGGCGCCGCCGCCGAGGCCGGCCTGGCCGAACAGCACGCCCCAGAGCCCGCCCAGGACCGGCACGAGCCCCGCCAGGGCCACCACGCGCTGCAACGCCCGCCGCTCCGTCTCGTAGGTCATGCTCGCTCGCCGGTCAGCCCTGGGTCCTTCCCCACAATCCGCCGGGCGGCGCCCGGTTCACCAATGGTGCAGGACCACCGCCTCGGCGAGGCAGGCCGGCTTCGCGCCGCCCTCGATCTCCACCGTCACCCCGTAGGTCGTGCGCAGGCCGCGCGGCGGCACGTCGAGGGCGGCGGCCACCCGCACCCGGCCGCGCAGGCGCGCATTCACCACGACGGGGGCGGGGAAGCGCACCCGGTCGAGGCCGTAATTCAGGCTGAGGCGCAGGCCCTCCAGCCGGCGCACCCCGGCGATGAAGCGCGGCACCAGCGACAGGGTGAGGTAGCCATGCGCGACCGTGGCGCCGTAGGGCGATTCGCGCGCCGCCCGTTCCGGATCGACATGGATCCACTGGTGATCGTCGGTCGCCTCGGCGAAGCGGTCGATCATCGCCTGGTCGACGGTGACCCATGCGCCGACGCCGATCTCCTGCCCGATCGCCGCCTTCAGGGCCTCCGGCCCGTTGAAGATCTCCATGCGATGTCCTCCCCTTGCCGGCGCATTCTAGGGCCGGTTCGCCGGCACGGCCACGCGCGATCGGCGACGACGACCCGGGAAGAGTGTCATGCGGGGGGCTTCGTGGGGGAAGACGAAGCCGGCAAGCGCGCGCATCCCGCCTCGGACAGGCTAGGCGGACGAGCCGCGCCCTCGCTCTGCCGTCCGGCGCGCCAGTGTCTGCCTTCCCTTCAGGCAGGCGGTCGCTCGAGAGGCCCGGCCAGACATAACGTGCATCTGGCACGAGACATGCACCACTCCCCGCAGGCTGGCCTTACGGCCTGGGGGCAAGGACGCCCGAGCCTTGGACACGGATGTCCGACAGACGGGGGAGCGTGACCGGGTTATCCCGGAGCCGCGATCCTCACCCTGAAGCGCGTCGAAGACCCCCCGCGGGGCTGTGCGTGAGGCTCCGATTATGGCCAGTTTCAAGACCGTCATGAAGTCGGGTCATCCCCCGACCCTGTTCGCCGCGTTCCTGTATTTCGATTTCTGCTTCGCGATCTGGGTGCTGAACGGCGCCATGGGCCCGTTCATCACCGAGCACTACAAGCTCACGCCGGCCGAGACCGGCTTCATGATCTCGCTGCCGATCCTCGCCGGCGCGATCATGCGCTTCCCCCTCGGCGTGCTCGCCCAGTATATCGGGCGCAAGAACGCCGCGATCACCGAGATGTCGCTGATCGTCCTGGCGATGGCCTACGGCTTCTTCCTCGTCCACAACTTCACCGACGTGCTCGCCATGGGCGTGCTGCTCGGCATCGCCGGCGCCTCGTTCGGCGTGGCCCTGTCCCTCGGCTCGGGCTGGTTTCCGCCCGAGCACAAGGGCCTGGCGATGGGCATCGCCGGGGCCGGCAACTCGGGCACCGTGCTGGCGGTCCTGTTCGCGCCGCCGCTCGCCCAGGCCTATGGCTGGCAGGCGGTCTACGGCTTTGCCGGCGTGTTCATGCTGATCCCGCTCGCCGTCATGATCGTCTTCGCCAAGGAGCCGCCGGATCGCGAGCACCAGAGCTTCCGGCAGCACGTCTCCTGCCTGTTCGAGAAGGACGGCTGGGCCTTCAACCTGGTCTACGTCATCACCTTCGGGGGCTTCATCGGCCTGTCGAACTTCCTGCCGACCTTCTTCTACGAGCAGTTCGCCGTCACCAAGATCGAGGCCGGGCGGCTGACCATGCTGGCGGCCCTGATGGGCTCGGGGATCCGCATCCTCGGCGGCTATTTCGCCGACCGGATCGGCGGCATCCTGGTGCTGACCGTGGTGCTGCTCGCCGCCGTCGGCTCGTTCCTGATGCTCACCGCCGCGCCGACCCTGTTCGTCACCACGCTGCTGTTCATGTTCTGCTTCGCGGCGCTCGGCGCCGGCAACGGCGCCCTGTTCCAGCTCGTCCCCTTGCGCTGGCCGACCAACACGGCGGTGGCGGGCTCGATGATCGGCGAGGTCGGGGCGCTCGGCGGCGCCATCCTGCCGAACGCCATGGGCCTGTCGAAGCAATATACCGGCGGCTTCGCAACGGGCTTCCTGTTCTACGCCGCCTTCACGGCGGTCGTGCTCGGCTGCCTCGCCCTGTGGTCGCGCAAGTGGGTCGGCGTCTGGGTCGGCCCGCGCGGCAAGGTGCTGACGCAAGCCGGGACCGAGGCGCCGGCCGCGCCGGAGAACACCATCGGCGGGGTGCAGCGCGCCTGAGCTAGAGCACTTCACGATCGCGTTGCAATCGCGAAGCTCTCTAGGTCGTTGATTTTTCCGCATTTTCTACGACGAACCGGTATCCACTTCGTCGGAAAATGCTCTAGATCACGTCGCGCCCGTCGCTCACCACGCGGGCGAAGACCAGGACATCGACCGCCGCCGCCCCGCCGCGCAGGAGCGCCCGGGCAGCGGCGTTCGCCGTCGCGCCCGTGGTCAGCACGTCGTCGACGAGGAGGACGCGCTTGCCCTGGAGCCGGGGCCGTGCCGCGTCCGGCACCCGGAAGGCGCCTTGCAGGTTCTCCGCCCGAGCGGCGCGGGTCAGGCCGACCTGCTGCCGGGTGCGCCGGACCCGGGCCAGCAGATCGGGCGCCACCGGCACGTCGCGGCCGCGCGTGGCCGTCCGGGCGAGCAGGGCGGCCTGGTTGAAGCGCCGCCACCACAGCCGCCAGCGCCAGAGCGGCACCGGCACCGCCACGTCGGCCTCCGCCAGGAGTTCGGCGCCGGCCCGCGCCATCATCGCCCCGAGGGCGCCCGCGAGGTCCAGGCGGTCCTCGTATTTCAGCCGCTGGACCAGCCGTCGGGCGGTCGCGTCGTAGCGCGCCACCGCCCGGGCACGCTGATAGACCGGCGGATCGGAGAGGGCGGCCGGCGAAAGCAGGCCGGGAGAGCCGAGATCGACCGAGAACGGCGTGCCGAGCCGTTCGCAATAGGGCCGCTCGATGAACCGCATCTCGCTCCAGCAGCCGGCGCAGAGGGCGTGCGGCACGGCGGTCGCGGTCCCGCAGGCGATGCAGCTCGGCGGATAGACCAGGCCGACGAAGCCGCGGAACGCGAGCCCGGGCAGCGCGGCGAGGCGGCGCGGGTCGATCACGGCGGCCCCGCTCCCCGGGAGGGGCGTGCCGTACCGCGCGGCGGGAATCCGGGGTGCATCGGGTGGACTGCCGTGCTCGGGTGGGGACAATGCGGGGGTGCCGCTTTATACCAACGGTTGTTGGAAACGACCATTGGTTCCGTTCTCGAATTTTCATCAAGCCTCTGGCTTGGCATAGAAAATTCGAGATAGCTCAATGGCCCGATGCGTCAGCATCTTGGGCCATTGGTATTAGTGGTGACCATTTCCGGTGCGGAAGGCATTGCAGCCCGGCATGAGCCGGCGCGAGAATAAGCACAACGAGAGCCACGGAGAGGAAACGGTCATGACGACGACACCGACCCATCCTCCGACCATGGCTCGACCCCACGCCCCGGCCGGTCGCGCGAGGCAGGATGGGCTCGCTGCACCCGACCCGGTCGGGGGAACCCAGGCCGCCCATCCCCCGGCGATCGAGGTGCAGCGCGAGCGCGCCCAGCAGGAATTAAAGCGAATCTGGGATCTCTGCACGCCGGCGCAGTAGAGCCGGGGGACCATATACCGGTTCGGCGCGGCCGTCGCGGCGACGCTCCTTCCGCGGAGCCGCACGGGGCCTCTCGGCGCGGTCTCCTGTCGTCGCGTCATGATTGTCGCCGTCCCGGCGACCGCTTCGGCAAAGGGCGGTCGAGGGCGGCGAGGGCATCGTGGTGCAGCAGCAGCACGTCGGTCGCCGCCGCGAGCTTGCGGGCGGCCGGCGTGAAGCCGGCATTCGAGACCACGGCGGCGCGATCGGCGCCCCAGTAGCTGCGGGCCGCCACCACCTCCTGCACCGCGCCGTTGCCGACCGGCTTCGCGTAGCGCTTGCACTGCACCACCAGCCGCATCCCGTCGCGCTCCGCCACCACGTCGGCGCCCTGGTCGCCGGCCGCCTTCGTCGTGCGCGCCTCCCAGCCGGCCTGTTCGAGCAGGGCGGCGCAGTAGCGTTCGTAGGCGATCCCGTCCTCTGGCAGGTCCTCGGCCTCGTCGGGCGGCGCGACGCTCAAGGAGGCCGCCTCGACGATGTCGAGGATCTCGTCCCAGCGCGGCTCGATCAGGTCGCCGTAGCCCTCCGCCTCCAGCCGCGGCAGCACGGTGCGCTCGGCGAAGTAGCGGCGCTCCCGCAGCCAGCCGTCCAGGATCTCGTTGCCGTAGGGATCGACGTAGCTCTCCTGCCGCCGGCGCAGGGCCAGGGTCTCGCGGTGCCGGCGGGCCAGCGCCCGGACCCGGCGCCGGAAGCGGCCGCCGCGCCCGAGACGATGCACGACCAGCGCCAAGGCCACCAGGCCGGCAATTCCGAGCGCCTTGGGGCCGAACCACAGGCTCGCCGCACCCCCGGCCACGATGGGCCAGAACAGGCGGTCGGCGAGGCTGGAGGGGCGGCGCATCGGCGGGGCTCTCGGGCAGGGCTTTCGACGGACGGCTCCCGCGCCGCGCGAGGCGGCCGGACGGTCCGCACTCTCGGGCGGACGGGGTTGTCCCCAGCCTAAGACACCGCCTGTCCCCCGCGTCATCCACAGCAGAACGCACCGCGCCGCCGGATGGCGGCAGGCGGGTCCTCACGCGAGCGTGTCGGGCCAAGGCCTTCACGGCGCTTGCCTTCGGGCCGGCGGACGGACGATCCTGACCCCTCGCCGGAGCGTCCCACGAACCGGCGCAGGGGAGTCCCCGGATGAGATCACGCGTCGTCGCGCTTCTCGCCTGCCTGCTCGTCGCCGGCACGGCCGGCCCCCCGGTCCGGGCGGGGGGCGACCCGGTCGAGGTCGACGTCGCCCTGGTGCTCGCCGTCGACGTGTCCCTGTCGATGACCGGCGACGAGCAGGCGGTGCAGCGGGAGGGTTACGTCGAGGCGTTCCGCAATCCGGCGGTCCACCAGGCGATCCGCCAGGGCATGGTCGGGCGCATCGCCGTCACCTATGTCGAGTGGGCGGGCGTCGGCAGCCAGCGGGTCGTGGTGCCCTGGACGCTGATCGCCGGGGCCGAGGAGGCGGCCGGCTTCGCCGACCGGCTGGGCCAGAGCCCGCCCCGGCGCTCGACCTGGACCTCGATCGCCAGCGCCATCGACTTCTCCGCCGGCCTCCTCGCCGGGAGCGGCTTCGAGGCGACGCGGCGGGTGATCGACGTCTCGGGCGACGGCCCGAACAACCAGGGCCGCTCGGTCACCAAGGCGCGGGACGACGCCGTCGGGCAGGGGATCGTCATCAACGGCCTGCCCCTGATGATCCGCGAGCCGAGCGGGCCCTGGGACATCAAGGACCTCGACCTCTACTATCGCGATTGCGTCATCGGCGGCAGCGGCAGCTTCATGGTGCCGGTCCGCGAGCGCGACCAGTTCGCGGCGGCGATCCGCACCAAGATCATCCGCGAGGTGGCGGGCCGGGACGCGGGCGGCCCCCTCGTGCGGCCGGCCCAGGGCGAAGCCAGGGCCAACTGCCTCGTCGGCGAGCGCCCCAATCTCGACTGGGACTGAGGGCGCCCGAACAATGCAACCTGAAAGTGCAGGACCGAGCCGGCCTGCCGGTCAGTCCTCGGTGCCCATGTCGCGCCCGTTGCCCTCGCCGCCGCGCAGGGATTTGCGCCGCTGCTGTCCCAGGCCCATGGTCTTCGCCAGCTCCGAGCGGGCCGCCGCATAGTTCGGCGCCACCATCGGATAGTCGGGTGACAGGTTCCAGCGTGCCCGGTAATCCTCGGGCGACAGGCCGTAGCGGGTGCGCAGGTGACGCTTCAGCGACTTGAACTTCTTGCCGTCCTCGAGACAGACGAGATAGTCCGGCATGATCGACTTCTTGATCGGGACCGCCGGGGTCAGGGGCTCGGCCTGCTCGGCTGCGGCGCCGCGGCCGAGGCCGCCCAAAGCAGAATGAACCGAGGCGATCAGACTCGGCAGATCGGCGACCGGGACCGAATTATTGCTCACGAAAGCCGCCACGATGTCCGCGGCGAGCCCGATATGGTTCGTCGACGCCTCACTCTCACTCATCACGTCGGCCTTCTTCCCAGGGTAGATCCGTCGGACGCTTAGACATTCCCACCTCAGGACACGGATGCCGCAGGGCTGGCCTGTCTTTGCTTAACTGTGCAACTATGATGTCGTTGCAGCGACCGCAAGAGAAAAAAGAAGCGACTCCGGCCTTCGGTCCAGCGCTCGTCGGAATTCTTGTCGAAGGCCAGCTACAGGGTCAGGTTGTGCTCAGTTCACCGTTAGCGCCTTACCCTCCAACTCGATGCGGGGCGACGCGCAGGCCCTATCCTCTTTGGCTTATGTCGAACGGACTGGACTCATACCCTTCGAACAATGCAAAGATCATTTGTCGGCGATGGACGGCACAGGGTCTCGGGAACCCGCGGACCGGCGGCAACCACAAGATGTCGCCGGGCGCAGCCATGATCACCAGCTAGTTGATTATATCGCATTCCTATCACGCACGAAGCAATTGACCGCGAATATTTCTCTGTGCCTGGCTCGACATGCGATCGCCGCCATCCGGCGCGATCGTCGATTGACGAATGGTGGTGTCGCTATCGCGCCGGACGCCTGTCGCGGAGGCGTCTCGCCTCGAAGGGCACCCGTGATGCGCTCAAGGCGGCGGCGACGTCGCCCCCGACAGGGTCGGCGGGCGGGCCACGGGGCGGGGCCCGGCCGAATACCGTCATCCGGCCCGCGTGCCGTCATGCCGGCGGCACAGCCCTTGACCGCCCGCCCTGCCTCGTCGTCAGGCGGCGGCGCGGACGGGGCGTGGGGCGTGTTCCAGGGCGGCGACCGCCAGGGCCTGGTCGCGCCCGCGCACCGCGTGCTCGCCGAGCGGCCGGGCCCGCACGCCGTCGGGCAGGCGCGGCAGCTTGGCCAGGAGATCGCCGGAGATCAGCACCGGCGCGTCGAGGGTCCGGCACAGGGCCTCGAGCCGGGCCGTGACGTTCACCGCATCGCCGAAATACGCGATCTTGTGCCGGTCGACCCCGACCTCGGCGGTGACCACCGGCCCGCCATGCAGGGCGGCGCGGATGCGCGGCACGGCGCCGAACCGCTCCTGCCAGGCCGCCGCGTCCCGGGCCAGGCTGTCCTGGATCGCCAGCACGCAGGCGACGCAGCGCGCATCCTGAAGGCCGCGGGCCATCGGCCAGGTGATCATCGCCATGTCGCCGATGAAGTCGTCGGTCGAGCCCTGGCAGCGCCGCACCGGCTCGGCCAAGGTCGCGAAGACCGCGCCGAGGAAGGCCTGGGTCTTGAGGGCGCCGTGGGTCTCCGCATAGGCCGTCGAGCCGACGACGTCGACGAACAGGAAGATGCGCTCCTCCTCCACCGGCCGGTGGTAGCGGCCGACCAGCAGGTTGACGAACACCTCGGCGCCGATCAGGTCGCGCATCCGCACCACGAAGACGAGGAGCGCCGAGACGGCGAGCGCGTAGACCAGCACCCGGAGCGAGGGCACCACCGCCACCGCGAAGGGCTCGGGCGTCAAGCCGGTGACCCAGACGATCACGCCCCCGGTCGCATGCCCGAGGGTGATCATCCCGACATAGGCGAGCTCGGCGATCGGCACGTACAGGAAGGTCGGCAGGCGGCGCAGTCGCGCCTGCAGCCGCGGCAGCAGCGTGCCGCGCTCCATCAGCAGCGCGCAGGCGCCGATGAAGAAGCCGTGGATCGCCGCCACCAGCGGGATGCCGTTCTGGAACAGCGCGTCGTAGAGCAGGCCCGCCCCGGCGCTGAGCAGAAGGATGCCGATCCAGAACCAGGCATGCTGCGGGATCGGCAAGCCGGCCACGCGCCAGGCTTGCGCCAGGCGCGCCGGAAAGCCGGCTTGCGCCGCCTCTCCCGATGAGCTGCGGTCGACGGGGCCGGCTGCGGGCACGGTGGAGGTCTCCTGGCGCGGCCCGACGGTTCGGCGAAAGGTCCGGCCCGCGGCGCTGCGGCAATTCAACCGCGATTCACGCCGTTTTCAGGGCACCCGCAAGGCGCAAAACGGCCAAGTTTCGGGGTGCCGCCCGGATCGTCGCGAGACTGAGTAGAAACTAAGGAACTCTCGGCTTGACCATGGCGTTTGAAGCACAATTCAACGCTCAAGCCCGGAGATCGGCATGTCCTTCCGCCTCGTCACCCTCGCAGCCCTCGGTGCCCTCGTCACGGTTCCGGCTCTCGCCGACGACGTGACGGTGATCCGCCGCGATTCCGCTCCGGTGGAGCGCAACACCGTGATCGAGAAGCGCTCGGTCGAGTCGACCGGCTCGGTCGGCGGCTGCGAGACCAAAACCGTCAAGAAGACCAACGAGTACGGCGACAGCAAGACCGTGCACAGCGAGCGCTGCGACTGATCATGAAGGGGGGGCGGCCCGCCGCGGGCCGCCCCCCTTCCTCGTCGAGATTACTTCAGCAGGCGCGCCAGGGCCTTGCCGGCCGGGGTGCGGAGTTCCTTGGCATCGATGGTGCCGTCGTTGTCCGGGTCGGCGAGCTTGAAGCGGGCCTCGGCCAGGGCGAGGTACTCGTTCTTGTCCAGGGTGCCGTCGTTGTCCGGATCGGCCTGCTTCATGTCCTTGCGGCTGACGCGGCCCTGCAGCTCCTTGGTGTCGAGGGTGCCGTCGGCATCCTTCTCGAGCTTGTCGAACACCGCGCCGGCCGCGGCCTTGACCTCGGCGAGATCGATCGTGCCGTCCGAATCGGTGTCGACGGCCGCGATGGTGCGGTCGGTCTTCGGCTTGGCCTCGGCCGAGACGGGCAGGGCGAGCGGCGCGGCCAGGAGGGCGGCGAGAAGAAGAGTCCGGTTGAGGATCATGGTGCGATCTCCATAGCTGAAGCCGGGCGCACCCTCTCTCGCGAGGGGCGGCCCGGGATAATCTGGCAATTGCATACCTAACCGCACCAGGAAGGTTTGCAACCCCGATTCACGCTGGGGAAGATTCGCGTCCCACCTTTTCGACCAGCACCTTGTCGACCCGGCGCCCGTCCATGTCGACGACCTCGAAGCGCCAGCCGTTGCGCTCGAACCCGTCGCCGGCCGTCGGGATGCGGCCGAGCTGGAAGATCACGAATCCGGCGAGCGTCGAGAAGTCGTCGTTGTCGGGCCGCTCGGTCAGGCCGAGACGGTCGAAGGCGTCGACCGCCGGCATCATCCCGTCGATCAGCAGCGAGCCGTCCTGGCGCTCGACCACCATCGGCTCGTCGTCGTCGGTCTCCGGGATGTCGCCGGCGATCGCCTCGAGGAGGTCGGTCTGGGTGACGATGCCTTCGAGGTCGCCGTACTCGTCGACGACGATCGCCATCCGGACGGGCTTGGCCTTGAAGGTCTCGAGCACCCGCAGGATCGGCATGCCCTCATGCACGACGATCGGCTCGCGGATGATCGTGTCGAGGGTGATCGGCGCCCCGTCGAGGAGCTGGTTGAGCACGTCCTGCTTGCGCAGCACGCCGACGATCTCGTGGATCTCGCCCCGGCTCGCCACCAGCTGCTCGTGACGGCAGGCGCGGATCGTCTCCAGCACCGCCTCGCGCGGGTCCTCGACGTCGATCCAGTCGACCTCGTGGCGCGGGGTCATGATGTCCCGCACCCGGCGCTCGCCGATGCCGAAGATGCGCTGCACCGCCGCCTGCTGCGATTCCTGGATCAGGCCGGCCTCCTGGCTCGCCGCCACCAGGAGCGACAGCTCGGCGGTGGAGTGCAGCGAACCCTCGCCCGAGCCGGGCTGCAGGCCGCACAGGCGCAGCACGCCGTTGCCGAGCCCGTTGAGGAACGAGATCGCCGGGCGGAAGACCAGCAGGAACACCCGCAGGGGCCGCACGATGGCGAGCGCCGTGCGCTCGCTGCGCTGGAGCGCCAGGCTCTTCGGCGCCAGCTCGCCCAGCACGATGTGCAGCGAGGTGATGACCACGAACGAGAACACCACCGCGATGGCATGGGCGCCGGCCGTGCTCGCGCCCTGGGGCAGGAAGGCGAGCAGCGGCTCGATCAGGTGGGCGAGCGCCGGCTCGCCGACCCAGCCCAGCGCCAGGGACGAGATGGTGATGCCGAGCTGCGTGGCCGCGAGATGCGAATCCAGGCTGTCGACCGCCCGTTGCAGGGCGCCGGCATTGACCCGCTTCTCGGCTACGAGCTCCTGGACCCGGCTGCGCCGGACCGCCACCAGGGCGAACTCGGCCGCGACGAAGAACCCGTTCGCGAAGACCAGGAACACGATGGCGAACAGGCCGAGGCCCGTCCCCCAGGGACTGTCGGAGAAAATCACCGCCTCCCGTGGCGCAACCGGCCGCGCCCGGGGTCGGAGGCGGCCTGCCCCCTCATAGCAAGTCTGCCCTCGAGAGCCTATCCGTCAGAATGCGCGGGGGCCGCTTCCTCCACGGCCGATGCCGCGGAGTAAGTCGAGGGACGCTTCACACCGTTTTGCGGCGCAACATCTGGCCTCGATCGGCGGTTTCTGCTAGGCGCCCCGGAAATTCCTGTGCCGGCTCGGGTTTTTCCGCGGGCCGCAGGCCCACGACCGAAAGACCCGGTGGCATTCATGGCGAGCGACCTGTCCCGCATCTCCCGCGCGCTCCTCTCCGTCTCGGACAAGACCGGGCTGGTGGAGTTCGCCCGCGCGCTCGCCGCCCGCGGCGTCACCCTGGTCTCGACCGGCGGCACCCACCGGGCGCTGACCGAGGCCGGATTGACGGTCACGGAAGTCTCGGACCTCACCGGATTTCCCGAGATGATGGACGGGCGGGTGAAGACCCTGCATCCGGGCGTGCATGGCGGGCTGCTGGCCGTCCGCGACAACCCGGAGCACCAGGCCGCCATGCTGGCCCACGGCATCGCGGCGATCGATCTCCTCGTCGTCAACCTCTACCCCTTCGAGGCGACGCTGGCGGCGGGCAAGCCCGCGGCCGACTGCATCGAGAACATCGACATCGGCGGCCCGGCGATGATCCGTGCGGCGGCCAAGAACCACAAGGACGTCGCGGTGGTGGTCGACGTGGCGGATTACGCCACGGTGCTCGCCGATCTCGACGCTCATGACGGCGCGGTCACCCTCGCGACCCGCCGGCGCCTCGCCCAGAAGGCCTATGCGCGCACCGCCTCCTACGACGCCGCCATCTCGACCTGGCTCGCCGGCGAGATCGCGGCCGCGCCGGAGGCCCAGACCTTCCGGGCGCCAGTTTTTCAGGCGCTGGGCGGGACGCTGGCGCAAGGGCTTCGCTATGGCGAGAACCCGCACATGAAGGCCGCGTTCTACCGCACCGCCGGCGCCCCGCGCCCGGGCGTCGCGACCGCCCGCCAGCTCCAGGGCAAGGAGCTGTCCTACAACAACATCAACGACACCGACGCCGCCTTCGAGGCGGTGAGCGAGTTCGATCCCGCCCGCAAAGCCGCGGTGGTCATCGTCAAGCACGCCAATCCGTGCGGCGTCGCGGAGGGCTCGAGCCTGGTCGAGGCCTACGAGCGGGCCCTGCTCTGCGATCCGGTCTCGGCCTTCGGCGGCATCGTCGCGCTCAACCGCACCCTCGACGCGGAGGCGGCAAGGAAGATCGTCGAGATCTTCACCGAGGTGATCATCGCCCCCGACGCCACCGAGGAGGCGGCCGCGATCGTCGGCGCCAAGAAGAACCTGCGCCTCCTCACCACCGGCGGCATCGCCGATCCCCGGAGCCCCGGCCAGGCCTGGCGCACGGTGGCGGGCGGCTTCCTGGTGCAGGACCGCGACAATGCCGTCGTCGACGACATGCCGCTGAAGGTCGTGACGAAGCGCGCCCCGACCGAGGCCGAATTGTCGGATCTCCGCTTCGCCTTCCGGGTCGCCAAGCACGTCAAGTCGAACGCCATCGTGTATGCCAAGGATGGCGCGACGGTCGGCATCGGCGCCGGGCAGATGTCGCGGGTCGATTCCTCCCGCATCGCCGCCTGGAAGGCCGCGGAAGCCGCCAAGGCCGCCGGCCTGCCGGAGAGCCTCGCCCGCGGCGCGGTGGTGGCGTCCGACGCCTTCTTCCCCTTCGCCGACGGCCTGCTCGCGGCGGCCGAGGCCGGGGCCACCGCGGTGATCCAGCCCGGCGGCTCGATGCGCGACGACGACGTGATCCGCGCCGCCGACGAGGCGGGTCTCGCCATGGTGCTGACCGGCCACCGCCACTTCCGGCACTGATGGCATGACGCCGGCCCGTTGACCGACGGGCCGGCCTCGGCCAAGCCTCACGGCGACGTGAGGAGAGGCGGGCACGATGCGGCTGGACGAACACCCCCTGCGGGCGCGGGTGCTGGCGGAGGTCCATGCCCGGCCGTTCACCCCGGTCAAGACGCCCCGCCGCTTCCTGCACTACGCCTTCCTGACCGACGGCGACGCGGCGGCGGCCGATCGCGACGCGCTCGAGGCCTATTGCACGGGCCTGGGCCATCCCGGCCCGGCGCCGGGGGCCAAGCAGCACCGGGTGGTGTTCTCCGGCGCGATCCTGCGCTGGGAGAGCCACAGCGAGTTCACCACCTATACCTGGGAATACGGCGACGCCCAGGGGCAGGCGTTCCAGCCCCAGCCCGACGCCCTCGAGGGGGCGATGGCGGAGCTGGCCCAGCCCGGCCCGCTCCTCGTCGCGGTCGACCTGCACCTCCTGCCGGCGGTGGAGGGCGGGATGCCGCCGGAGATCGTCTCGACCTTCAACGCCGCCTCGCTCGCCATGGCGGATGCGGAGGGCGGGGCGGCGGTGATCGCCACCGACTTCCAGCCCGATCCGCACGGCTATGTCCGCATCGTCGTCGCCGACCGGCGCCTGAGCCGGCTCGGGGCCGGCGCCCTGGTGCAGCGCCTCCTGGAGATCGAGACCTACCGGACGCTGGCGCTTCTCGGGCTGCCGGAGGCGCAGAGTCTAGGCCCGACGATCCGCCGGATCGAGACCGAGCTGCCGACCCTGATGGAGGCGATGCGGACCAGCGAGGGCTTTGCCGAGAACCACGCCCTCCTCGACCGGCTGATCGCGCTCGCCGCCGAGCTGGAGGCTGGGTCGTCGCGCACGATGTTCCGCTTCGGCGCGACCCGGGCCTACGACGAACTGGTGCGCCTGCGCCTCTCGGCGGCGGCCGAGCACGCGCTGCCCGGCCAGACCAGCTGGTCGATGTTCCTCGCCCGGCGCTACAACCCAGCGATCCGCACCTGCCTGGTGACCGCCGACCGCCAGGACCTGCTCTCCCGCCGCCTCGCCCGCGCCGCCCAGATGCTGCGCACCCGGGTCGACATCGAGCTGGAGCGCCAGAACCAGGCCCAGCTCCAGGCGATGAACGACCGGGTGCGCCTGCAGCTCCGCCTGCAGCAGACCGTGGAAGGCCTCTCGGTCGCGGCGATCACCTACTACGTCGCGAGCCTCGTCCACCACGTGCTGGAGGGCGCGCACCATGCCGGGGTCCCGGTCGATGCGACGATCGGGACGGCCTTCGCGGTGCCGCTGGTGCTGGTCGGGGTGTGGTGGACGGTGCGGCGGATCCGGCGGGCGCATGCGGAGCCGGGCGGGCATTGAGCGGGCGGTTTTCGCGTCGCCCTGCCTGTTCTGAAGACCTCCGCGTCGGTCCGGGGCCGCAAGCGGAGCCCGGACGACGCGGAGGTCTTCCGACACGGTTGGGGTGATCGGAAGCGCGCATCGCGTCGATGTCGAAGACCTACAGCACCTGCGCCATCGCCACGAACCCCGCCACCGGCACCTCCTCGGCCCTCGCCGTCTCGGGGATGCCGGCGGCGGCGAGCAGGCGGGCGGGGTCGGGGTGGCGGCCTTCAGGCTCTGGCGCAGCATCTTGCGGCGCTGGCCGAAGGCGGCGCCGGTCACGGTTTCGAGCGCCCGGACCCGGCAGGGCAGGGGCTCGGGCCGCGGCACCAGCCGCACCACGCTCGAGGTCACCTTGGGCGGCGGCACGAAGGCCGAGGGCGGCACGTCGAACAGGATCTGGGCCTTGGTCCGCCAGCCGCACAGCACGCCGAGGCGGCCGTAATTCGCCCGGTCGCCCTCGTCGGCGACGATGCGCTCGGCCACCTCGCGCTGGAACATCAGGGTCAGCGACTCCCACCAGGGCGGCCAGGCCTCCGCCGTGAGCCAGCCGGTGAGAAGCTGCGTGCCGACATTGTAAGGGAGGTTGGCGACGATCCGGGCCGGGCCCTCACCGACCAGCGGCCTGGGATCGAATTCCAGCGCGTCCGCCTCCACCACCTCCAGGCGGCCGGGATAGTGGGCGGCGATCTCGGCGAGCGCCGGCAGGGCGCGGGGGTCGCGCTCGACCGCGATCACGCGCGCCGCGCCATGCATCAGCAGCGCCCGGGTCAGGCCGCCGGGACCGGGGCCGACCTCGACCACCGTCACCCCCTCGAGCGGACCCGAGGAACGGGCGATCCGGCCGGTGAGGTTCAGGTCGAACAGGAAGTTCTGGCCCAGCGACCGGCGCGGCATCAGGTCGTGCGCCTGCACCACCTCGCGCAGGGGCGGCAGACCGTCCGGCGCGCTCATGCCGAGGCTCCCGTCCGGGTCAGCCGCCCGGCGAGCTTGAGGGCGGCGATCAGGCTGTCGGGCTTGGCCAGGCCCTTGCCGGCGATGTCGAAGGCGGTGCCGTGATCGGGCGAGGTGCGCAGGAACGGCAGCCCGAGGGTCACGTTCACGCCCTCGTCGAAGGCGAGCGTCTTGATCGGGATCAGGGCCTGGTCGTGGGTCGGGGCGAGCGCCACGTCGTAGGTGGCCCGGGCGCGGGCGTGGAACAGCGTGTCGGCCGGGTGCGGGCCGGTGATCCGGATGCCCTCCGCCCGCAGGCGCTCGATCGCGGGCGCCAGCACGTCGCGATCCTCGGTGCCCATCGTCCCGGCCTCGCCGGCATGCGGGTTGAGCCCGGCGAGCACCAGGCGCGGGGCGGACAGGCCGAAGCGGGTCCGCATGTCGGACTCGACGATGCGGGCGGTCTCGACGACGAGGTCGGCGGTCAGCAGCTCCGGCACCCGGCGCAACGCCACGTGGATCGTCACCGGCACCACGGCCAGCGCCTCGGACCACAGCAGCATCACGGGCGTCGGCGGGTTTTCGCCGGGCGCGGCGGCGAGGGCGGCCAGGTACTCGGTATGGCCGGGATGGCGGAAGCCCGCCTCGTAGAGCACGTGCTTGGCGATCGGGTTGGTGACGAGGGCAGGCGCCCGGCCCGCCTGCACCAGCCGCACCGCCTCGTCGATCGAGGCCAGCGTGCCGGCGGCGGTCGCCGGATCGGGGGTGCCGGGCTCGGCCGCGACGGTGATGTTTCCAGGCAGCCGCACCACCGGCAGGGCCCGGGCGAAGGCCTGGGCCGCACTCTCGGGCGTGGCTTCCGCCAGCGGCACCGCGAGCCCGAGCCGGGCGGCGATCTTTTCCAAGAAATCCGGGTCGCCGATCACGAAGAACGGGGCCAGCCCGTGCTCCTCCCGGGCGAGCCAGGCCCGCAGGGTGATCTCCGGGCCGATCCCGGCCGGGTCGCCCTGTGTCAGCGCGAGGGCTGTGGTCATCGCGGTTCCGTTCGCTGGTGGCGCGTTCTCGCGCCATCGCATCCCGGCTCCTGCCGGGCAAGCGCCCACCTCGGTCGCCCGGCCCGTCACCGGGCCGTGGCGATGCCGTCCGCCGTCGTGGTGGTGCTGAGGTTCTGGCGGAAATTCGCCTCGCCGAGGGTGCGCAGCTCGATCCGGAGCAGGAAGGTGCGGTTGCGCTCGCGCAGGCCCGACGCCGTCTCGATCGGCGAGGACAGGTAGTTGAGCGAGATCGTCGTGCACTCGTCGCGGTAGCCGAAGCCGAGGCCCGACGACGAGACGTAGAACTTGTCGGCCCGGTCGTAGGTCGGCGCGGTGCCGACGGGGTTGAGGAAATAGGACTGGGCCGCGGTGGCGTAGAACTCGCGCACCTGGAGATAGTGCGAGAGGTCGAACAGCACCTGGCCGGTGACGAACCAGTTCGGCGTGATGTTGTAGAGGGCCGAGGCCTGCAGGCCCTCGCGGCGTCGGTCGAAGCCGAGCTCGGGCTGCGCCTCGTAGCGGGCGTAGATCAGCGAGGTCTCGAGCGGCAGGAACGGTGCGAACTTTGCCGTGATGCCGCTCTCGAAGCGCTTGAGCGCGAAGGTCGAGTTGTCGAACCGGGCCCGGGTGATGAAGCTGATGTTCTGGTTCGGCGAGACCTGGAACCGCGAGACGAAGTCCGAGCGGGTGGTTTCCAGGCCGGAATTGCGGCCGACATTGTCGATGTCGCCGCGGCGGAACGAGTTGACGCCGGCGAGCGCGATCGACTCGCCGAACATCGCGTTCATGTAGAAGCCGTTGCGGCCGGTGATCGAGTATTCCGCGCCGAGATTGGCGCGCACGCCGCCCTCGACCCGGTCGTAGCCGGAGAACTTGTCCCAGGCGAACAGCGAGGTGTCGTCGAAGACGAGGCTCTGCGCGTCCTCGTTCGGCAGGCGGCCGATCTTGGTCTCGCTCGGCCGCGCGATCACCTGGGCGACCGGCGACACGGTGTGGACGCCGAGCGGGCCCAGGTCGGCGACGAAGGGATAGCGGTATTCGAGGCCGACCGCCGGCATCACCCGGCCGGAAAAGTTCGACTCGGGCGAGAACAGGTTGGTGACTTCGTTGTTCTGGAAGCCGGTCGTGTTCGGGTTCACGAAGAAGGCGTCGCCGCGCAGGTAGGCGAAGGGCTGCCAGCGCTGGCCGAACTCGTCCGTGAAGGTGCGCCGCCACGACACCTGGGCGGTGGCCCGGGTGGTGTCGCCGGCCAGCCCGCTCACCAGGCACTGCCCGCGCTCGAACACCGAGCAGGTGCTGTAGAGCGGGAAGGTGATGCCGTTGACGCTCGGGCTGAGCAGGTAGGTCCCGGTGCGCGGGATCTGGGTGTACTGGGTCGCGTCCCGGGTCAGGTGGGTGAAGTTCGCCTGGAACCGTACCTCGCCGCCGATCGGGTCGGGCCCGTCGCGGCGCTTGTCGTAGTCGATCACCGGGGCGACGATCGGCTGCTGCTTCTGCCAGTCGAAGGTCGACAGGCCCTTGAAGTAGTAGCCCCGCGCCTCGAACCACGAGCGGTCGCCCTGGCCGATCAGGTAGGCGGTGGAGACCGCCTCACGGAAGTAGTCCGTGCTGATCGTCTGGTTGCGGATGCGGTAATTGTCGAGGAACCACTTGTCGGTGACGCCGACGACGTCCCAGCCGGCGCGCCAGTTCGGGGCGAGGTAGAACTGGCCGGCCGATTCGATCGAGCCGCGGAAGTCGCGGTCGCCCGAGCCGAGGGGGCCGGGCAGGAAGGCGCTCGGCGTCGACTGGAAGATGCCGCTGATGCGGACGTTGTAGAAGCCGTTGGCCAGCCGCTGGCGCCACTCGGCCTGGCCGAGCACACCCTGCTTCGACAGGAAGGTCGGCTCGACGGTGAGGTCGTAATCGGGCGCGATGTTCCAGAAGAACGGCGTGCCGATGCCGTAGCCGAGCACGTTCGAGGACACGAAGTGCGGCGCTAGGAAGCCGGTGTCGCGCCGCACCGTCGGGTCGGGCGAGTAGAAGTAGGGCAGGTAGGCGATCGGGATCCCGGCCACTTCGAGGGTCGAGTCCTCGTAGTAGATCCGGCGCTCCTCGTTGTTGTGGATGATCCGCGCCGCCTTGACCTGCCACAGGGGCGGCCGCTCGGGATGGTCCTTGCACGGCTCGCAGGCCGTGTAGGTGCCGTATTCGAAGGTCGTGGTCTGGCCCTCGACGCGCTCCGCCCGCGGGGCGGAGAAGCGCACCCGGGCCGGGCGGCCGCGCTGCTCGATCGTCTGCTGGATGCGCAGCGAATCGATGAAGCCCGACTTGAAGTCGTCGGTCAGCTCCATCCGGTCGCCGGTGACGACCGCGCCGGTCTCGTCAGTGAGGCGGACGTTGCCCTCGGCGAAGACCCGGCCGGTGTTGCGGTCGTAGCGGACGCGATCGGCCAGCAGGGTGCGCGGGCCGTAATGCAGCTCGGCGTTGCCGACCGCCGAGACCGTGTTGCGGTCGTTGTCGTAGACGAGCTCCTTCGCCTCGACGAGGAGGCGCTCGTTGCCGCCGCCCTTGGCGGCGTTCTTGGCCGAGCCGGCCGCCAGGCGGTCGTTGAGCGTACCTTGCGCATGCGCAGGGCCGCTCACGCCCGCCGTCACGGCGGCGGCCAGCATCACCGTCAGGGATCCCGTGACCGCGGCACCCGCGGCCTTACGCACGACTCGACCCATCCCCGCACCCGCTAGCCCCGCGCCGCCTTTCCGGAGGTCCGGCATCAGCCATCCTCCAGGTGCAGAAGCGCGAGCGTTCCGAGAAGACTCCCTACCACGGCCGGGAACCACGCCGCCACCGGTGCCGCGACCAATCCAGAGGCTCCGAGGCCCTCCATCACCTGGCGTGCCACGTAGAGCACGAAGCCCGCCGCGACGCCGCCGAGAACCATCTTGCCGATGCCACCAAAGCGGAAGAACCTTAATGAAACCGATGCCGCCACCAGCACCATCGCCAGGAACAGCACCGGCCGGGCCAGCAGCACGTCGTACTGAAGGCGGTAACGCGTGGCGTCGAGCCCCGCCCGCTCGGTCCGGGCGATCGTCTGGCGCAGTTGCCAGAAAGGCACGGATTCGGGCGGGGTGAAGCGCTGGCGCACCTGCGAGGGGTCGAGCGTCGAGGCGATCAGGTAGGTGTCGTAGCTCTGCGGCTCCTGGTCGAGCCCTTGCACGCGCACGTCCTGCAACTCCCAGTAGCCGTCATGCAGGATGGCCCGGGCCGCCTGCATCTGCTGGGTGAAGGCGCCGGCATCGTCGAAGGTGAAGACCGCGACGCCGGCGAGCGTCGTGGTGCCCTCGATCGCGGTCTCGGCCCGGATGATCGCCTGGCCGTCGAGGCTGCGCTGGCGGATCCACAGGTCCTTGCCGGAGGCGGCTTTCCCCGAGCGGGCGAAGATCTTGGCCTCGATCTCGGTCGAGCGCTGCTTCAGCTCGGCCGAGACCGGGTTGTAGACCCCGACCGTGAAGGCGCCGATGCCGAGCGCCACCACGACGCCCGGCTGGAGGAACTGCCAGGCCGAGATGCCGGCGGCCCGCGCCACCACCAGTTCGAGCTTGCGGCTGAGCTGGAGGAGCGCCGCCATGGCGCCGAACAGGATCGCGAAGGGCAGCACCTGCTCGGCCACGGCGGGCGTGCGGAAGAGGGCCAGCCGCGCCATCACGGCGGCCGAGGCGCCCTCGGCATCGCCGGCGCGGCGCATCAGCTCGACGAAGTCGAGGGTGTAGACGAGGGCGAAGACCGTGAGGAAGACCCCCAGGATCATGCGCAGGAAGCGGGCGGCCAGGTAGCGGCCGAGGGTGAAGCCGATCAGCATCGCGGGTCAGCCGGCCTTCGTCCGCAGGACCGGGACCGATCCCGAGAGCCGGCGAAAGCGCGCCGCGACCCCGGCATTGAACGCCCGCACCCGGTTGCCCTGGGTGGCGACGAGGAGGGACAGGAGGATCGCCACGAGCGGCACGGCATAGACCGCCACTACCGCGCCCTGGCTGCGTACCGCCGCGCTCGCGGCGGCAAAGCCCGCGATGCGCAGGGCCACCACTGCCGCGATGGCGCCGGCGACCGCGAGCCCGCGGCCCTGGCGGGTGGTGCGGGGATCGCCCAGCGCCGCGAAGGCGATCAGCCCGAGCGCCAAGGGATAGAGCCAGGACGACAGCCGGTCGTGCAATTCGGCCCGGAAGCGGCCCTTGGTGAGCTTGTAGTAGGTCTCGTTGGCGTCCGGGAACATCAGCTGCACGGTCGAGCGCTCGCGCGGCTTGTAGATCGTGTCGGCATCCGGCGGCGTGAACGCCGCGAGGTCGACGGCGTAGCGCTGGAAGGTGATGATCGACGAATCGCGGCTGCCCGGCTGCTGGCGGTGGATGCTGCCCTTCTCGAGCACGAGGTAGGTCTGGCCGTCGAGATCGACCGCCTGGCCGCGCTCGGCGAGGTAGACCACCATCTTCCCCGCCTCGCGCCGGTCCTGCATGAAGATGCCGAGCAGTGCGCCGTTCGGCGCCCGCTCGCGGAAATGGAAGGTGATGCCGCTGTCGAGCGTCGTGAACTGGCCTTCCTTGACCACGTTGGCGATGAAGTCGCCCCGCACCCGGGTCAGCACGTCGCGCAGTTCCTGGAAGCTCGACGGCATCACCTGGATGGTCAGGAAGCCGATCGCCGCGCTGACGATGAGGGCCAGCGTCAGGAACGGCCGCATCAGGTGGCGCGGCGACATGCCCGCCGCGCTCATCACGATCAGCTCGGAATCGCCGTTGAGCTTGTTGAGCGCGTAGACCACCGCGATGAACAGGGCGACCGGCGCGATCACGGTGATCAGGGTCGGCAGCGACAGCCCGGTGATCAGGAAGAAGATCAGCAGGGTCTGGCCCTTGGCGGTAATGAGGTCCAGCTCGCGCAGGGCCTGCGTCACCCAGATCACGCCGGTGAGGCCGATCAGGCACGACAGGAAGGCCCCGAGGGCGATGCGGAAGATGTATCGCTCGATCTGCTTCATCGGCCGGCTGCGGTCGGGCCCCCTCCCGCGTGGATGATGGTTAGGCGCCCCCCGCCGGCCGCACAAGCATCGGGGGGCCTCAAGCACGGCAAGTGCGGCCTTTTGCGGGCGGGCGCGCCCCTCCCGCCACACATGGGCCGCGTTGCGCTCGACGGCATCGGGCCGCTACACAGGACCTGACGCGGCGCCCTTCACAGGAAGCGCGCGATCCAAGGAACGGGACGAAAGCAGCGCCATGGCGGACGGCATCAGCATCGAGATCGAATCCCTCGCCGCGTCCGGGGCGCACGCCAAGCCTGGTGGCGACCTCGTGCTGTTCGTGGGCGAGGACCTCGCCCTGTCGCCGCGGGCGGCCGAGATCGCCGGTCCCGGCGCGGCCGAGCTGGTGACGCGGGCGGCGAACGTCGAGCGGTTCAAGGGCAAGGCGTCGAGCGCGATGGTGCTCACCGCCCCGACGGGCCTGTCGGCCGAGCGGCTGGTGGTGATCGGCACCGGCTCCGACGAGGCGGCCGCCCGCGACTGGGCGACGCTCGGGGGCTACACCGCCGGCAAGCTCGGCAGCCGCTCGGCCACCCTGGTGCTCGAATGGCCCGGCACCGCGCCCGGCTCCGACGAGGTCGCGGCCTTCGCGATGGGGGCGCGGCTTCGCACCTACAAGTTCGACCGCTACAAGAGCAAGAAGTCGCCGGAGGCCGAGGAGACGGGCGGGGCAGGGCGCCTGACCCTGCTGGTGCCCGAGAATGCCGGCCTCAAGAAGGCCATGCGCGGGGCCGAGGGGCTGGCCGAGGGCGTGATCCTCGCCCGCGAACTGGTGAACGAGCCGCCGAACGTCCTCGACCCGGAGGAATTCGCCCGCCGCGCGGCAGGCCTGGAGAAGCTCGGCGTCGAGATCGAGATCCTCGACGAGAAGGACATGAAGAAGCTCGGCATGCGGGCGCTGCTCGCCGTCGCGCAGGGCTCGTCCAAGGAGGCCCGGGTCGTCATCATGCGCTGGAACGGCGCCGAGGACTCCTCCGAGGCCCCGGTGGCGTTCATCGGCAAGGGCGTGACCTTCGATTCCGGCGGCGTCTCCATCAAGGGGAGCGGCGGCATGGAGGACATGAAGGGCGACATGGCCGGCGCGGCCTGCGTCGTCGGCCTGATGCACGCGCTCGCCAGCCGCAAGGCCAAGGTCAACGCGCTCGGCGCCATCGGCCTCGTCGAGAACATGCCCGACGGCAAGGCCCAGCGCCCCGGCGACATCGTCACCTCGCTGTCCGGCCAGACGATCGAGATTATCAACACCGACGCGGAAGGCCGCCTGGTGCTCGCCGACGTGCTCTGGCACGTCCAGCAGACCTACAAGCCCCGCTTCATGATCGATCTCGCGACCCTGACCGGCGCGATCCTGGTCGCCCTCGGCCAGGAATTCGCCGGCATGTTCTCGAACAACGACGAATTGGCGCAGCGCCTCTCGGCGGCGGGCGAGGCCACCGGCGAGAAGGTCTGGCGGATGCCGCTGGCGCCGGGCTTCGACAAGCTCATCGAGTCGAAATTCGCCGACATGAAGAATACCGGCGGCCGCCACGGCGGCTCGGCCACGGCGGCCCAGTTCCTCAAGCGCTACGTCAACGACGTGCCGTGGATCCATCTCGACATCGCCGGGGTCGGGATGGGCTCGCCGGCCACCGAGACGAACCGCTCCTGGGGCTCGGGGTGGGGCGTGCGCCTCCTCGACCGCCTCGTGCGCGACCATTACGAGGCCTGAGCGCCGGCAAGCCCTTCGCCGGTCCGATGGCCTCCCTGCCATCCAGCGGGCGGGAGCGGCGCGCCGCTCCCGCACTCGCTGCCATCCCCCTGACGGCGGCCGTGGCGGTGGTGGCGCTCGCCGCCGCGACCGGCGCGACGCAAGGCCGCCTCGAGGCGGCCGGCCTCGGCGGTTACGCCTACGGCTTCTTCGCCGACCGCTACCCGCTGTTCTTCGCAGGCATCGCCTACGGGCTGGCGCGGGTCGCGCTCCTGCCCGTCGTCGCCCCCGGCTGGCGCGGCTGGCTCGGCGCCCTCCTCGGCCTTGCCCTGGTGCTGGGCCTGTCGCTGCACCCGACCTATGGCGGGCTGGTCCTGCGCACCGGCTTCTCGGTCGGCAGCGTCGCCTTCCTGTCCGGCCAGACGATGATGGCGGCGCAAGGCCTCGGTCTCTCGATGACCGCCCTGGTCTTCGGCTTCGCCATCGGCGTCCCCGCCCTCGTCGCCCGCGGCCTGCCGCGGCGCGGCGACCGCTGGCGGGGCTTCGGCCGGGGGCTCCTGCGCCTCGTCGCGCTCGCCTTCGCCTTCGCCCTGCTGGCGGCGGCACGGGATCTCGGCCTCTCGGGCTTCCCGCGCCTGCCCCTGTCGGGCGAGCAGGCGGCCCTGGCCGGTTGCATCGTGCTGGCGGCGTTCCTGCCGCATGCGATCGTCGGCCGGCTCGGCCCCCGGGCCGGCCGGCGCGCATCGGTTGAAACGCCTCGGGCGAGCGGCTAACCGGGAGAAAAGCCGGAGTCCGTCAGAGCATCCGGCCCGAGGGAGGGTAGAGTTCATGGGCAAGGGGCCGAGCGCGATGGAACCGAACACCCCGCCGCGGCCCTGGCTCGCCGCCTATCCCGCGAGCGTCCCGGCGGAGATCGAGACGAGCTCCCTCGGTTCCCTCGTCGAGTTGATCGAGACCGCCGCGGGACGCTTCGCCGACCGCCCGGCCATCACGTGCTTCGGCGCCTCCCTGACCTTCGGGGCCCTGCGGCGCGACGGCGGGGCGATGGCGGCCTGGCTCCAGGCGAAGGGCATCGGCAAGGGCGACCGGGTCGCCATCATGATGCCGAACGTGCCGGCCTTCCCCATCGCGCTGATCGGGGCGCTCCTCGCCGGGGCCACGGTCGTCAACGTCAACCCGCTCTACACCCCGCGCGAACTCACCCACCAGCTGCGCGATGCCGGCGCCCGGGTGCTCGTCGTGCTGGAGAACTTCTGTCACACGGTCGCCGAGGCGCTGCCCGACCTGCCCGGCCTCGAGCAGGTGGTGGTGGCCGGCGCCGGCGACGGGCTGGGGCTCAAGGGCTCGCTGATCACGCTCGCGGCGCGCCACCTCAAGAAGGCGGTGCCGGCCTACACCCTGCCGGCGGCGCGCCGCACCGGCTTCAGGGCGGCGCTCGCCGCGGGCCGCAAGGCGACGTTCCGGCCGGTCGCGGTCGGCCCCGACGACCTCGCCTTCCTGCAATATACCGGCGGGACCACCGGCGTGTCGAAGGGGGCGATGCTGACGCATCGCAACGTCGCCGCCAATGTCGAGCAGAGCCGGGTCTGGTTCCGCATGCGCGACGACGAGGGGCCGGGCCGGGTGATGGTAACCGCCCTGCCGCTCTACCACATCTTCGCGCTGACCTGCTGCTTCTTCTTCATGATGCGGCTCGGCGCCTGCTGCCTGCTGGTGCCGAACCCGCGCGACATCGACGGCTTCGTCGGGCTGCTGCGCAAGAACAGTTTCACCAACCTGTCGGGCGTCAACACCCTGTTCAACGCGCTCCTCAACCATCCCGACCTCGCCAGGGTCGACTGGTCGCGGCTCGAACATGCCATCGCGGGCGGCATGGCGATGCAGGGGCCGGTGGCCAAGCGCTGGAAGACCGCGACCGGCAAGGCGGTGATCGAGGGCTACGGCCTGTCGGAGACCTCGCCGGTGGTCTCGATCAACCCGCCGGACCTGCACGACTGGTCGGGCACCATCGGCTACCCGGTCTCCTCGACGGAGGTCTGCATCCGCGACGCCGCCGGCACCACCCTGCCGCTGGGCCAGCCCGGCGAGCTCTGCGTGCGCGGACCCCAGGTGATGGCCGGCTACTGGGGCCGGCCCGACGAGACCGCCCGGGCGATGACCCCGGACGGCTTCTTCCGCACCGGCGACATCGCGGTGATCGAGCCCGACGGCCAGGTCCGCATCGTCGACCGGATGAAGGACATGATCCTGGTCTCCGGCTTCAACGTCTATCCGAACGAGGTCGAGGACGTGCTCGCCGCCCATCCCGGCGTGCTCGAAGTGGCGGTGGTCGGCGAGCCCGCGGCGGAGACCGGCGAGAGCGTCGTCGCCCACGTGGTCCGGCGCGACCCCGACCTGACGGCGGAAGCGCTTCGCGCCTATGCCCGGGAAGGGCTCACCGCCTACAAGGTGCCGCGCCGCATCGTCTTCCGCGACACTCTGCCGAAGACCAATGTCGGCAAGGTGCTGCGGCGGGCCCTGCGGGATGGGGAGGCGGTGGGGTGAGGGGCGCGCCAGCGCTCGCTCCCGAGGATGGGGTCGTCCAGGGACAAGAATAGGCGCGGGTTCCCCTCTCCCCGCGGGCGGGGAGAGGGCTGCGTCTCCGTTCAGGAGATGCAGCAAGCCCGGAGGGCGAGGGTGAGGGGGTGTGTCCGGAGGAGTCTCATCCGTCGAGACCCCCTCACCCTCGCTACGGCTTTCGCCTCCGCTTGCCGACGACACGACAAGGTGTCGTCGGCCCTCTCCCCGCCCGCGGGGAGAGGAGGAAACCCGCGCCATTCCTGTCTCGACGATTCCGTGTGCAGCCCTGCCCCTATGGGGATAAAAAGACTCAATTTTACAATAGCTTGACCTTCCAGATCGAAGTATGGGGCTGCAAGCGGGGTAGGGGGGAGAGTCGAGGGATGACGGCGAAGGGTGTGCGAGTCAGCAGGTGATCGGGGCCCCTCACCCCCCACCCCGCCGCGCCCGCACATGATCCCGCGTGATCGCGTCGAGCGTCGGCGTCCCGAGCAGCGTCATCGCGTTGTCGAGTTCACTCCGAACGATCTCGATCGCCCGGGAGACGCCCTCGGTCCCGCCGGCCGAGAGGCCCCAGAGGAACGGCCGCCCCAGGCTGCAGGCGGTGGCGCCGAGCGCCAGCGCCTTGATCACGTCGGTGCCGCGGCGCACGCCGCCGTCGAGGATGATCTCGGCCCGGCCCGACACCGCCTCGGCCACGTCGGGCAAGGCGGCGATCGCCGCCGGCACGTCGTCGAGCTGGCGGCCGCCATGATTGGAGACGATCACCGCCTCGATGCCGAGATTCACCGCCTTCTGGGCGTCGCCCGGATGCAGCAGGCCCTTCAGCGCCATCGGGCCGCGCCACTGGTCGCGGATGCGCGCGATGTCGTCCCAGCTGGCCGAGGGGTCGAACAGCGACGCGACGTGCTGCGCCACGCTGGTGAAGCCGCTGCCCGCCACCTCGAAATTGCCGAAACCCAGCCGCGAGCGGGCGGCCCCCGCGAGCCAGGCCGGTCGCCGAGCGAGGTCGAGGGCGGTGGAGAGGCGGGGCTTGAGCGGCATGGTGAAGGCGTTGCGCAGGTCGCGCTCGCGCCGTCCCTGCACCGCGAGGTCGACGGTCAGGCAGAGCACCCGGTAGCGGGACGCCGCGGCGCGGCGCAGGAGCGCCTGCATCCAGTCGCGGTCGCGCAGGAAGTAGAGCTGGAACCAGCGCTCGCCCTCGGGCACGGCTTGCGCCACCTGCTCGATCGAGGCGACGGAGTTGGTCGACAGGCAGTAGGGGAGGCCGGCCCGGGACGCGGCCCGCGCGCCTGCCGCCTCGCCGTCGGGCCAGAAGAAGCCGGCGAGCCCGGTCGGCGCCATCATGATCGGCAGCGACGACCGGTATCCGAGGATCGACCGGGACAGGTCGCGGGTGCCGACATCGATGCCGACCCGCGGCATCAGCATCCAGGCGTCGAAGGCCTCGACGTTGTCGCGCAGGGTGCGCTCGTCCTCGGCGCCGCCGTCGATGAAGTCGAACACCGCCTTCGGCAGCCGCCGGGCCGCCTGGGCGCGCAGGTCGGCGATGGCGTAGGCCCGTTGCAGCCGTGCCGTCAGGCGGGTCGGGACGGCGGGCGCGGCCGCCGGCATCGGCTGCTTCGTCAGGGCGGAGGACGGCCGGGGGGCGAGAGCCCGCCCCGTGCGGCGCTCGTCTGCATCCACGCTTGCCTCCCCGTTCGATTCTCGAATTCAGGTCTTGGATGTCCGGTAGCATCGGCGCGCGGCGGCTCGCAACCGGCCGCCGCGAAAGGGGAACGGCGGAAGATGCCCGGCGTCGAACCCGCACACATCCTCTTGCGGGCGGTAGGGCGGCATCATGGCGGATCTCGACGAGGACGAGCGCAGCGAGATCGAGGACCGCTCGGCGCCGCGCGCCACCATCGTCCACGAGGTGGTGCGCAAGCAGGGCCGGGAGGAACTGGAGCGCCCCGCCGGTTCCCTGTTCTGGTCGGGGCTCGCGGCCGGCGTCGCCATCATCGCCTCGGTGATCGCGCAGGGCGCGCTGCACCACAAGCTGCCGGAGGGGATGGCCGGCCGCACCCTCGTCTCGCAGCTCGGCTATCCGCTGGGCTTCCTGATCGTGATCCTCGGACGGCTGCAGCTCTTCACCGAGCAGACGATCGTGACCGTGCTGCCGCTCGTCACCCGGCCGAGCCGGCGGGCGCTCGCGGCGACGGCCCGGCTCTGGGGGATCGTGCTCCTCGGCAACCTGCTGGGCACCGCCGCAGCCGCCTCACTCACCGTTCACGGCCACGTGGTCAGCCCGGCCCTGCTCGACGCGATGCTGGCGGTGTCGCGCGAGAGCCTGATGCACAAGGCGCCCTCCGCTCTCCTGCTCCAGGGCATCCCCGCCGGCTTCCTGATCGCCACCGTGGCGTGGCTGCGGGCGGCGTCGAGCGGGGGCGAGTTCTGGATCGTCTTCACCCTCACCTTCGCGATCGCGCTCGGCGACTTCACCCACGTGGTGGCGGGTGCAGCGGAAGCCTTCCTGCTGCTCGTCTCCGGCGAGGCCGGTCCGGCCCGGGTCGTCGGCGGGATGATCCTGCCGGCGCTCGTCGGCAACGTGATCGGCGGAACCGGCCTGTTCGCGCTCCTGGCGCATGCCCAGGTCCGGCAGGAACTCTGACCGAGCGGACATGCTGCGCTGCGGCAGGCTGCCGATTTTCTCTCCCCGCCGCCCTTGATAAGGAGAGGGCAGTCTGTTGCGCATAAGGGAGTCCCATGAGCCTCGTCCAGGCGGCCTTCGGCCGGTTCAAGCAGACGGTGACGGCCTATGCGGGCGACGCCCCGCTGATGAAGGCCGCGGTGTCGGCCTGCGCCAACGTGATCGTGGCCGACGGCGAGGTCGCCGGGGCGGAGTTCGAGGCGGCGCTGAAGGGCATGCTCGCCGACCCGATCCTCGAGAAGGGTTATGACAGCCTGATGCTGGAGGAAGAGCTCTACGACGCGATCGGCCGCGCCCGCACCCGGGCCGGGCGGATGCAGAACCTCCACTTCATCGAGGCCCTGGCCGAGCGCCCGGCGGAGCAGCGCCAGAGCGTCTTCCTCATCGCCGCCGACGTCGCGGATTTCGAGGGCATCAGCCCGTCCGAGCACCGCGCCCTGACCGAGGTGGCGACGGCGCTCGACCTCGACCGGGACGCGCTGCTAGCCTGATCGCGGTCCGCGTTCACCGCCGCACGGACAGGGTCAGCGAGATGATGTGGTCCATCGTCACCTGGGCGGCCGGCGCGCTGACGGCCTGGTTCAGGTAGCCGATCTCCAGGGTCGACCTGCCCTCGAGCGGCACTTCCAGCCCGACGAAGGTGCGGACCCGGTCGAAGCCGGCCCGCGCCCCCCAATCGGTGTCGTTGAACGCCACGAAGGCCTCGCTCCAGGCCAGGGCGGAGACGCCGTTCGTGTCCCCGGTCAGCGGGAGGGCGGCGCGCAGCATCTGGCGCAGGCGAAAGCCGGTGTTCCGCCCGTTGGTCTGGACGCGCTGCTCGAACCGCGTGCGCGAGGAGAGCCTCACGCCCTCGACCATCCCGATCTCCCAGCCGACCTGCTGGAAGCTGCGATCCTCCGAGAAGGAGCGCCCACCGAGCGGCGTGTTCTCGACCCGGGCATAGCCCTGGTAGACGGTGACGGCGTCCGAGATCTTCCAGCCGATCGCCGGCCGCACGATGAGCTGGTCGAGCCGCGAGGGACCGTCGCCGAAGCGCGGCTGCACCTCGGCGAACATCGCGAACGAACCGACGCTGCCGAAGGCCGTGGCATTGATCCAGAGCTGCCCGTCGTGATCGGCTTGCGCCGCCGCCGGCGGGATCGAGGCCGCGAGCCACAGGGCGGGCAAGAGAGCGAGCAGACGTCCGGTCGCGATCATGCCTGCTCCATCGGATGCGCCCGTGCGTATCTCGACGGGATTATCCGTCCTGTCGCACGCGCGGTCGAGGCGCTTCGCGCCCGATGAGCCGGCAATGTTTCCAGATCGTTGCGGGGGCGCCACGGAGGAGCGGCGGCCTTCCCCCTGCGGGTAATCCCGGGACCGTCGAGGCTTCAGAGGAGGGCGACGATCTCGCTCTCCCGGACCGCGCGCTCGCCCATCCGTGACCGGATGCGATAGGCGGCTTCCCCGCTGCGATCCTCCGGCATCAGGCGCACGACCTCGAAGGAATCCATGTCGCTGGCATGGGCGTCGGAGGATCCGGACCGCACCATCCGCACGCGCTGGTTCAGCTTGAACTTGTAGGTCACGGCACCAATCCCTTCGATGGTCTCGAGCGTTGCGGCAGATGCTCAGCCGCGCTTGCGCGCCTTGCGGGCGGCGTAGCGGGCATCGCGCGCGGCCTTCTGGTCGGCTTGCAGCGTCTCGGCGTTCCGCTCGGCCTCGGCGGCGCGCTCGATTTCCGCGGCGGCTGCGATCTCGCGCAGGCGGGCTTCTTCGGCGGCGGCTTCGGCCTCGCGTGCGAGCCGCGCGGCGTCCTGCGCGGCCCGCTCGGCCTCGCGCTCGGCGAGACGGGTGGTCCGCGCCGTGGCGATCGCCTGGCGCACGGCACGCCGGGCCGCGACGGCCGGATCGTCGTCGGTGGCCCGCGACTGGAACTTGGCGAGGGCGGCCTGCCGGGCGGCCTGGGCCGAGCCCAGCCGGTCGCCGAGCGGCGCTTCCTTGAACTTGCCCATCGCTCAAACCCGATTCAGGGCGAGGGAGTGGACCGGGCGGGAGAACCGGTCGGCGAGGTGCCAATGCAGCTCCCGGACCGAGTGATACCGGTAGGTCCGGTCGATCAGGTGGCTGACCTCCCGGCTTTCATGGTCGACCTGCTGCCAGATCTGCCGCACCTGGAACGTCGCGGGCTCGATGGTCGGGGCCGTGGACTGCGAACTGAAGGTAAAATTCACTCAAGACTATCCGTTGGAAGGTCGGGCCCGCGTCGTGCGCAGGGCGAGGGATGCGGAGAGGCCCCGCATCCCGGGTCGTGGGGCCGTTATACCAACGGTCGTTGGAAACGACCTTTGGTTCCGTTCTCGAATTTTCGTCAAGCCTCTGGCTTGGTATAGAAAATTCGAGGTGGCTCAATGGCCCGATGCGTCAGCATCTTGGGCCATTGGTATTACGCGGCGCGCAGGTTGCCGGCGGATTGCTTGCCGCTGCGACGGTCGGTCTCCATCTCGTAGGAAATCTTCTGTCCTTCCGAGAGAGTCTGCATGCCCGACCGCTCGACGGCCGAGATATGCACGAACACGTCCTTGCCGCCGTCATCCGGCTGGATGAAACCGAAACCCTTTTGCACGTTGAACCACTTCACGGTGCCGATCGTCATCGTCGTATCCATATTCTGCAAGCGTAGGATGAAGCTCGGCACGCTGTCGGCAGCGCCAAGGCTCGAATCAATCGATGAATTTGGAGCGAGTGGCAGAGCATGCGCCAGCGGACACGCGGCGGAGAGGCTCGGTAGTCAGGCCAACAATCGATCCATCATCACTAAATGAAAATTTGCCCACACGCAAGGCGACCACGAAAATATTTGCGCAGAGCGACGGAACGACTGAAAAATCCTCAAGAAAAGTCGATCGGCGCGGCTGAAAAACGATCCCCCAACGTGCTGCCGATCCTCGCGAAACCACGCCCTGCCGGGGGCGGGGAGGGGCCGGTCTCCCCGACGCACGCCCTGCCTCGGGTTCCGGTCAGGCGGCCCCGCCACCGGGGGCAGGCCAGCCGATGCAGTCCTCGTGCGCACGGAAGTTGCGCAGCCACCAGCCCCAATCCTCCGGCACGAGGGAGAACGGGTCGGGATGCGCGAGTTCCCGCGCCGCCCAGACCGGCCAGTGCGGATTCGACAGGGCGGGACGGCCGAGGAAGACGAGGTCGATCAGCTCGTCGCGAATGACCTGATCGGCCACCGCCGGCAGGCCGAGATTCCAGCTCACGCCCACCGGGATCCCGACCTCGCGCCGCACCCGCGTCCCGCGCTCGACCATGAACGACATCCGGGCGAAGGGCGGATCGGTCATCTCGTCGGTGTTGAAGCCGATCGAGAGGTCGGCGAGGTCGAGACCGTGGGCCTTCATCCGGCCGACCGCCACCACCGCCTCGTCGAACTGCACGCCCTCCGGGTGGAGGTCGTCGGAGCCGAGCCGCATGGTCAGCGGCAGGCGCTCGGGCCACACCGCGCGCACGGCGTCCAGTGCCTCGAGGTGGAACCGCAAACGGTTGTCGAGGCTGCCGCCGTAGCGGTCGGTGCGCCGGTTGGCGAGCGGCGAGAAGAAGCTGGCGCCGAGATAGCCGTGGGCGAAATGCATCTCCAGCCACTCGAATCCGGCCTCCCGCGCCCGGCGGGCCGCATCCGCATAAGAGCGGTGGATGCCGGCGATCTCCTCGACCGTTAGTTCCTCGACCGGATAGGTGTAGCGGCCGCCATAGGAGATCGGGGAGGGGGCCTTGAGCTGCCAGCCATCGGGATGGTCCGGCGGCAATTGCCGCTTGCCTTCCCACGGCTTCTGCTCGCTGCCTTTCCGTCCGGTATGCCCGAGCTGGATCGCCGGTACGCCGCCCATCTCCCGGATGATGCGGGTCACCCGGGCGAGCCCCTCGACGTGGCTTTCGTCCCAGATGCCGGCGCAGGCGCTGGTGGTGCGCCCCTCCGGGGTGATGGCGATCTGCTCGGGGAAGACGAGGCCGAATCCGCCTGCCGCCCGCGAGCCGTAGAGCATCACGTGGTAGTCGCCCATCGCCCCGTCGACCGAGCGATGCATGGTCATCGGCGACATCGCGATCCGGTTGCGGAGCGTGACGTCCTTCAGGGTGAAGGGGCTGAACAGGTCGGGCATGCGGCCTCGCGGTCGGGGCGGGCCGTCCCGTGGGGAGGCCGCTCGCGAGGGTAGGAAGCCGGGGCATGGGCCGGCAAGGGAGCGGGGGCGCCGGAGGCGATCCGCCGCGGGACGCCGCGTGCCCGCAAACCCTCCTTCTTCCGCAGCTTGGCGGATTGCGCTGGCAGGCCAACGCCGCGACCGCTCAAGCTCTTGTTTTATTGCAGATCTTTCGCGCCGGACCGGTCACCGCTTCGGCGAAATCCGCTTGGGCTCCCTGGAGAGGAACGGCGCGGGCTCTTCCCTCTCCCCGCGGGCGGCAGGGCCATCGCGTCATGTTCGATGGCCCGCACCGGGGAGAATTCACGCGCGGGCTCCTGGCCGAACAGACCCGAGGGACGAGGGGAACCTCCCCCCGCCTTTAAGCCGCCTCGCGCGACAGCTTGATCGTCTCGCGCTGGATCAGGTCGCGATAGAACCCGTCGAGATGCACCAGCCGGTCCGGCGACCCGTCCTGGATCACCTGGCCGCCATCGAGCACGACGATCCGGTCGAAGTCCTTCAGGGTCGAGAGGCGGTGCGCGATCGCGATGGTGGTGCGACCCTTCATCAGGTTGCCGAGCGCCTCGCGGATCGCCTCCTCCGACTCGGTGTCGAGGGCCGAGGTGGCCTCGTCGAGGAGCAGGATCGGCGAGTTCTTCAGGATGGCGCGGGCCACCGCGATGCGCTGGCGCTGGCCGCCCGAGAGCTTCACGCCGCGATCGCCCACGATGGTGTCGAAGCCGCCCGGCAGGTCGTTGATGAAGTCGGTGCAGCGGGCGGCCTCGGCGGCGGCCCAGACCTCCTCGTCGGTGGCCTCCGGCCGGCCGTAGCGGATGTTCTCCCGCAACGAGCGGTGGAACAGCGAGATGTCCTGCGGCACGACGGTGATCGCCTCGCGAAGCGATTCCTGCGTGACCCGGCCGATATCCTGGCCGTCGATCAGGATGCGGCCCTTCTGCGGGTCGTAGAAGCGCTGGAGCAGCGTGAACAGGGTCGACTTGCCGCCGCCGGAGCGGCCGACGAGGCCGACGCGCTGGCCGGGCTGGATGTCGAGGGTGAAGTCGCCGAAGACCTCGCGGCCGTCGGGATAGTTGAACGCCACGTTCTCGAAGGCGATGCGGGCGCCCTCGCCGACGAGGGGCTTCGCCTCCGGGTGGTCGCGCAGGTCGTGCGGCTGGAGCAGCGTGCGCAGGGCCTCCGACAGGCGGGCGGTGTGCTGGGTCACGTCGACGAGGGCGACCGCGAGGTCCCGGGTCGCCGCCAGGATGGTGATGCCGAGCGTGCAGACCAGCACGACCTGGCCGGCGGTGGCCTGGTTCTGCTGCCACATCTGGATCGCCCAGTAGAGCAGGCCGAGCACCGCCGCGACGGTGATCAGGGCGTGCATGATCCGCAGGCGCTCGAGATAGAGCAGCGAGCGGCTGCGCGCCTTCATCTCGGTGCCGATGGTCTGGTCGAAGCGGGCGAATTCGCGCTTGTAGGCGGAGAAGGCCCGCACGAGCGGCATGTTGCTCACGAGATCGACCATCTCGCCGTCGACGGAGGCAGCCTTCTCGGCGAAATCGTGGTGCAGCGGCTTGCCGGCGGCGGCGATGCGGAACATCAGCACCACCACGCCGCCGCAGATGACGAGCAGACCCAGCGCCATCGGCACGCTGACGCTGCCGACATACAGGATCGCGCCGAACGCCGCCGCGCAAGGAGGCATCACGTTCCAGACGAACATGTTCTCGGCGGTGAAGATCGCGTTCGAGGTCGCGGTGATGCGGCTCGCCAGGGTGCCGGGCTGCCGGTCGGCGAAGTAGGACGGCGAGTGCCCGGTGAGGTGCTGGAACAGGTCGCGGCGGACGTCGCCCGTCACCTTCACGAAGGTGAAGCTGGCGATCAGGCTCGCCACCCGCCACAGCATGTTGTCGGCGGCGATGAAGCAGATCAGCACGGTCAGGGCCGGCCAGATCAGGTGGTTGTTCTCGGGTCCCTTGCCGAGGGCGTCGACCACGCCCTTCAATCCGTACTGCGTGCTGACGGAGCAGGCCACGGCGCCCAGCACCGCGACCATGATGGCCGCGTGGGGCACGATGCGGCGGCGCAGGTAGCGGGCCACGAAGGCCCAAGGCCGGTTGGCGTACGCGCAGAGGTCATCCATCGTGGCGATCGATCCCGGTTCTTCGCACGCGTGCGGCCCACGGTCGGGAGAGGGAGGGGAAGCAAGACTCCCGCCACAGCCTCTCCGCACGAACCCGCGAACCCCACCCGCTTCTCGCAACGCGCAAGCGTCGCCATGTGTTGCAGGCGAAAGGTGCTGCCCGCTGTCTAATCCGTCGTTTCTGAACGGAAGTTGAGCGGCGTTGCGCTGCACACCGCCGTCCCGTCGGCTCTCAGCGCTCCTTGGGCCGCCGGGTCTCCGGCATGATCGCCACGATCAGGACCAGCGCCACGAGCGCCACCGCCGAGAGGCCCATGAAGGCGGCATGCGAGCCGAAATGGTCGGCCATATAGCCCGACAGCGTCGTGCTGGCCGCGGCCCCCAGGCCCATGGCGGTGCCGACCGCGCCGAGCGCCATGTTGAACCGGCCGGTGCCCCGGGTGCAGTCGGCCACGACCAGCGGCACCATCACGCCGAGCACCGCGGCCGAGATCCCGTCGAAGATCTGCACCGCCACCAGCAATTCGGGTGCGTCCGTATAGGCGAAGAGCAGGCCGCGGATCGGCAGGGCGGCAAAGCCCAGGATCAGGAGCGGGCGCCGCCCATAGGCCTGGGCGGCCCGTCCCACCGCCGGGGCGATCAGCGCCATCACCAGCTGCGGGGCCATGATGCAGGCGGCGATCAGGATGGTGGCGGTGTGGCTCGTGCGCACGGTCAGCACGCTGCCGACCAGCGGCAGCATCGCGGCGTTCGAGACGAAGAACAGGGTGATGCAGGCGGCAAAGCACAGCAGCGCCCGGTTGGTCACGACGAGCTTCAGGCTCTCCCAGCCGCCGGGTGCCGTCTCGCCCTCCGGGGCCTGTGGGCGGACGTGGTCGATCTCGCTCGCGCGCACGAACCACAGGGCGGCGAGCGTCGGAAGCGCCAGCGCCGCCGTGACGTAGAACACCGCCTCGCTCGACAGGTAGTAGCCGCAGGCGCCCATGCCGCCGGCGGCGAGCGCGTTGCCGATCGAGGAGAAGCGGGCGTTGCGCCCGAGCCGTTCGCCCAAGCCCGCATGACCGACGAGGCCGAGGCTGATCGCCGCGATGGCCGGGGTGAGGGTACAGCTCGCGATCGAATGCGCCGCCATCGAGAGCGCCACGATCAGGAAGGTCGGGAACAGCGCGAGGCCGGCCGCGGACAAGCCGATGATGGCCACCGACAGGGCGGCGACGAAGCGCTTCGAGGTGACCCAGTCGACGAAGGCGCCGCCGGGCACCTGCCCGAACAGGCTGAACAGCCCGCCGATGGTGAGCACCAGCCCGATATCGGACTGGGTCCAGCTCTGCGAGGTGAAGTAGACCGCCACGAACGGGCCGAAGCCCGTCTGCAGGTTGGCGACGAAGAACGTGAACGCGTCGAGCCCGCGGCTGCTGGTGAGCGAGGGCGCCGGCTTCTCCCCGCGCCGGCCCGTGGACGCGCCTCCCCGGTCCCGGACGGGGTCGCGCGCGAAATCGCGGCCGGAATCCTGGCGGGACTCCGGCCGCATCTCGGAGCGGGACGCCTCCCGGTCGCGGTGGGCGAGGGAGCGGTGGGCCTGGCGCGGTCGCGTCATTTGTCCGGCGGGTTGCGGGGAGAGGCGGCCTGGTCGGCGTCGGGTGCGGGCGCCGGGGCGGACGCGGCCGGCGGCGGCGAGGCCGGTGCCGGAGATGCGGCGGGAGCCGCCGGCGGCGGCGCGGCGGGAGCGGGCGAAGCGGCGGCCGGCGCAGGCGAGGCGGCCGACGGCACCGGGCCGGCCGGGCCGAGCACGACGATCGGGTCGCCGGGCTTGTATTCGGGCGAGACCCGGACCTGGTTGCGGTTGAGCTGGAGCACCGCGCGGCCCGGCTTGTTGTCGGCCGAGAAGTGCAGGGCGCGCCAATCCACCGCGATCTTGCGCGAGCCGACGCCGAGGAAGCCACCGAAATCGATGATCGCCGCGCGGGGCTTGCCGTCCTTGTCGACGATGATGTCGATGATGCGGCCCATATCCTCGCCGGCGGCGCTGCGCACCGGCTTGCCGAGGACGCCGTCGTAATCCTGGGTGTCGAGGACCGTGGCCGGCGTCCCGTGCGGGCCGTGCGGGACCGCCGGGGCCTGCGCCGCGGGAGCGGGGCCGGTGGGAGCTTGGTTCGCCGGGGCTTGCGCCGCAGGCGACTGGGGCTGGGCCGCGGGCGCCTGAGGCTGGGCCGCAGGCGCTTGGGTCTGTGCCGCGGGTGCGGACGGGGCGGCGGGGGCCGCTGCCGGAGGCTTCTGCGCGTCGGCCGGGGCCGAGCCCTGCTGGGCGTGCGCGGCCGTCACGGCGGAGAGCGCGCAGGCCGCCAGCAGCATCCGCAGGGTTCCGGGCAGTGATGCGGGCAAGCGGGCCTCACGCAGGGTCATACGGCGCGTCGATCCGGAAACCGCGGCCACGGCCGACGGTTCCGGAGGCGAGAGGTCCGGATGCGGGACGAACGCGGCGAAGTTGTGGGGGCGGGGCGGCAGGGGCAGCCGGGCGGGCGCATCACCGCCGCGGTCGAGCCGTCGAGCAGACATCGTGGGCCTCCGGGGCAGGCGCGGCGGCCCGCCCGAGCATCGGTCGTCGGGTTGTCGCGGCGGGGCGTTACACCGAATGGGTATCCGGGTCCGCGCCGCGGAAATCCCACAGTGCGGCGCAGCGGGCGAAGTTGTCCAGGCGGTTGCCGGGGTCGCGCGCGCTTTCCCGGGGAGTGTTGTTCCGCCATACGGGCGGCTGGCGGGCGCGCGTGGGCGACGCTACATCGCGGGCGTCCCCGAGACGCCCGTCGAGAGAAGCCGCTCCGAGAATGTCGCCGATGTCCGCCTCACCCCTCCGCCTCGGCGTCAACGTCGACCACGTCGCCACCCTGCGCAACGCCCGCGGCGGTACGCTGCCGGACCCGGTGCGCGCGGCGCATGCGGCGGTCGCGGCCGGGGCCGACGGCATCACCGCCCACCTGCGGGAGGACCGGCGCCACATTCGCGACGCCGACATGGAGCGGCTGCGGCGCGAGATCGACCGGCCGCTCAACTTCGAGATGGCGGTGACCGACGAGATGATGGCCATCGTCCTGCGCCTGCAGCCTCACGCCGCCTGCCTGGTGCCGGAGAAGCGCGAGGAGCGCACCACCGAGGGCGGGCTCGACATCATCGGCGGCCGCGAGCACCTGGCGCCCGCCATCGCGCGCCTGAACGAGGCGGGGATCCGGGTCTCGCTCTTCGTCGAGCCCGAGATCCACGTCATGGAGGCCGCCCGGGCGCTCGCCGCGCCCGTGGTCGAACTGCATACCGGCACCTATTGCGAGGCGGTGATCGCCGGCGACGCGTCGCGGATCCGGGCCGAGCTCGCCCGCCTCGCCCGCGCGGCCGAGCACGGCCATGCGCTCGGGCTCGAGATCCATGCCGGGCACGGCCTCGACCTTACAAGCGTCGGCCCGGTGGCGGCGCTGCCCCAGCTGCGCGAGCTGAATATCGGCCATGCGCTGATGGCGGAGGCGATCTTCGACGGGCTCGCCCCGGCGATCCGGGCGATGCGGGCGGCGATGGAAGCCGGGCGTCGCGGGGCCGCGGCATGATCGTCGGCATCGGCTCCGATCTCTGCGACATCCGCCGCATCGAGCGCTCGCTGGAGCGCTTCGGCGACCGCTTCACCCACCGGGTGTTCACCGAAGGCGAGCGCGCCCGCAGCGACCGGCGCGCCGCCCGCGCGCCCTCCTACGCCCGGCGCTTCGCCGCCAAGGAGGCCTGTTCCAAGGCGCTCGGCACGGGCATGAGCCACGGCGTGTTCTGGCGCGACATGGAGGTGGTCAACCTGCCCGGCGGCCGGCCGACCCTGCGCCTCACCAACGGCGCGGCGGAACGCCTCGCTACCCTGATCCCGCCGGGCCACCGCCCGGTGGTCCACGTGACGCTCACCGACGATCCCCCGCTCGCCCAGGCCTTCGTCGTCATCGAGGCGTTGCCCGAGACCTGATCGGCCCGTGTCCAGGGGTGATTCGCTCGCCTCTGCGCCATTGCGTTGCGGGCGGGCAAGCGTTGGTCTAGACCCCCCGCACCGCGCATGAAGCCGGCCGCGTGCCCTCGGCGGGTGCCCAGGCGATCGCTGCACGGACCGCCGGAGAGAACGAGCATGGATCGCGCACGCACGGACCAGGACCTGAAACGCGGCAAGGATGCCGGCCTGTGGGACTCGATCAAGGAGACCGTCAAGGTCGGCGCCCAGGCGCTGCTGATCGCGCTGGTGGTCCGCACCCTGCTGTTCCAGCCGTTCAACATCCCGTCCGGCTCGCTGATCCCGACCCTGCTGATCGGCGACTACCTCTTCGTCTCGAAGTACTCGCTCGGCTACTCGAAGTACTCCCTGCCGCTGAGCGAGTACCTGCCGTTCGAGGCCAAGGGGCGGATCTGGGGCGCCTCGCCGAAGCAGGGCGACATCGTCGTCTTCAAGCTGCCCAAGGACAACGCGACCGACTACATCAAGCGGGTGATCGGCCTGCCGGGTGACCGGATCCAGGTGATCGAGGGCGTGCTCAACATCAACGGCCGGCCGGTGAAGCGCGAGCGCATCGCCGATTACTCGACCACCGACGCCTTCGGCCAGCCGACCCTGGTGCCGCAATACCGCGAGACCCTGCCCAACGGCGTCAGCCACGAGATCATCGAGCGCGACGGCGACCGCGGCCTGTGGGACAACACCCAGGTCTACACCGTGCCGGCGAACCACTTCTTCATGATGGGCGACAACCGCGACAACTCCACCGATTCCCGCGATCTCGGCAATGTCGGCTACGTGCCCTACGAGAACCTGATCGGCCGGGCCGAGGTGATCTTCTTCTCGATCGACGAGGGTGCGGCCGCCTGGCAGATCTGGAACTGGCCCTGGACGGTGCGCTGGAACCGGATCTTCAAGCCGATCCACTGACGGGAGGTGACGAGCGTGAGCGACGCCGCGATGCCGCAGGCCGAGAAGCCGGTGCCTGATGCAGGCGACGCCCCGCCGCGGCGCAAGCGCGGGATGCGGCGCCGGCCCGACCTCTCGGTGCTGGAGGAGCGCATCGGCCACCACTTCGCCGACCGCGACCTGCTGGTGCGGGCGCTCACCCATGTCAGCGCCACCAACGGGAAGGGCAGCTACCAGCGCCTCGAATTCCTCGGCGACCGGGTGCTCGGTCTGGCGGTGGCGGACGGCCTCTACAACGCGTTGCCGGGTGCCGACGAGGGCGACCTGTCGCGGCGCCTGTCGAGCCTGGTGCGGCGCGAGAGCTGCGCCATGGTGGCCAATGCCTGGGAGGTCGGGCCGCACCTGAACCTCGGCGGCGGCGAGGTCCATGGCGGCGGGCGCCGCAACGCGGCGATCCTCGCCGATGTCTGCGAGGCGATCCTCGGCGCGGTCTTCCTCGATGCCGGCTATGCCGCGGCCAAGGCGGTGATCGACCGGGCCTTCGAGGCCGACCGCCAGACCGAGGGGACGCGCAGCCGCGACCCGAAATCGGCGTTGCAGGAATGGGCGCAGGCGCAAGGCTGGCCGACGCCGACCTACGAGGTGGTGGAGCGGGCCGGGCCCGACCACGCGCCGCAATTTCGCATCGAGGCCCGGGTCACCGGCGTCGCGCCCGGAATCGGCATCGGCGGCTCGAAGCGCTTGGCCGAGCAGACGGCCGCGCGCGACCTGCTGGTGCGCGAGGGGCTGTGGACCGGGAACGAGCCCGGGGAGCAATCAGAATGATCGACGACGACACCACACCCGGCTCCGAGGATGACGGCACGCTCCCGGGCGCTCCCGCCGACACCGCTCCCCCGAAGGACACCCGCGCGGGCTTCGTCGCCCTGATCGGGGTGCCGAATGCCGGCAAGTCGACCCTGCTCAACAGCCTCGTCGGCACCAAGGTGTCGATCGTCTCGCGCAAGGTGCAGACCACCCGGGCGCTCGTGCGCGGCATCGCCATGGAAGGGTCGGCGCAGATCGTCCTCGTCGACACGCCCGGCATCTTCGCGCCCAAGCGCCGCCTCGACCGGGCGATGGTGACCTCGGCCTGGAGCGGCGCGGCCGATGCCGACGCGGTCTGCCTGCTGATCGACGCCCGCAAGGGCGTGGACGAGGAGGTCGACGCGATCCTCAACCGGATGCCGGAGCTGAAGCGCCCGAAATACCTGGTGCTCAACAAGATCGACCTGATGCCCCGCGAGAAGTTGCTGGCGCTCGCCGCCGCGCTCCACGAGCGGGTTCAGTTCGAGCGCATCTTCATGATCTCGGCGCTCACCGGTGACGGGGTCGACGACCTGCGCCGCGAACTCGCCACCCGGATGCCCCCGAGCCCCTGGCTCTATCCCGAGGACCAGGTCTCCGACGCGCCCCTGCGGATGCTCGCCGCGGAGATCACCCGCGAAAAGATCTACGACCGGCTGCACGAGGAGCTGCCCTATTCCTCGACCGTCGAGACCGATCAGTGGCAGGTCCGGCCCGACGGTTCGGTGCGGATCGAGCAGACCATCTTCGTCGAGCGCGAGAGCCAGCGGAAGATCGTGCTCGGCAAGGGCGGCCAGACCATCAAGGCCATCGGCCAGGCCGCCCGGATCGACATCGCCGAGGCGGCGGAGGCCAAGGTCCACCTGTTCCTGTTCGTGAAGGTGCGGGAGAACTGGGCCGACGACCCGGAGCGCTACCGCGAGATGGGCCTGGAATTCCCGCGCGGCTGATGACCGATCCGATCTCCCCCCGTCCGGGCGTCTACGGACACCCGCCCGCCGAGCTCGCCGAGGTGCCGGAGGGCGCCGTCCAGCTCTCGCCGCTGGTGCCCGGCGGCACCGCCCTGGAGGAGCTGGCCCCCGGCTCGCTTCCCGGCCTGACCATGCTGGCCCCGCCCGGTACCCTGGAGCGGCGCCACGTCCTGGCGCTGGCCATGCGCGCGCTCGCGCCCGGCGCGAGCCTCACCGTGCTCGCGCCGAAGGACCGGGGCGGGTCGCGGCTCGCCCGCGAATTGTCCGGCTTCGGCTGCCGCCTCGACGAGAGCGCCAAGAGCCACCACCGCATCGTCCGGACCGTGCGGCCCGACGCGCCGACCGGCCTCGACGAGGCGATCAGCGAGGGCGCGCCGCGGCGCGACGACGGTCTCGGCCTGTGGACGCAGCCCGGCATCTTCTCGTGGAACCGGATCGATCCCGGCACCGCCCTGCTGATCGAGACGATGCCGCCCCTGTCCGGGCGCGGCGCCGATCTCGGCTGCGGCCTCGGCATCCTCGCCCACGCCGTGCTCGCCTCGCCCAAGGTGACGGCGCTCGCCCTCGTCGACAACGACCGCCGGGCCGTCGAGGCGTCCCGGCGCAACGTCGACGATCCGCGCGTGACGGTGACATGGGCCGATGCCCGGGACGCCGGCGCGGTGCCGGAGCGCCTCGACTTCGTGGTGATGAACCCGCCCTTCCACGATGGCGGCGCCGAGGACCGGACCCTCGGCCAGGCCTTCATCCGCCGCGCCGCCGCCGCCTTGCGGCCGGGCGGGACGCTGTGGCTCACCGCCAACACCCATCTGCCCTACGAGGCGACGCTGGGCGAGGTGTTCAAGGAGGTGACGCAGCGGGCGTCGGGCCACGGCTACAAGATCCACGAGGCGCGCAAATGAGCCGCGAGCGATGAGCGCGAAGGCGAAGGTGGCGTCGGTCCGGCTCGACCGGCTGCTGGCCAATCTCGGCTACGGCTCGCGCCGCGAGATCCAGATGCTGGCCCGCGCCGGCAAAGTGGTGCTCGACGGCGCCCCCTTGCGCGACGCCGACCAACGGATCGCCCTCGACCCGGACCTGCCGTCCCGCCTCACCGTCCAAGCTAAGTCCCTCGACCCGCTGCCGGGGCTCGCCCTGATGCTGCACAAGCCGCTCGGCGTCACCTGCTCGCACAAGGAGGCGGGCGCGCTGGTCTACAGCCTGCTGCCGCCGCGCTGGCGCCGCCGCGAGCCGCCGCTCTCGACGGTGGGCCGCCTCGACAAGGAGACCTCGGGGCTGCTTCTGCTGACCGATGACGGGGCGTTGCTGCACCGGATCATCTCGCCGAGGGCCAGCGTCTCGAAGCGCTACCAGGTGACGCTCGACCGCCCGTTGCGCGGCGACGAGGATGCGATCTTCTCCTCCGGCACGCTGATGCTGGAGGGCGAGGAGAAGCCGCTGCTGCCGGTGACGCTGGAGGTCCATGGCCCGACGAGTGCTGCCGTGACCCTGATGGAAGGGCGCTACCACCAGGTCCGGCGGATGTTCGCGGCAGTCGGCAATCACGTCACGGCGCTGCACAGGGATCGGGTCGGGGCGCTGGACCTGCCGGCGGACCTGGAGCCCGGGCAGTGCCGGGTGATGGGGGAGGGGGATGTGGCGCGGGTGTTCGCGTAGGCTTCCTCAGATCCCCAGGCTCAAGTCCTTACGACCGTCCAGAACGGCGACGATCTGAACGGCATCGACGGGTTCGTCGTCCGTATCCGGCGTGATTTCGTAGAGGATAAGGTAGGGCGGATCCACGAGAACGCGTGCCGTTGGCCGGATATCAGGGCGCCTCGGCCCCATCTTGGGATGCTGTCGCAGCGTCTCGGCTCGCTGCTCGAGGCGATCGTAGAGGCGATCGGCCGCGTCCGGATTGTGAATGCCGATCGCCAAATAGATATCGAGAAGAGCTTGTCGGGCCGATCTCGACCACGCGAAGCTAGAGATCACGATCGTCGTTCAGTTCGGCAAGGCGCTGACGGGCTTCTTGACGTAACACCTTGAAATCGACCTCTCCGGCCGATCCACTGGCCTTGCCTGCTTCCCAAGCCTGTTGCATCCGCTCGAGGTCGTTGGCGCGCATTTGCCGGCGGTCCGACCACAGGCGGACGGCATCGCGAACCGCCTCGCTCGTCGTCGCATATTCTCCCGCCTCGACGGCGGCGCGGATCTGCGCCGCCATCGGCTCGGGAAAGACGACCGTCATACGCTCGATCTGCGCCATGGCATCCTCAACGGCTCACTCACATGATTTCCGACTGACCGCTCCGCGATGCGGAAATCGGCTTCGCTCAAACGCCGCGCAGGCTCGTGGCACGAATTTATCATACTTGTTCATACCCGACGAGACCGTCCAGGCATTGGAACCCCCTGTTCGCGACGTCGCCTCGTGTGCTGCCGCACGACGCCCGTCCGCCCGTCGCTGCCAAGTCCCTGTTCATCATTGTATGGCCGTTATTACTCGGTCATCCATATGACATCGTTCCCGAGCCGAGGAAGACGATGTCGTATGGCGCCGCGACCTTCTGGATCATCATCGCGGCCGTGAGTGCCTCGTTCGGTGCCCTGCATGGCTTCCTGTTCGCCGACGGCCCGACGGTCGCGGGCATCCTCTACGGGGCCTGCATCGGCCTCCTCACCATCGCGTATGAGCGCGGCGTCTTCCTTGCCGGCTACACCGAGCGCCTGCGCCGGCTGCCCACACTGGCCTATTTCGCGGCCGCCGAGGTCAGCCTGGTGCTCGTCATCGTCATCGGCATGGCGCTGACCGGCTTGTGTCTCTGGACGCTCGGCATCGTCGACAAGCCCCTGACGGAAGCCGTCACGCCGAAGCTCTCCACCATTCCGTTCGCGCTGGCGATGTCGGCGATCATCGTCGCGGTCCTGCGCGTCCGCGACCTGATCGGCGGCGAGACCTTCGTCAACCTCATCCTCGGGCGCTACCACCGACCGGTCCGGGAGGAGCGCGTCTTCCTGTTCCTCGATCTCGCCGGCTCGACGGCATACGCGGAGCGGCACGGCGATGTCGCCGCCCAGGAACTGCTGACGGCGGTGTTCTCGACCATCGCCGAGCCGGTGCGCCGGTATTGCGGCCAGGTCGACGACTATATCGGCGATCAGGTGATCGTCTCCTGGCCGCTCGCGCGCGGCGTCGCGCAGGCGCGGTGCGTCGCCTGCGTCTTCGCGATCCGTCATGCCCTCGAAGCCGATCGGGAGCGCTGGCTCGCGCGCTTCGGCCTGGTGCCCGAGTTGCGCGCGGCCCTGCACGGCGGCAGCGTGGTGACGGCGGAGGTCGGCGTCGACCGGCACAAGATCGCGTATTTCGGCGACGTCATGAACGCGACCGCCCGGCTCGAGGGCTTGTGCCGTGAGACCCGGCGGGACGTGCTGATCTCGGAGGCGGTTCTCGCCCGGCTGCCGGCGCTCCCCGAGGGCATCGCGGCGGAAGCGCTCGGCGCGTATCAGTTGCGAGGGCGAAGCGAGACGATGATCGTGCATGCGCTCGCGGGCGGGCGCAAGCCGCGCATCGTCGGCGCGCCCGCGGCAATCGAGGCCGACCGCCGGATGATGGGCCTCCGCGGCTCCGCGCGGCCGAGGGTCGTCGTTTCCCGATCGGTCGGCCTCGGCCGATAGGGCGATCGGGGCCACCCTATCCGAGCGTCGTCAGATCCTGAAACCAGTGCTGCGCCTGGGTGTACCCCTTCACCTTCCCCGACAGCGCGTGCGGGTTGGTGTCGTGCACCACCCAGACCTGCACCGCGTCATCCACCACGATCTCGTGGATGCGCGCCAGCATCCGGTCCTGCTCGGCCGGGTCGAAGCTCGCCCGCACCGCGTCGCAGAGCTTATCCACCTCCGGGTTGCGGTAGTGGCTCCAGTTCACGCCTGTCGGGGCGACCTGCTTCGAATCGTAGAAGCGCAGGATAGCGTAGAGCGGGTCCGAGGTGACGTAGGCGATGTTGCTGCCGGTGACGCCCTTCAGCGACGGATCGGCGGCGCCCTGGCGCCAGGCGGTGTAGGCCACTTCCAGCTCCACCGCCCGGAACTCGACCGCGATCCCGACCTCGGCCCAGGATTGCTGCACGAACTCGTTGATCGGCAGCGACAGCATCTGCCCCGAGCCGCCGGTCGGGATGATGAAGGTCGTCCGCAGCGGGTTCTGGGGCGAGTAACCCGCCTCACCCACCAGCTTCCGGGCCGCATCCACATCGTACCCGATCTTGAAGCCCGGCTTGCCGAACCACGGGCTCGACGGCTGCACCTGCCCCACGGCCGGGGTCGCGAGCCCGCCCATCAGGGCGGCGACGCCGTCGCGGTCGATGGCGAGGTTGGCGGCCTTGCGCAGGCGCAGGTCGCGCCACGGGCTGCCCTCCAGCATCGACAGGTGGTAGTTCCAGACATGCGGCGTGTCGTTGCCGGTCACCCGCATCCCGGCACCCTTGAGCCGCGGCACCGCGTCGGGGGCGGGCAATTCGATCAGGTCGGCATTGCCGGAGAGCAGGGCATTGGCCCGCGCCAGGTCCTCCGGGATGCACGCCAGCGTCAGCTTGGCGAGACGCGGCCTGCGCTTGGGGTTCCAGTAGGTCTCGTTCGGCACCAGGTCCAGGCGCACCCGCGGCACCAGGGCGGCGAGGCGATAGGGGCCGGTGCCGGAGGGCTGGAAGGCGAACTTCGTCCAGTCGCGCCCGACCGCCTCGTATTGCGCCGGCGACGAGATCAGGAACCACAGCATCTGGTAGGGGAACAGGGCGTCGACCGCCTTGGTGGTGACCTGGACGGTCATGGGGTCGAGCTTCTTGTAGGAGGTGACCGAGGGCAGGCGCGGGCGCACCTGCGAGGCCTGGCGCTGGTCGTAATGCGGTGCCTTCGCGTCGAGCACCTTGTCGAAGTTCCAGACCACCGCGTCGGCATCGAAGGCCGAGCCGTCGTGGAACGTCACCCCCTCGCGCAGGCGGAAGATCCAGTTGCGGCGGTCGGCCGGATCGCTCTCCCAGGCGGTCGCGAGCCCCGGCACCAGCTTGCCCGGCCGGTCGGCGACGTCGAGTTCCCAGGCGACCAGGGGATCGTAGAGGGTGAGCCCGGTGAACTGGTAGCCGCCCGCGCCCCGGTCCGGCTGGCCGGTGGTGAGCGGCAGGTCGAACAGCGAGATGCCGTAGGTCAGGTGGCCGGCAGCCTTCGCCCCGGACGTCGCCCCTTGCGCCAGGACCGTGCCGGTGGGTCCGAGCGCCGCGAGGGCGGAGGCTCCGGCGAGCATCTGGCGGCGCGAGAGGGAAATGCGGCTCATCGATGGACCTCGGCTGGCGCGCGGCCCGACCGGCCGCCGCGTGACGTGCCTGACGTCTGCAAGAGGCATGCAAGTGCAAGGGGCATGTGCAAGAGGCATGCAAGCGCGGCCGGGATGGCCGCCCACCACCTTCGAACCGGTCGCATAAAGACATCTTTATATCTTGATTGCCTCCCCGCCGGGGGGCTGCTATAGGCCCCCCCAGAACCGGCCGACACGGGAGACCGACCAATGCCGAGCACCCACGACTACATCGTCAAGGACATCGCCCTGGCCGATTTCGGCCGCAAGGAAATCGCGATCGCCGAGACCGAGATGCCCGGCCTGATAGCCGTGCGCGAGGAATACGCCGCGAGCCAGCCGCTGAAGGGCGCCAAGATCGCCGGCTCGCTGCACATGACCATCCAGACCGCGGTGCTGATCGAGACGCTCAAGGCTCTCGGCGCCGACCTGCGCTGGGTGTCGTGCAACATCTACTCGACCCAGGACCACGCCGCCGCCGCGATCGCCGCCGCCGGCATCCCGGTCTTCGCCATCAAGGGCGAGACCCTGACGGAGTACTGGGACTACACCGCCAAGCTGTTCGACTGGCATGACGGCGGCATGCCGAACATGATCCTCGACGACGGCGGCGACGCCACGATGTTCGTGCATCTGGGCCTGCGCGCCGAGCAGGGCGACACCGCCTTCCTCGACAAGCCGGCCTCCGAGGAAGAGGAGATCTTCTTCGCCCTCCTCAAGCGCAAGCTGGCCGAGAAGCCGAAGGGCTGGTTTGCGGGCCTCGCCGAGTCGATCAAGGGCGTCTCGGAGGAGACCACCACCGGCGTGCACCGCCTGTACCTGCTCGCCAAGGAGGGCAAGCTCCTCTTCCCGGCGATCAACGTCAACGACGCGGTCACCAAGTCGAAGTTCGACAACCTCTACGGCTGCCGCGAGTCGCTGGTCGACGGCATCCGCCGCGGCACCGACGTGATGATGGCCGGCAAGGTCGCGATGGTCGCCGGCTTCGGCGACGTCGGCAAGGGCTCGGCCGCCTCGCTCCGCAACGCCGGCTGCCGCGTGCTGGTCTCGGAGGTCGATCCGATCTGCGCGCTCCAGGCCGCGATGGAGGGCTACGAGGTCACCACCATGGAAGATGCCGCGCCCCGCGCCGACATCTTCGTGACCGCGACCGGCAACAAGGACGTCATCACCCTCGACCACATGCGGGCGATGAAGGACCGGGCCATCGTCTGCAACATCGGCCACTTCGACAACGAGATCCAGGTCGCCGGTCTCAAGAACCTGAAGTGGCAGAACATCAAGCCGCAGGTCGACGAGATCGAGTTCGCCGACGGCCACCGCATCATCCTCCTGTCGGAGGGCCGCCTGGTGAACCTCGGCAACGCCATGGGCCACCCGTCCTTCGTGATGTCGGCCTCGTTCACCAACCAGACGCTGGCCCAGATCGAGCTCTGGACCAACCCGGGCAAGTACGAGAAGAACGTCTTCACCCTGCCCAAGGCCCTCGACGAGAAGGTCGCGGCGCTGCATCTCGAGAAGATCGGCGTCAAGCTGACCAAGCTGCGCGAGGACCAGGCCGCCTATATCGGCGTCAGCCAGTCCGGCCCGTTCAAGCCCGACCACTACCGTTACTGATCGCCGCGCCGATCGGATGATCGGCCCATCATGATCGAAGGTGAGCCCGGCCGCGAGGTCGGGCTCTTCTTTTTGCGTGTACGCTCGGCGGCAGGGGTTGTGCGATCGTCGCACGCGCCGATGTTCCGCCTTCGTTCTGCCTTTGGTGTGGCATTTCTGTGCTCTTGACGATGCTCCGTGCGGACGTCGACGGCCTCCACCCATTTCACCCCTTCCGGCGCGAATCCGCGACGCGCTAAACTCACGGCGAATCTCTGGGGAGGGAGCCGCTCCGCGATCGCGGGCGGCTTGCCGGCGTTCATCGAGGCGTAGCGTTCAGGTCGTGGGGCGTGCCGGTCCGGTCGAGGGCCGGTGCGCCGGTTCGCGTGGAGACGGACGGATCATGGGGTTTGGACGTACGCCGCGACGGCTCGGCGGCCGCGCGGGTGCCGGCATCCTGGGCGGCGCACTCGGCCTCGCGGCCGCCGCGCAGGCGGCGGAGACCGCTCCGGGCCTGCACGCGCACAACGCCGTCGGCTTCGCCGTGCTGATCGGCCTGACGATCTTCGCCACCATCCTGTCGCTGCTCTACCTGCGCGAGCGCGCCCGCTGGGCCCGGCGCGAGCACACCCTGAACGCGGAACTCGCCGAGCTGCGCGGCGCCCACGACCGGGCCGACCTGCTGCTGGGCTCCGAGCCGCAGATCGTCGTGACCTGGGATTCCCGCGGCGAGCCGCTGGTCGAGGGCGATGTCGGCATCACCGCGGACGGGGCCCGGCCCGGCTCGGTCCGCCGGGTGCTCGCCTTCGGCTCCTGGCTCGTGCCCGCTGACGCCGCCGCCCTCGACGCGGCGGTCGAGAATCTGCGCGGGCGCGGCGAGCGCTTCCGCCGCACCGTCCACACGCTCCATGGCCGCACCGTCGAGGCGCAGGGCCAGGCGGTGGGCGGCCAGGCGCTCCTGCGCCTGCGCGAACTCACCGGCGAGCGCCGGGAACTGGTCGAATTGCGCGCCAACCTCGAGGAGACCCGGCACGGGCTCGATGCGCTCTCCGGCCTCCTCGACACGATTCCCCAGCCGGTCTGGCGCCGCAGCCGCGACGGGCGCCTCACCTGGGCCAACGCGGCCTACGCCGCCGCGGCGGAAGCGGGCGACGCCGCCCGCGCGGTGCGCGAGGGGGCGGAACTCCTCGAGCGCACCGCCCGCGAGGAGGCCGAGCGCCGCCGGTCCCGGGGCGGGGCGGGCTCGTTGCGGGTCTCCGCCGTGGTGGCGGGCGCGCGCCGCACCCTCGACGTGACCGAGGTGGCGACCGAGGCCGGCACGGTGGGCATCGCGGTCGACGTCTCGGAGCTCGAGAGCGTCCGCGCCGACCTCCAGCGCCAGATGGACGCCAACGTCCGCACCCTCGACCAATTGCCCACCGCCGTCGCGATGTTCGACGCGCGCCAGCGGCTGATCTTCCACAACGCCGCCTACCGCCAGCTCTGGGACCTCGACCCCGCCTTCCTCGAGGGCCGGCCCCTCGACGGCGAGATCCTCGACACCCTGCGCAACGCCCGGAAACTGCCCGAGCAGGCGGATTTCCGCAGCTGGAAGGCCGGCGTGCTCGCCGCCTACCGGGCGGCGGAAGCACAGGAGACCTGGTGGCACCTGCCCGACGGGCGGACCCTGCGCGTGCTGGCCGACCCGAACCCGCAAGGGGGCCTGACCTACCTGTTCGAGGACGTGTCCGAGCGCGTCCACCTCGAATCGCGCTACAACGTGCTGATGCAGGTGCAGAGCGAGACGCTCGACACCCTGCGCGAGCCGGTGGCGGTGTTCGGCACCGACGGGCGGCTGAAATTCGCCAACCGGGCCTTCACCCAGATCTGGCGCATCGGCCCCGAGATGGTCGAGGTCCAGCCCCACATCGACCAGGTGATCGCGGTCTGCCGGACGCTGAGCCCGGCCGAGGAGCCGTGGGCGCAGATCCGCGAGGCGGTGACCGGCCTCGTCGACGCCCGCCGCGGGCTCGCCTGCCGGCTGGCGCTCGCCGACGGCACGATGCTCGACTGCGCCGCCGAGCCGCTGCCCGACGGCGCGACGCTGCTCACCCACATCGACGTGACGGCGAGCGTCAACGTCGAGCGGGCGCTGACCGACAAGAACGACGCCCTGGAGCGCACGACGCGGCTGCGCGACGAGTTCGTGCACCACGTCTCCTACGAACTGCGCTCGCCGCTCACCAACATCATCGGCTTCACAGAACTCCTCGGCGACGAGACCGTCGGCGCCCTCAACCCGCGCCAGCGCGAATATGCCGACCACATCATGCGCTCCTCGGCGGCGCTCCTCGTCATCATCAACGACATCCTCGACCTCGCCTCGATCGATGCCGGCTCGATGGAGCTGACGCGCGAGCGGGTCGACGTGCAGACCACCATCGCGGCGGCGGTGCGCGGCATCGGCGACCGGCTGGCGGAGGCCGACATCGCCCTCGTCCTCGACGTGCCGCCGGACATCGGCACCTTCGTCGCTGACGGCAAGCGCGTCCGCCAGATCCTGTTCAACCTGCTCTCCAACGCCGTCGGCTTCTCGGCCCCGGGCCAGCAGGTCCGGGTCTGTGCCCGCAAGGACGGCGAGAGCCTGGTGCTGGAGGTGATCGACCAGGGCCGCGGCATGCCGCCGGAGGTGATGGCCCGGGTCTTCGAGCGCTTCGAGAGCAACACCCTCGGCACCCGCCACCGCGGCGTGGGCCTCGGGCTGTCGATCGTGCGCTCCTTCGTCGAGCTGCATGGCGGGCGGATCGACATCGCGTCCTCGCCCGGATCCGGCACCCGGGTCACCTGCACCTTCCCGGTCGGGGACGGGGAGGCCCATCTGGCGGCGGCCGAATAGCCGGCAGGGCGGCCGCCGCGAAAAACTTCGGTTCGTGCCGGTGGGTGACGGAGTCGGGAAAATCCGGCACCCTGCGCATGTCGGGCCGGACGCGCGTGTAGCGGGACCCCGGAGACAGCCGGGAAGGGTTAAGGTTCATGGGCTATCACCGAGGCCTTCAGCCCCGGACGGGCCCGTGAGCGAGGATGGCGGAGTGGACCAGGAGGGCATGGCCGAGCGCACACCCTGGGAGATCGTGCTGCCGGACGAGAGCGCGACCGAGGATCTCGGTCGCTTCCTCGCGGAGATCCTGCGGCCCGGCGACCTGGTGGCGCTGTCCGGCGGACTCGGCGGCGGCAAGACGACGCTGGCCCGGGCAATCATCCGCGAGATCGTCGGCGACCCCGACCTCGAGGTTCCGAGCCCGACCTTCACGCTGATCCAGCCCTACGAGGGCCGCAGCGGGCAGGCGGTGGTCCATGCCGATCTCTACCGGCTGCGCGGGCCCGACGAACTGGTCGAGCTCGGCTTCGACGAGATGACCGAGCGGGCGATCGCCCTGGTCGAGTGGCCCGACCGGCTGCCGCCGCGCCATGGCCCGACGCTTGCCATCGACCTCTCGCTCAAGCCGGAATTCGGCGACGATGCCCGCCTCGCCCGCCTGATCGGCGGCGGGGGTCTCGGCGGCCGGCTGATGCGGGCCCGGGCCTTGCGCGTCCTCCTCGACCGCTCCGGCTGGGGCGAGGCCGAGCGCTTCCACATGCAGGGCGACGCGTCGAGCCGGTCCTACGAGCGCCTTGTCAACCCGGACGGCGCCAAGGCCGTGCTGATGGTCTCGCCGCCCAAGGCCGACGGGCCGCCGGTGCGGGACGGCAAGCCCTACAGCGCCATCGTCCATCTCGCCGAGAGCGTCCACGCCTTCGTCGCCGTGGATCGCGGCCTGCGGGCGCTGGGTCTCTCCGCCCCCAAGATCCTCGGCGAGGATCTGGAGGCGGGGCTCCTGATCCTCGAAGACCTCGGCACCGAGCCGGTGGCCGACCAGAACGGCCCGCGCCCCGAGCGCTACGCGGAGGCCGTGAAGGTGCTGGCGCGCCTGCACGGCACGACCCTGCCCGGCGTGCTGCCGGTGGCCGAGGGCCGCGACCACGTGATTCCGCCCTACGACCGCGAGGCCCTGCTGTTCGAGGCCGAGCTGCTGCCGGACTGGTATGCGCCCTTCGTCGCCAACTCGCCCCTGGCACCGGAGGCCCGGGCCGCCTTCGTGGCCGCCTGGAGCGAGGCGCTCGACGGCCTGGAGGGCGAGGCCCGGACCTGGACCCTGCGCGACTACCACTCGCCCAACCTGATCTGGCTGCCCGAGCGCGACGGGATCGAGCGCATCGGCCTGATCGACTTCCAGGACGCGGTGCTCGGCCATCCGGCCTATGACGTCGCCTCGCTGCTCCAGGATGCGCGGGTCGATGCCAGCGCCGAGTTCGAGCTGCGCCTGCTCGGCCTCTACGCCCGCGAGCGCAAGTTGCGCGACGCCGAATTCGACATGCAGGGCTTCGCCCGGGCCTATGCGGTCCTGGGGGCGCAACGCGCCACCAAGATCCTCGGCATCTTCGCCCGCCTCGACCGGCGCGACGGCAAGCCGGGCTACCTCGCCCACCTGCCGCGCATCGAAGGCTACCTCGCCCGCAACCTCGCCCATCCGGCGCTCGCCGGTGTCCGGGCCTGGTACGCGGCGCACCTGCCGCGCCTCTGTCCCGAACCGTGACGAAACCCCGCCCGCGATGACCGACACACCTGCCCCCGCCGTGACGCGCGCCTTCGTGCTGGCCGCGGGCCTCGGCAAGCGCATGCGCCCGATCACCGTCACCACGCCCAAGCCCCTGGTCGAGGTCGCCGGCAAGTCGCTGGTCGATTACGCCCTCGACCGGATCGCCGAGGCCGGCATCCCCGAGACGGTGGTGAACGTGCACTACCTCGCCGACCTGATGGAGGCGCATCTGGTGCGCCGCCGCGGGCCGCCGCACATCGTCGTCTCGGACGAGCGCGAGCGGCTGCTCGAGACCGGCGGCGGGGTGAAGAAGGCGCTGCCGCTCCTCGGCGCAGCGCCGTTCATGGTGCTGAACTCCGATTCGTTCTGGCTCGAAGGCCCGCAGCCGAATCTCCGCCGTCTGGTCGCCGCCTGGGACCCGGAGCGGATGGACATGCTGCTGCTGCTGGCCTCCGCCGCCACCAGCCTCGGCTATGACGGGCCGGGCGACTTCCACATGGACAAGGAGGGCCGGCTGACCCGCCGGGCCGAGCGCGAGGTCTCGCCCTTCGTCTATGCCGGCGTGGCGATCCTGAAGCCCGAGCTGTTCGCCGACACGCCGGAGGGTTCGTTCTCCCTCAACCTCCTGTTCGACCGCGCCATCGCGGCCGAGCGCCTGTTCGGGCTGCGCCTCGACGGCCAGTGGCTGCATGTCGGCACGCCCGAGGCCTTGCGCGAGGCCGAGGAGCGGGTGAAGGCGAGCGCGACGCAGCCGTGAGGGTGGGGGCTGATCTGTCCTTGTCGAAGTAGCGCACATCCCCCCTCTCCCGTGTGGGAGAGGGGCCGGGGGTGAGGGTGACACGCTTCAGCGTGTAGCTTTGAGCGTCGTGCTGGCAGCTCAACGGTTCAGATCACTTGCTGAAACGTGTCACCCTCACCCCTACCCCTCTCCCACACGGGAGAGGGGATCCCGCGCCTTCATCGTCGGAGTTGGCTGGACGGAACCCGTATGAACTCCGATTTTTCGATTGGCCCGTTGTACGACCTCGCCGCCGTGCTGGCGCTCAACGCCGCCAACGCCACCGAGACCTCCCCCCTCGACGAACCGGCCCTCCGTGCGCTCGTCGACCAGGCTTTCCTCTCCGCCGCAATCACCGGTCCCGACGGTCTCGCCGCCTTCCTGATCGCCCTCGACCAGGACGCGTCCTACGCCAGCCCGAACTTCCGCTGGTTCCAGGCCCGCTACCCGCGCTTCGTCTATGTCGACCGCATCGTGACCGCCTCGGGCCAGCGCGGCCGCGGGCTCGCCCGCGCGCTCTACGAGGGGCTGTTCGCGAAGGCCGGGGCCGCCGGCCACGACCGGACCGCCTGCGAGGTGAACATCGTGCCGCCGAATCCCGGCTCCGACGCCTTCCACGCCGCCCTCGGCTTCCGGGAGGTCGGCAGCGCCGAGATCCACGGCGGGGCGAAGACCGTGCGCTACCTCCTGCGCGAGGCCGGACGATGAGCGAAGGCCACGTCTTCACCATCGCGCCGGGCCTGCGCTTCCTCGACACCCTGGCCGAGGCGCTGCTGTCGGGCCGCCTCGTCGGGGATCTGGCCGGCGGACCGTTCGGGCTCGCCGCGGTCACCCTCTACCTGCCGACCCGCCGCGCCGCCCGGGCGCTCGCCGCCATCCTGGCGCGGGAATGCGGCCCGGCGGCCTTGCTGCCGCGCATGGTTCCCCTCGGCGAGGCCGACGAGGCCGAGCTCGACCTGCTGTCGGCGCCACCCGGCGAGCGCCGCGACGAGGTCCTGCGCCCGCCGATTCCGTCGCTGGAGCGCCGGCTGATCCTGGCGCGTCTCGTCCAGGCCTGGGCCGGCACCGTCGACCGCCAGCTCCTGCCGCTCGGCGACGAGGTGCCGTTCCGGGTGCCGTCCTCGCCGGCCGACGCGATCGGGCTCGCCGCCGACCTCGAAGGCCTGATGGATTCGCTCGCCGTCGAGGGCCTGCCCTGGGACGACATCGCCGGCGCCGTCGAGGCGGAGCATTCGCGCTACTTCTCCCTCACCCTCGATTTCGTCCGCATCGCCGCCGAACATTGGCCGAAGATCCTGGCCGATCGTGGGGTCGCCGATCCGGTCCAGCGCGGCCGCGCCCTGGTGCTGGCGGAGGCCGCGCGCCTCACCCGCGAGCGCCCGTCGGACCCGGTGATCGTCGCCGGCTCGACCGGCTCGGTGCCGGCCACCGCCCGGCTCATCACGGCCATCGCCGGCCTGCCCCGCGGCGCCGTCGTGCTGCCGGGCCTCGACCGCGACCTCGACGCCGCCGGCTGGACCGCGATCGACCCGGCCGGCGACGGCGTTGCGGCGGCCCACGCCCACCCGCAGGCGGTGCTCCACCGGCTGGTGGGGAAGGACTTCCTCGCCCTCGACCGCGCCGCCATCATCCCCCTCGGCACGCCGACGCCCGGAGCCGCGGCCCGGGCCGGGTTGCTGTCGCAGGCTCTGCGCCCGGCCGAGACGACGGATGCCTGGGCCGATCTCGATCCGGCTATTCGCGAAAGGCTCGCCCGCGACGGTGCTGCCGGCATCCGGGTGGTCGAGGCCGCCGACGAGCGCGAGGAGGCGCTCGCCATCGCGGTCGCCCTGCGCGAGGCCCTCGACGAGCCCGACCGCACCGCCGCCCTCATCACCCCGGACCGCGCCCTGGCGCTCCGGGTCGCCGCCGAATTGCGGCGCTGGACCATCGTCGCCGACGATTCCGCCGGCGAGCCCCTGGCCCGCAGCCCGGCCGGGCGCCTCGCGCGGCTCGCCGCCGACGTCGCGGCCCTCGACGCCAAGCCCGAAAGGGTGCTGGCGCTGCTCGCCCATCCCCTGGTGCGCCTCGGCCTGACCCGGGACGAGGTCGAACGGGCGGCCGCCGCCCTCGAGATCGGAGTCTTGCGCGGTCCCGCCCCCGCCAAGGGGTTCTCGGGCATCGAGGAGGCGTTGCGGCTCGCCCGGACCGAGGAGCGCCCGCACGATCCCCGCCCGCGCCGGCGCCTCACCCCGGAGGACTGGGAGGCGGCGGAGGACGTGCTGCTGCGCCTCTCGGTCGCCTTCCGCGACTTCGTCGCCGACGAGGACGACGCCCCCGACGACCTGATCGCCATCGCGAAGAACCACCGCGCCACCTGCGACCTCCTGATGGAGGGGCCGGAGGAGGACCAGGCGGAATGCGACGCCTCGGTGGCGGTGCTCGACGCCCTGTTCGACGACATGGAGCTGGCCGAACCCGGCCTGCTCGCCGGCCGCTTCTCCGATTACCCCGCCTTCTTCACCGCGCTGTCCCGCGAGCGGGTGGTGTCGCGCCGCAAGGCTAGCCCGCATCCGCGCTTGCGCATCCTCGGTCTGCTCGAGGCGCGGCTGCTCTCGGTCGACCGGGTGGTGCTCGGCGGCCTCGACGAGGGCGTCTGGCCGCCCAAGGCCGAGACCGACGCCTTCCTCAACCGGCCGATGCGCGGCCGGGTCGGGCTGCCGCCGCCGGAGCGGCGCCTGGGCCAGACCGCGCACGACTTCGTCCAGGCGCTCGGCTGCCCGGACGCGATCGTCACCCGGGCGCACAAGCGCGAGGGCGCGCCGACCGTGCCGTCGCGCTTCCTGCAACGCCTGCGCGCCTTTGCGGGGGAGGAGGCCTGGAAGGGGCTGGTGAAGGGCGGGCAGCGCTTCCGGTCGCTCGCAGCCGCCATCGATGCCGGCACCGCGCCCCTGCCGCCGCGCCTGCGCCGCCCGGCGCCCCGGCCCGACCCGGCGCTCTTTCCGCGGTCGCTCAGCGTCACCGAGATCGAGACCCTGGTGCGCGATCCCTACGGGATCTTCGCCCGCCACGTGCTCGGCCTCGACGCCCTCGAACCGGTGGCGGTGCAGCCGAGCGCCAGCGACCGCGGCACCATCGTTCACGCCGTGCTCGGCGGCTTCGCCGAGCGCTTCCCGGAAGGCCTGCCAGCCCTCGACGAGGCCGAACAGGTTCTCTACGCGCTCGCCGCCGACGCCTTCGGGCCGATCGCCGACGCCTATCCCGAGCTCTACGCCGAGTGGTGGCCGCGCTTTCAGCGCCTCGCCGAAGCCTTCCTCGCCTGGGAGGCCGAGCGCCGCCCCGGCATCCGCCGCGTCGCGGCGGAATCCGGCGGGCGCTGGGCGCTCGACATTCCCGGCGGCCACGTCCTGACCTTGCGCGCCCGCGCCGACCGGATCGAGACGCATCGCGATGGCCGCCACACCATCATCGACTTCAAGACCGGCCAGCCGCCGAGCGCCCGCGAGGTCTTCGCCGGCTTCTCGCCGCAGTTGACGCTCGAGGCCGCGATGCTGCGCGCCGGTGCCTTCAAGGGGGTCGAGCGCGCCGCCGAGACGCCGGACCTGCTCTACATCCGCGCCGGCGGCGGCAAGACGCCGCTCGACCCCGCGCCGCTCAAGCCCCCGCGGGGCGACGGGCGGACGCTCCCCGAACTGGTCGAGGCCCATGTCGCGGGCCTGCGCCAGCTCGTCGGGGCGTTCATGGCGGGCGAGGCCTCCTACCTGTCGCGGCCCTATCCGAAATACGCCAAGGCGTATTCGGATTACGATCACCTGGCGCGGGTCAGGGAATGGTCGCTGATCGAGGGGGAGGAGTAAGGCGACATCCAGAGAAGCACTTGCGGATGTTACCCGAAAGCCCGTTCGACATCGTCCGGGAAATCGACACCCTCCGCGTCACGGATGGACGGCCCCGTTTCGCGGGGGGTGACGGGCATCGGTGTGGGCGGGTCGGTTCAAGGACGGGCATCTCCGTCCTTCGATGCCATCGTGCCGCCCCCGTGAGGGGACGAGGACGACGGCGGGGCACCGAGGGGTTCGCACACGCGCTCCTTGCGAGGACCAGGCTCCCATCATCCCCGGACTCGTCGAGGGCGAGAAGCCGGGACGATCCCGAGGACGTCACCCGCATCGACGCGCCATCTCCCCGCACTCGCCCGCCAGCATCGGCGCCACCGCCTCGGCCGGGACCGGCCGGCTGATGAGGTAGCCCTGCACCTCGGTGCAGCCCGCCCCGCGCAGGTGGGACAGCTGCTCCTCGGTCTCGACGCCCTCGGCGGTGGTGGTCATGTCCAGGCTGTCGGCGAGCGTCGTCACCGCCCGCACGATGGCGAGCGCGTCGGGGCGCACCGAGAGATCGGCCACGAAGGCGCGGTCGATCTTGATCTTGTCGAACGGGAAGGCCCGCAGGTAGCCGAGCGACGAATAGCCGGTGCCGAAATCGTCCATGGCGATGCGCACGCCGAGCCCCTTCAGCCGGTGCAGGATGGCGAGCGTCGAGGCGTTGTCCTGGAGGAGCACGCCCTCGGTGATCTCGAGTTCGAGCCGGTGCGGGTCGAGGCCGGCGTCGCGCAACGCCGCGATCACCGTGGCGTCGATGTCGCCGCTGCGGAACTGCACCGGCGAGAGGTTGACCGAAACCCGGACTCCGTTCGGCCAGCGCGCCGCCTCGCGGCAGGCCTGGCGCAGGACCCACTCGCCCAGCGGCACGATCATGCCGGTCTCCTCGGCGATCGGCACGAAGGCGGCCGGGCTCACTACGCCGCGGACGGGATGGTGCCAGCGCACCAGGGCCTCGAACCCGGCGATCCGGTTGTCCGACAGGTCCAGGAACGGCTGGAACGCCAGGGCGAATTGCCGCTCGGCCAGCGCCGCCCGGAGATCGAGCTCGACGCCGCGCCGGGTCTGGACCGCCACGTCCATGGCGGGCTCGAAAAAGCGGTGGATGCCCCGCCCCTCGGCCTTGGCGCGGTAGAGCGCCATGTCGGCGGCCCGCAGGAGCCCTTCCGCGTCCTGCCCGTCCGTCGGCGTGAGCGCGATGCCGATGCTGAGGCCGACCGCGACGCGCTTGCCGTCGATCTCGTAGTCGCGGGTGACCGCCTCGATCAGCCGGGCGGCGAGGCGCCCGGCCTTGAAGCGCGAGGTCGGGTGCAGGATCACCGCGAACTCGTCGCCGCCGAGCCGGGCCAGGGTGACGCGGCCGGCCTCCGCCTCGTCGCGGATCGCCGCGGTGAGGCGCGCGGTCACCTGGCGCAGCAGCTTGTCGCCGACGGCGTGGCCGAGGGTGTCGTTGACGGTCTTGAAGCGGTCGAGGTCGAGGCACAGGACCGCCGTGGGGCCGCCGCGCACCCCTGGCTCCCCGGCCAGCGCCTCGGCCAATCCCTCGTGCAGCAAGTTGCGGTTGGGCAGTCCGGTCAGGGCGTCGTGGCGGGCCATGTGGACGATCTGCGCCTCGGCGCGCTTGGCCGCCGTCACGTCCTCGTGCACCGTCACGAAGCCGCCCTCGGGGGTTGGCGCGTAGGTCACGGCGATGACCCGCCCGTCGACGAGGGTCTGGTCGAGACGGTAGCGGGTGCGGCTCGCCAGCCGCTCGCGCACCTGCTGCCAGGCCTCCTCGGGCTGGAGGCCCGGGAAGTTGCCGGCCTCGGTGCGGCGGTGGATCAGCTCCTCGGCGGTGATGCCCGGATGCACCGTCTCGGCCGACAGGCCGTAGAGGTCGAGGAATTGCCGGTTGACGACGGTGACCCGGTGATCGGCGTCGAACAGGACGAGCCCGTGCGACATGTGGGTGAGCGCATGGTCGAGGCGGTTCTTCTGCTCGGCCAGCCGCGCATCGGCCCGCGCCCGGTCGGTGGCATCCTCGTGGACCACCAGGGTCGTGCCGTCGGGCAGCGGCATGATGGTGGTCTTGAGCAGGACGCCGCCCGGTAACTGCCGCTCGCGCTGCAGGCGGACCCGCTGCGCGATGCGTGCCGATACGTAGGCCCAGGCCTCGTCGGGGCTCATCTGCGGAAAGTTGCCGCTGCCCGCGCTGGTGCGGATCATGGATTCGAGCGGCGTGCCGAGGCACAGCAGGTTCGGCGGCAGCCCGAAGATCTCGTGGAGCCGCCCGTTCACGGCGATCAGCGTCAGGTCGGCGTCGAACAGGCTGACGCCGATGGGCATGTGCTCCACCACAGCCTCGAAGCGTCGCGTCTGCTCCTCGCAGCGTCGCCTCTCGTCTTCGAGGCGTCGCGCCGCCTCGGCCTGCGCCAGCGCCGGCCCGGACAGTTCGGCGCAGACCCCGCGCCAGCCCGCGACCGTTCCGTCCGTGGCACGCTGCGGCGCCCCACCGAACCGGAACCACCGGGTCCGCCCGTCGGGGTGCCTGTGCGGCAGGACCAGGTCGCGGAACGGCACCGGGCTCCGCAGCGGCCCGTCATCGGCCGGTCCCTCGCCGGCGAGCCCCGGCCAGGGTCGCCCGACCGGGTCGGCCTCTCCGGTCAGCGCCCCGTAGCGCCCGCGCACGCTGGTCAGCCGCAGGTCCGCATCGGTTTCCCAGACCCAATCGGCGGCGAAGATGTCGAGATCGTCGGGCGGCATCACACGGTCTTCTTATGGTCGGCCAAAACTCTCACACATTCGCTGCGATTTCCTTTCTGGAATTGTAGGCGAAGGGGGCGTGCCACCTGTAATACCAACGGCCCTAAAGTTTGACCTGTGCCCAGTCCCGCGCGGTGATGGAGGTGACGAGGTCTGGGTCGTTGGCGAAGAAGTTCCAGGCGTCGCAGCAGGCGTCGACGATCTGCTGGTAGGTGCGGTAGACCCGGTGGGCGAGCTTGTTCTGGCGCAGGTACTGCCAGACCAACTCGATCGGGTTCAGCTCTGGAGACGAGGCCGGCAAGTGTAGCAACGTGATGTTGTCCGGCACCACCAGGCCGCGCGGGCGAGGCTTCTTGGCGGTGCCGTGATAGCCAGCCCCGTCCAGCACCAGGATCGCGTGCGCGCCGGGCGCCACCTGCCGGCTGATCTCGGCCAGATGCAGCGACATCATCGCGGTGTTGACCGTCGGCAGCACCAGAGCCGCGCTGGTGCCCCGCGCCGGGCAGGCCGCTCCGAACAGGTATGTCCACTTGTAGCGCTGGTCGCGCGGCGCTCGCGGGCGTGTCCCCTTGCGCGCCCAGACCCGCGTCAGCGTGCCCTGCTGGCCGACGCGGGCCTCGTCCTGGAACCAGATCTCGAGCGGCTTGCCGTGGGCGGTCTCGGGGAGGAGTTCCGTCACCCGCGAGGCGAAGGTTTTTTAAAAGCCTTCTGTGCCGCCTCGTCGGCCTTGGGATGCTGCGGGCGCACCGAGAGCCGCACGAAGCCGAGCTTGGCCAAGTGCTTGCCGACCGTACGCTCGTGCATCTCGACCCCGAACAGCTCCCTGATGCGCGCCTGCAGGTCGACCCGGCGCCAGCGCACCACGCCATCCGTGTCCACGTCCGGCCCCGCCTCGACCAGGGCGGCGAGTTGCTGCATCTGCTCGGGCGTCAGCTTGGCGGCGCGGCCCGGCGCCTTACGGTCGCGCAGACCCGCCAGACCCTCGGCGTTGTAGCGATGCACCCAGTCGCGCAGGGTCTGGCGGTCCATCCCACAGGAGCGGGCCGCTCTGGTGCGGTCGGCGCCCTCCAGCACCAGAGCGAGCGCCAGCATCCGACGGGCCGCCGGAATGCTCGGTGCCTTGGAGGAGGCCGCGCGCAACTCCTCGGCGGTCAAATCCGTGCGGGTGATAGCGATCCCGGCCATGGCGATCTCTCCTGATCCGGCAACCGAATCAGAAGCCAAGCCGCGGAGCAACACGCCGAGTCACACTCACCGGCCGTTGGTATGACACCTCAGGATGAGGTGGAAGGGTGGGATATCTCCTGATTCCTCTCAGTTGTTGTCAAATTACTCTGCTCAAACAGGCTTTCAGCCCAGCACGAACCGCTCGATCCCCTCCGCAAACCCCTCCGCCTCGTTCGTCCCCGTCACCTGCGTCGCCGCCCGCTTCACCGCGTCGCTCGCATTGCCCATCGCGATCGACAGGCCGGCGCGGGAAAACATCGCCGTGTCGTTGGCCATGTCGCCGAGCACCGCCACCCGGTCGAGCGGGATGCCCATCTCCCCGGCGATGCGGGCCACGAAATGGCCCTTGTCGACATGGGGCGGGGTGACGTCGAGGTAGTAGGCCTGCGAGCGGTGGACCGCCGCGCCGTCGCCGATCTCGTCGGCCAGACGCGGTTCGAGGGCGGCGAGCCGGGCGTGGTCGCGGGAGACGCCAACGAGCTTCGCCGCGCCGGCGAGATGCGGCGCGAGGTCGTCGACGACGCGGGGCTCGGCCTCGAGGGTGCGGCGCTCCAGATCCGTGTAGGGGCCGTCCGGATCGGTCACGAGCCACGCGCCCTCGGCAAAGACCCACAGATCGATTCCCTCGGCGGCGAAGCGCGCGGCGGCCTGCCGCGCCGCGGCTTCCGGGATCAGGGTCTCGTCGATGAGCGACAGGTCGGGCCGCACCACCGTCGAGCCGTTGAAGGCGCCCATTGGCAGGGCGAGGCCGAGGGCCTCGACCAGCGGGCGCAGGCCGATCGGCGGGCGGCTCGACGCCACCGTGAAGGCGATGCCGCGGGCACGCAGGGCCTCGACGGCGCGGATCGTGCGCGCCGTCAGCCGCTTGTCGCCGGTGACGAGGGTGCCGTCGACGTCGGTGACCACGAGGGAAACGGGCAAGGGCTGAGCCTCCTCAGATTTCCCGGTGCACCGGCACCGGCTCGGGGGCGGCCTCGGGCCGCAGGGGGACGATCCGGGGATTCGTCACCCGGTCGCGCAGGGCCTGCGGCCCGAGCGTCAGGGCGAAGAAATCGTATTCGCCGGGCAGATCGTTGGCCATCAGGAACTGGAAATGCATCCGGAACGGCCGGAACGAGATCCGCCGGTACACCTCCGGGACGATGATCTCGCGGAACTTCGTCGAGCGGATCAGCGGGTTGCGCACCGGGCCCTCGGGCGTCTCGCCGAGGTCCCGCGCGGGGTTGAAGCCGGGAAAGTTCATCCAGTCCTGCGGTGCCTGGTAATCGACCCAGACCACCCGGCCGCTGCCGACGAGCCGCATCACGTCGGCCCGCGCCCGGCGCGCCCGCGGATTGATGGTGACGAGGGGCAGCCCGGCCCCCAGGGTCAGGAGCGAGAGGCGTGGCGTCAGCGGCAACTCCCGCTCCAGCACCCGCGCGGCGACCTCGGCGGCGGTCAGCCCGCCGGAGGAATGGCCGACGATCAGGACCTCGTCGACCTCGCCCGCCCGGCAGACATCCGCGACGTGATCGGCGAACAGGTCGAGGCGCGCCTCGTAATCGGCGCGCCAGCCGTTGCTGTGCTGCCAGTTGAACACCCAGTCGTTGATGAGCTGGCGCAGGAAGATCCGGTCGAGGAGCGGGGTGGCGGCGAGCACGAGGCCGATCCCCGCGAGCGCCCCGATCGCACCCGCGGCGAGGCCCGGCAGCCAGCCGGCGAGGAGATGCGCGACGCCGGTGCCGAGCAGGGCCGCGAGCCCCCCCAGGATCACCGTCATGCCGAAGGGATAGAGGATGACGTTGCCGTACTTCCAGTTCAGGCCGTAGAGCCGAAACAGCTTACCCGTCAGGAGGCTGTGCAGGATGCCGGCGGTCAGCAGCGCCATCGAGGCGATCAGGGGCCGCCGGAAATCCGCGCGCACGATGTCGTCCCACAGCAGCACCTCGTAGGTCGTGCGGGTCTCGTGGCCGGGCTCTCCGGATTCGACGGTCCAGGTCTGCACCAGGCCGTCGGCCCGGGTCTCGGCCCGGGTGATCGACTTCCGCCCGATGGCGAAGCGCTTGGCGTAGCGGGTGAATTCCCGGGCGAACAGGGCGCGGTAGCGCTTGGTCGAGTCGGGGTCGTAGCCCGGCAGGTAGACGACGTGGCGCCGCCGCACGGGGTCCGACCCCTGCACGGCCGCCTCGGGCGGCGTGAAGCCGATCTCTGTGGTCATCGCTGCCCTGTCATCCGCATCGTCCCGTCCTGACCGCCGCAATTTGGTAACCCTTGTCGTGCTTCCAAGAGAGTGCGTCGCACACCACGACAGGCCCCGCGCCGGGCATCCGGCCCTGTGTCTAACGGGGAAGGCGGCGGTGGAGGAGGGCTCCCGAGGGCAGTGTGACACGAGGGCCACGGACAGGGGCCTCCGACTCGGCTACGGACCACTCTCAAGGTAAGGACGAGCACTCTCGCCGATGCGCGCACTCCCGATCGCCCTCTGCACCGCCCTCGCGGTCTCGGGCTGCTCCAACTTCCTGCCGGCGGCCGGCCCGACGGCCAGCGCGGTCGCATCGGGCGCCGACGTGGCGACCGACCAGGGCCTGCTCGCCCGCTACGAGATCATCGACGTCAACGCCCCGGTGGTCGAGGCCCTGCGCGGCCGACCCCTCGACAGCCTGCTCGCCTCCTTCGGCGACCGCCGCCCCTCCGTCGAGCCGGTGATCGGCGTCGGCGACACCGTGGCGGTGACCATCTACGAGGCCAGCACCGGCGGCCTGTTCTCCGGCTCCCTGTCGGTCGACCGGTTCTCCTCGGGTTCGAAATCGGCCACCATCCCGCCCCAGATCGTGACCCGCGACGGCGCCATCACGGTGCCGTATGCCGGCCGCATCCAGGTGGCGGGCAAGCGCGTCCAGGACGTGCAGGCCCAGATCGAGCAGGAGCTCGCCGGCAAGGCGATCGAGCCGCAGGTGATCGTCACCGTGGTGCAGCCGACCAGCACCGCCGTGACGGTGACCGGCGAAGTGACCGCGGGCGCCCGGGTGCCGCTCTCCACCAAGGGCGACCGGCTGCTCGACGTGGTGGCGGGAGCCGGGGGCGTGCGCGCCCCGGTCTCCGAGACCTTCGTGCGGCTCTCGCGCGGCTCGACCACCGCGACGGTGCCGCTCACGGCGGTCGTCTCCAACCCGCGCGAGAACATCTTCCTGCGCCCGGGCGACACGCTGACCCTGGTGCGCGACCCCCAGACCTTCCTGGCGGTCGGCGCGCTCGGCGCGCAATCCGAGATTCCGTTCGCGGCGGAAGGCATCACGCTCGCCCAGGCGCTCGCCAAGGCGCGGGGCCTCTCGGACGTGCAGGCCGACCCGGCCGGCGTGTTCCTGTTCCGGTTCGAGCCGGCCTCGGTGGTTCGCCGCCTGCGCCCCAACAGCCCGCTGCTGTCCTCGAACTTCGTGCCGGTGGTCTACCGGATCAACATGCGCGATCCCAACAGCCTGTTCGTCTCCCAGGCGTTCCGGATGCGCAACCGCGACCTCGTCTACGTCTCGAACGCCCCCTTCACCGAGGTCCAGAAGGTGCTCGGCGTGTTCTCGACCATCACCGCGCCGGTCTCGGCCGGCGCCTCGGTCTATGCCGGCGTGAGGTAGGGGCGAAGGGGCGGGCGTCAGGCCCGCCCCTTCGCGTCAGGCCGTCACCACCCGCACCGGCGCGTCACGGCGCCAGGCCGCGATCGCCTCGACGGTGTCCTCGTAGAACATCCGGAACGTGCTCCCGGTGACGTAGCCGAGATGCGGCGTCAGCACCGCGTTCGGCAGGCCCCGCAGCGGATGATCGGCGGGCAGGGGCTCGCGGTCGAACACGTCGAGCCCCGCACGGATGCGGTTCTCCCTCAAGGCCGCGATCAGCGCGGCCTCGTCGATCAGCGGGCCGCGGGAGGTATTGATCAGGATCGCGCCTTTGCGCATCCGGGCGATCTCGGCTTGCCCGACGATGCCACGGGTCGAAGCCGCCAGCACCATGTGCAGGCTGACGACGTCGCTCTCCGCGAACAAGGCCTCGCGCGAGACGAGGTCCGCGCCGCCGGCCTCCGCCCGCGCGTGAGTGAGGTTGGGGCTCCAGGCCGTCACCCGCATGCCGAGCGCCCGGCCCACCGCCGCGACCCGGGCACCGATCCGCCCGAGGCCGACGAGGCCGAGGGTGCGGCCCTCCAGCCCCTCGCCCAGGGTCTCCTGCCAGCGCCCGCCCGCCATGTTGGCGAATTCCCGCGGCAGATGGCGGGCGCAGGCCAGCATCAGCGCGACGGTCAGTTCGGCGGTGGCGATGCCGCCCTCGCCGTTGCGGGTGTTGCAGACCGTGATGCCGCGGGCCTGCAACGCCGCGGTATCGACCGAGGGGTTGCGCCCGCCGGTGAACACCACGAGCCGGAGAGCGGGCAGGGCGGCGATCAACTCGGCGTCGAGGGGCATGCGCTCGCGCATGAGACACAGCACGGTGTAGGGCGCGAGCCGCGCCGCCGCCTCCGCCCTCGGCACCGGCTCGGACAGGAAGTCCACCGCGACCTCCGGGCCGAGGCCGCCCCAGTCGACGAGCCCGGCCGCCACGCCCTGGTAATCGTCGAGCACCGCGACCCGGATTGCGCCACCCTGCGTCATCGTCCTCGTCCCCCTCGCTCGGGCCGCATCGAAGCTCGGCCGGTCATGATTCCGTCAATATCCGGCGGCGGATGGACGTTCCAGCCGGGGCGTCCGTGCTATGCTCGGCCCGGCACCCCGATGCGCCGCGGCCCTGTTACGCGTTATCGCCCCCTTGCGCGCTATCGCCCCCTTGCGCCCCTGCGGGCTCGCGCCCGATAGAGCGGGCGCCCTCGCGGGTCCGCACGGATGCAGGAAGGGCGACGGCCGCGCGAAGCGGCCGTCGAGGATCGAGGCCGGAGGACGGAGTGGTTCTGAACCATGCGGGAGCGCCGGGATGACGCGCACCAGGGCACGCGCCGCCCTGTGGCTGGCGATCGGAGCGCTGCTGTGCGGGGCGGCGACCGCCCGCGCCGACGTGACCATCGGCGTCGCGGTCCCGCGCACCGGCGCGGTCGCGGGCATCGGCGAGCAGGTGCTGCAGGGCGTGCAGGCCGCCATCCGGGACGCCAACGCCCGCGGCGGCATCGCCGGCGAGCCGATCGTGCTCGACGTGCAGGACGATGCCTGCGAGCCGGGCCAGGCGATGGCGGTGGCCGAGCGCTTCGTGCGCGCCGGCGTGCGGCTGGTGATCGGCCATGTCTGCTCCAGCGCCTCGCTCGCCGCCTCCGACGTCTACGCGGCGGCCGGCGCGGTGATGATCAGCCCGGCCTCCAACGCCGCGCGCCTGACCGATCGCGGCTTGCCGACCATCTTCCGGGTTTCGGGACGCGAGGACGACCAGGGCCGGCTCTCGGCCACGATCCTGGCCGAGCGATTCCGCGACAAGAAGATCGCGATCCTCTACGACGACACGCCCCTGTCGCGGAACCTCGCCGAATCGACCAAGGCCAACCTGAACAAGATCGGCCAGAACGAGACCTTGTTCTCCGCCATCGTGCCAGGCCAGACCGACGATGCAGGCCTGATCAAGCGCCTCCAGGCGGCGGGGATCGAGGTGGTCTATTACGGCGGCCACTACCAGGAGATGGGCAAGCTGGTGCGCAAGGCGGCCGAGGCCGGCTATCGCCCGCAATGGTTCGGCACCTCCGGCATCGCCACCAAGGAATTCGGGGCGCTGGCCGGCGCGGCGAGCGACGGCGTGCTGATGACCTTCAACCCGGACCTGCGCCGCAAGCCCGAGGCCGCCGCCGCCGTGAAGGCGCTGCAGGCCGAGGGAATCGATCCCGCCGGCTTCACCCTCTACGGCTACGCCGCGCTCCAGGCTCTCGTCGAGGCCGGCAACTTCGCCAAATCCACCGACCCGAAGGCGATCGCCGAGACCCTGCATGCCGAGCGGTTCAACTTGGTGCTCGGCAATGTCGGGTTCGACCAGAAGGGCGACGTGACGGCACCCGGCTACGTGCTCTACGTCTGGCGCGACGGCGTCTTCACCTACGCGAATTGAGGGCGGAGGGGTGAGCCCGAGACCCCGGCGGCGTCCCGTCGTGATCCGGGGCAGACCGCGCTTGCCGCCCGTCATCCGGGTCCTTCCCCTGCGAGACACGCAAGGATTGTCCTGCTGCCGGCAAGAGATCGTGCCGGTTCGATTGCAGGCAATATTTTGGAATGCGTGAGGATTTTTTTACGGAGACCGCGCAGGATCGACGTCAACGACAAACGGAAAACGATCCCGATGTTCAAGCGCCGCTCCGCCAACGACGAATGGCTCGACATCCTCGGCAGGCATGCCGGCGTCGGCTTGTGGGACGCCATCCTGCACCAGGGCGACGCCGCGCATCCGAAGAGCCGCTGGACATGGTCGCCGGAGTTTCGCCGGCTCCTCGGCTACACCTCGAAGGACGATTTCCCCGACCTGATGACGTCGTGGAGCGACCTGCTCCATCCGGAGGACATCGACCCGACCTTCGCGGCCTTCGGGGCGGCGCTCGTCAACGTGGCGAACAAGGGCGCCTACGACGTCACCTACCGCCTGAAATGCCGCGACGGCGGCTATCGGTGGTTTCGCGCGACGGGGGGCGTCGTGCACGATCCGGCCGGTAGGCCCCTGCGCGCCTGCGGCTCGCTGGTCGACATCCATGCCGCGGTCGAGGCGACGACTCAGGACAAGCGCCGCGCGTCGGCGATCGACGGGCTGATCAAGGCGTTCGGCGACGACACGGATGCGGTGATCGGCAGCCTGTCGGCCAGTGCCGCCACGCTCCAGGCCTCGGCCGGGCAGGTCGCGTCGGTGGCCGAGGTGAACAACCGGCGTTCCGCCGATGTGGCGGGCTCGGCGGAGGAGACGTCGAGCCACGTCGATGCCGTGGCGGCGGCGACGGAGCAGCTGGCGGCGGCCATCCGCGCCCTCTCGCAGCAGGCCGCCCAGACCTCGGACCTCGCCGCGACCGCGGCCGAGAAGGCGAGCGAGACCGACGGCCTGGTCCACGCGCTCTCGCAGGCCGCGGACAAGATCGGCGCGGTCGTCGGCATGATCAACTCGCTCGCCAGCCAGACCAACCTGCTGGCGCTCAACGCCACGATCGAGGCGGCCCGGGCCGGCGAGGCGGGCAAGGGCTTCGCGGTCGTCGCGGCGGAGGTGAAGGCGCTCGCGGGCCAGACGACCCGCGCGACCGACGAGATCGGCGCCCAGGTGGCGGAGATCCGGCAGGCCACCGCGAGCGCCGTCTCGGCGATCGGCGAGATCGGCACGACGATCACGCAACTGCGCGACACCACCTCGGGCATGATGGGGGCGATGCGCGAGCAGGGCGCGGCAACCGGCGAGATCGCCCAGAGCGTGCAGCAGGCGGCGACCGGGTCGCGGTCGGTCTCCGGCAACATCAACGCCGTCCGCAACGATGTGGGCGCGACCGGCGAGGCCGCGTCCGCGATGCTGCACGTCGTCCAGGATCTCGGCCGCCACACCTCGGCCCTGACGACGTCGATCGGGCGTTTCCTGTCCGGCGTGCGGGCCGCCTGACCTCGACGCCGCCCGGCGGGACGGTCAGAGGCCGGCGGCGCGCGGCAGGGCCCCGTCGGGGATGGTGCCCTCCGCCACCGTGAGGGTGCGGCCGCCGATCCAGTCGGCGCCGTCGTAATCGACGAAGATCCGGCCGCGGCGCCCGAGCCGCGTGCCCTGGGCGGCGACGTAGGAGCCGGTGGCACGGCCGGTCTCCCGGAGCCAGCCGGCGACCGCTGCGTTGAAGCTGCCGGTCACCGGATCCTCGACGAGCGCGCCGGTGCCGTCGCCGAACACGGTGCGGATCTCCCAGGCGACCTCGGCGCCGGGCGGATGGGCGCCGACGAGGCCGATATCGATCCGGCCCTCGTGATGGCGGACCGGCTCCACCGCCAGGACCTCCTCGGCGGAGGCGAGCATCACCCCGACCCAGCCGGGGCCGTTATCGGCCCAGCGCGCCTCGACGACCCGCGCGCGGTCGATGCGCAGAACCGCCAGGATGTCGCGCATCGTCGCCTCGTCCACCGGCCCCTCGCGGAGCAGCTTCGGCGCCGCGAAGGCGAGGCGGTCGCCGTCCTGCCGGATCGGCACGAGGCCGGCGCCGCATTCCTGGACGATGCGTCCGGGCTGCCGCGGCGTGCCGCCGAGGGCCGCCCAAGCATGGCAGGCGCCGAGCGTCGGGTGGCCGGCGAAGGGAAGCTCGTGCGCCAAGGTGAAGATGCGCACCCGGTAATCCGCCGCCGGATCGGTCGGGGGCAGCAGGAAGGCCGTCTCCGACAGGTTGAACCAGCGGGTCATCGCCTGCATCGACGCGGTGTCGAGATCGGCCCCGCTCACCACGGCGAGCGGGTTACCGGTGAAGGCGCCGTCGTGGAACACGTCGACCAGGGCGAAGCGGACGGTCATGGCGGGTCTCCGGGCAGCGGCCGATGCGACCAGGGGGCTGTGTGCCTGATTCCTGCCTTTGCTCCCACCCCGAACCTCATCCTGAGGTGCCGGCCGATCGAAGATCGGTTGGCCTCGAAGGAGGGCTCCAGGGACCGCAGCGACATCTGGAGCCCTCCTTCGAGGCTGCCGCACGCGGCAGCACCTCGGGATGAGGTCGAGGGTGGGGAAATGAGGCTGACTGTCGTTTGTCGGGATCAGCCCTCGTACAACCCCTTATGCGTCTCGCGCAGCAGGTTCTTCTGCACCTTGCCCATGGTGTTGCGCGGCAGCTCGTCGGCGATGATGACGCGCTTGGGCAGCTTGAACTTGGCGAGACGGCCCTCCAGCGCCGAGAGGATGGCGGCCTCGCTCGGCGCCTCCGCGCCGCGGGGCACCACCACGGCGGTGACACCCTCGCCGAAATCCGGGTGCGGCACCCCGATCACCGCCGATTCCAGCACGCCGGGCAGCCCGTCGATCTCGGTCTCGACCTCCTTCGGGTAGACGTTGAAGCCGCCGGTGATGATCAGGTCCTTGCCGCGGCCGACGATGTGGACGTAGCCGCGCTCGTCGACCTTGCCGAGATCGCCGGTGATGAAGAAGCCGTCGGCCTTGAACTCGGCGGCGGTCTTCTCCGGCATGCGCCAGTAGCCCTTGAACACGTTGGGCCCGCGCACCTCGATCATCCCGACCTGATCCGCCGCCATGGGCCGGCCATTCTCCGGATCGACCACCCGCAGCGACACGCCCGGCAGCGGGAACCCGACCGTGCCGGCGACCCGGTCGCCGTCATAGGGGTTCGACGTGCTCATGTTGGTCTCGGTCATGCCGTAGCGCTCGAGGATCGCGTGGCCGGTCCGCTCCTGCCACTCGCGATGGGTCTCGGCGAGCAAGGGCGCCGAGCCGGAGACGAACAGGCGCATCCCGGCGCTCGCCTCCCGGGTCAGGCCCGGCTCCTTGAGCAGGCGGGTGTAGAAGGTCGGCACGCCCATCAACGCGGTGGCCCGGCCCATCAGCGACAGGATCAGCGGCGGATCGAGCTTGGCTAAGAAGATCATCGCGGCGCCCGACATCAGCACCGTGTTGGTGGCGACGAACAGGCCGTGGGTGTGGAACACCGGCAGCGCGTGGATCAGCACGTCCTCGTCGGTGAAGCGCCAGTACTCGACCAGGGTGAGGGCGTTCGACGACAGGTTGTCGTGGGTCAGCATCGCGCCCTTCGAGCGCCCGGTGGTGCCCGAGGTGTAGAGGATCGCCGCGAGATCGTCGGACGCGCGGGGGACATCGGCGAAGTCGCCGGTCTGGCCCGCGGCCTCGGACGCCATGGTGCCCTCGCCCCTGGCGTCGAGGGTGCCGACCTGGGCGACGCCGGCCTGCTCCGCCACGACCTTGAGGGCATCGCGCTTGCCCGGATCGCAGACGAACAGCGACGGCTCGGCATCGCCGAGGAAGTAGGCGATCTCGGAGGGCGTGTAGCCGGTATTGAGCGGCAGGAACACGGCGCCGGCCCGCACGCAGCCGAGATAGAGCGCGATCACCGCCGGGCTCTTCTCGACCTGCACCGCCACCCGGTCGCCGGGCGCGACGCCGAGACCGACCAGCGCCGCGGCGTAGCGGCCGGATTCGGCGATCAGATCCGCGTAGCTCCAGCGCAGGCCCTCGGGGGTTTCGAGGAAGACCTTGGCCGCCGGGTCGGCGGGGAGGCGGGAGCGGACGATGTCGAAGAAGTGGTTGGACATGGGGGACTCTTCAGTCGTCGGCGAGGTGAACGGGTAGACCGTCCACTCGAAGAATGCGGGTGTCTCCTCTCCCCGCGGGCGGCTAGGCTGTCCGGGGAAAAAGGAAGTACGCGGGTTTTCCCTCCCCCTCTGCGGGGGAGGGTGGCCCCTGCGTCAGCAGGGGTCGGGAGAGGGGCAGCGCGACGCTGATCCAGGGGGGCACCCGTCATCACGGTCGCGACTTCTCCGGAAGCGGCGTCCCCTCTCCCGCCCGGCTCCGCCGGGCACCCTCCCCCGCAGAGGGGGGAGGGAAGAACCCGCGTCATTCCTTTCCCGGACAGCCCTCCGCTGGCAGAGATAAGGGGAATGCTCATCACGCCTCCGCCAAAGCCACCGCGCGGGCCGGCGGCAGGTTCTGGCGCAGCTCGCGGTTGACGGTGAGCGAGGCCGAGACGGTGCCGAGATTGGCATAGGTCTCGTGGTTCTTCTCGATCGCCGCGAGGTCGTAGAGGTAGTTCACCATCAGCCCGTAGCCCTGCGACAGGCCCTTGGGCGAGACGTCGCCGAGGAAGTTCAGGCGCTCCAGCCGCGCGCCGTTGCCGAGATGGAACCGCGCCACCGGGTCGACCGGCTTGCCGCGGGCGGTCTTCGCCCGCAGGAAGTAATAGGCGGCAGCCGGCAGCAGCGCCTTCTTCACCGCGTCGGCCTTGGCCTTGTCGGCGTGCCAGTCGGGCTGGTCGAGGGCGCGCAGGGTCTCGACATCCTCGCGGGTCAGGCCCTGCGGCGCGTCGGAGCGGCGCTCGCGGTCGAGCCAGATGCGGAAGGTCGGCACCGGCGACAGGGTGACGAAGGTCTTCAGCGCCGGCATCTCGCGGCAGAGGTCCTCCACCACCTGCTTGATCAGGAAGTTGCCGAAGGTGATGCCGGCGAGCCCCTTCTGGCAGTTCGAGATCGAGTAGAAGATCGCGGTCGTCGCCTCGCGGGTGGCGGTGTGCTGGCGCTCGTGGGCGAGGATCGGGTCGATCGCCGCCGCGATGCCGGTGGTCAGCGCGACCTCGACGAAGATCAGCGGCTCGTCGAGGAGCGCCGGGTGGAAGAAGGCGAAGCAGCGCCGGTCCGGCGGCTCGATGCGCCGGCGCAGGTCGTCCCAGCCCGAGATCGCGTGCACCGCCTCGTAGCGGATGATCTTTTCGAGGATGTGGGCCGGCGTGGTCCAGTCGATCCGGCGCAGGACCAGGAAGCCGCGGTTGAACCACGACGCGAACAGGTGCTCGAAATCGGAATCGAGGCTGTCGACGGCCTCCGCCAGCGCCGGATCCGGCTTGTCGGCCTTGCGGGCGGCATCGCGCACCGAGAACAGGTCCTCGCGCATCCGTACCAGCGCGATCGTGCCGTCGCGGGCGAGGTTGAGGCGGCGGATCAGCTCCTGCGAGCGCGGCTCGGCCGCCTCGTGCAGCCGGCCGAGCGCCGCCCGGGACGGCGCCTTGCCGTAGGCGGCGATGGCGCTCTCCACCGCCGCGTGGTCGGCCCCGAAGTCGAGGGCGATGCGGCGCAGGAACTCGTGGCGGTCCGGCCCGGAGAAGCTGTCGTAGCGGTCGAGGATGATGCGGGCGAGCGCCACCCCCGAGGCCTCGCCGCGCCGCGAGATCAGGTCCTCGCAGAGCTTGACCACGTCGGCGACGCTGGCCTTGGCCGGGTCGTCGCGGCCGAAGGCGATCAGGCCGCGGCCCCGGTCCGAGATGCTCTGGAGGAGGTCGCCGAGGAACGAGATCGCCGCCATATCGCTCTCATCACGTCCGGGCCGTCCCCGCTCGTCGGGGTCGGCGCCGCTCTTTCGGAAGAGTGGGCTCCGCTGGGTCAGCGGAGAGGAGGGAGAAGCGCCGCACCCGCGCGGTGCCCGGCCGCGGCGCCCGCATGGTGGCGCCTCTACTTGGTCGAGGGCAAGAGCAGATCCGGCAGCCAAAGGGCGATGCCGGGGACGAGGCAGAGCACCAGGATCGCCACCGCCATCAGGATCACGAAGGGCAGGGTGCCCCAGATGATGTCGGAGAGCGGGATGTCGGGGGCGATGTTCTTGATGACGAAGATGTTGAGGCCGACCGGCGGGTGGATCAGCCCCATCTCCATGGTGATCGTCATCACGACGCCGAACCAGACGAGGTCGAAGCCCGCCTCGCGCAGCGGCGGGAGGATGATCGGCGCGGTCATCAGGATGATCGAGACCGGCGGCAGGAAGAAGCCGAGGCCCACGACCAGCAGCAGGATCGTCAGCAGCAGGAGCCAGGGCGAGAGGTGCATCGCCACGATCGCCGCGGCCGCGGCCTGCGAGATGTGGAGATAGCTCATCACGTAGGCGTAGAGCAGCGACATGCCGATGATCAGCATCAGCATGGTCGATTCGCGCAGGGTCGCGATCAGGATCGGGCTCACGTCCCGGGCGCGCCAGACGCCGTAGATCGCCGCGATGAGCGCCAGCGCCAGGAGGCCGCCCAGGCCCGCCGTCTCGGAGGGCGTGGCGTAGCCGCCATAGAGCGCCACCATCACGCCGGTGAGCAGGACCACGAAGGGCAGCACCCGCGGCAGGGTCGAGAAGCGCTCTGCCATCGAGTAGCGGTCTTCCGCCAGGATCGGATGCTCCGGCCCGCCGGTGACGTAGGCGGCGCGCGCCATGGCGAATTCGCGCCGGAAGCGCCAGACGGAATAGGCGGCGAAGAGCAGCACCAGGAGCAGCCCCGGGCCGATGCCGGCGAGGAAGAGCCGCCCGAGCGACTGCTCGGCCGCCACCGCGTAGAGGATCATCGTGATGGAGGGCGGCAGGAGGATGCCGAGCGTGCCGCCCGCCGCGATGATGCCGGCGGCGAATCCGCCGGAATAGCCGCGCCGGCGCATCTCCGGGATGCCGGCCGAGCCGATCGCCGAGCAGGTCGCCGGGCTCGATCCCGCCATGGCGGCAAACAGCGCGCAGGCGAACACGTTGGCGATGCCCAAGCCCCCGGGATCTTGTGCATCCAGGCATGCATCGCCGAGTAGAGGTCCTGGCCCGCCTTCGACCGGCCGATCGCCGCGCCCTTCAGGATGAAGAGCGGGATCGACAAGAGCGTGATCGAGGCCATCTCCTCGTAGACGTTCTGCGCCACCGTATCGAGGGAGGCGCCGGGCATGAAGGCCAGCATGAAGACGAGGGCCACCGCGCCGAGCGCGAAGGCGATCGGGATGCCGGCGAGCATCGCCCCGAGGGTGGCGCCCGCATAGAGCGTGCCGATGATCGCGGTGCTCATCGGGCGGACTCCGTCTTGTCGTGCTGTTTGGCGCGTTCGAGGTCGGGGCCGAGCCCGACCTTCGGATCGGCGAAGCCGGCGGCCTCGGGGCCGCGGGCGACGGCTTCCGCGATCTGGAGCAGGAATTGCAGCGCCAGGAGCGTCATGCCGAGCGCCATCAGCGAGTAGGGGATCCAGAGCGGCGGGCCCCAGGTCGATTGCGAGATCTGGCCGTCGACCCAGGCCTCGTGCAGCAGGGTCCAGCTCTTCCAGGCGAAGAAGGCCACGAAGCCGAGGCTGACCACGTCGGCAAGGAGCAGGCGCAGGCGGTTGACCCGCGGCGAGAGCAGCCCGGTCAGCGCCTCGATGGCGACGTGGCCGCGCCGGGCCTGGACGCCCGCCGCCGACAGGAAGGTGGCGCCGACGATGAGGAACACCGCCGTCTCGTCCTGCCACTCGGTCGGGACCTTCAGGACGTAGCGGATGACGACGCTGTAGCTCAGCACCAGGCAGGCGGCCACGAGGGCGACGCCGCCGAGAAGCAGGATCAGGCGGTTCAGGCCCCCCATCGCGGCGTCGATCGCCGCGAGCGGGCCGGGCAGCCGGGGCCGCGCCGCGGCGCGTTCCGGCTCAGGCCCGGCGGAGGCCGCGTCGAAGGCGTGGCTCACGCGACCGCCTCCGCGAGCTTCAGCATCTCGGCGCAGGAGGACGACTTCGCGGCGTAGTCCTTCCAGGCCGAGTCGCGGGCGATGTCGCGCCAGCGGTTCAGCGTCGCCTCGTCGAGGGTCTCGACCTTGGCGCCGGCCTTGGAGAAGATCTGCTCGACCCGGGTGTCGTCGGCCTGCGCGCCCTCCTGCCCGAAGGATTCGAGCTCGGCGCCGACCGCCATGATCAGGTCCTGCTGGTCCTTGGGCAGCCCGTCGAAGATCGCCTTCGACATCATGATCGGCTCGAGCATGAACCAGTAGGAGCGGCCACGGCCCGAGGTGAGCGACTTCGACAACTCCTCGAGCCGGAACGAGATCAGGCTGGTCGACGAGGTGATGACTGCGTCGCAGGCACCGGTCTGCATCGCGGCGTAGGATTCGTTCGACGGCAGGCTGAGGGTGGCCGCACCCGCCGCCTTCATCATCAGGTCCATCTCGCGCGAGCCGCCGCGGACCTTCAGGCCCTTGGCATCCTCCGGCCGCACCAGGGCGCGGTCGCGGCTCGCGACGCCGCCGGCCTGCCAGACCCAGGAGACGAGAACGATGTTCTTCGCCTGGAGGATCTCGGTGAGCTTGCGGCCGACCGGCGCCGTCTTCCAGGCCATCGCCTGGGGGTAGGAGGTCACGAGCGCCGGCATCAGCCCGATATTGGTCTCCGGCACCTCGCCGCCGGCATAGGGCAGCGGGTAGAGGCTCATGTCGAGCGCGCCCTTGCGCATCGCGCTGAACTGGGCGTTCGTCTTCATCAGCGACGAGCCGGGATAGACCTGGACCTCGATGGCGCCCTTCGAGCGCTCCTTCACGGCCGCCGCGAACTTGCGGCACATCCGGTCGCGAAAATCCCCCTCGTCGATCGTGCCGCCCGGGAACTGGTGCGAGAGCTTCAGCACCGTGGCGGCCTGCGCGGCGCGCCCGAGGCCGATCAGGGCGGGGGCGGCGAGGCCGGCGGCCAAGATGGATCGACGGGACAAGAGAGGGCGGCGGGTGAAGGCCATGGCGTTTCCTCTGGGGGGAGCGCGTCGGCTCCGGATTGTGCGTTCGGTGTGACGCGCGGTCAGGTTGAAGCCTGCCGTATTCTGCACTCAGAAGACGCCGATCTTGTATATTTTGTCAACCGCAGTGCATACTCACCGAAGGTGGAAGGCGGGATCGCACATGAGCCACGCCCAGATGAGTCACGCCCAGCGGCTGCGGCAGACGATCGAGGACGAGATCGTGGACGGGGTCCTGCGCCCCGGCGACCGGCTCGACGAGGTCCCGCTCGCCGCCCGCTTCGGGGTCTCGCGCACGCCGATCCGCGAGGCCCTGCTGCAACTCGCGGTCACCGGCCTGATCGAGATCAAGCCGCGGCGCGGCGCGGTGGTGAGCCTGCCCGAGCCGGCGCGGCTGATCGAGATGTTCGAGACCATGGCCGAGCTGGAAGCCGCCTGCGGCCGTCTCGCGGCGCGCAGGCTGACCGACGAGCATCAGCGCGAACTCACCGCGGCACTCGATGCCTGCCGGGCGGCGGCGGCAGCCGGCGAGATGGCGGCCTATTACGCCGAGAACGCAGTGTTTCACGCAGTGATCTACCGGGCCTCGCGCAACGGCTTCCTGTGCGAGCAGGCCGTGGGCTTGAGCCGGCGCCTGGCGCCGTTCCGGCGCATCCAGCTGCGCGCCCGCAACCGGCTGCGCCAGTCGCTGGCCGAGCACGAGGGGGCGGTGGAGGCGATCCTGGCCGGCGACGAGTCGCTGGCCGGCGAGCGCCTGCGCGCCCACGTTCTGGTGCAGGGCGACCGCTTCGCCGAGCTGATCCGCGGCCTGCCGGGCGGCAGCGCGGCGGCGTGATCCTGACGCAAGTCAACCCATTGACCTTGCGGCGCTTTCCTTGAGACGGAACGACCCCCGGAACGCCACGTTGTGACTCCGAGCGCCCACGCTTGCGGGCGCCCGCCGCGATCCTCCTGCTTCCGGTGCCGTGATGCCGCCCGAACCCCGCTCCGGTCCCGCCTCGTCCGGCGTGACCTCGACCCTCTGGACCGTGTTCCTCGGCCTCGCGCTCGTCCGCCTCGTCACGGCGCGGCGGGCCGAGGGCGTGACGGATGCGGCGCCGGACCCGACCCGGCATCTCGGCGGCGGCGCCAAGTCGTATTCCGGCCGTCCGGCGCAATGGGTCGCCGACACCGAGGTCGACCGCGGGCGCAAGGCCGAGACGCCGACGGAGATCCCGGCCAAGGGCTGGAAGGACGTGCTCTACCGCGTCTATCTCGAATACCAGAAGGACCGGGTGCTGTCGGTGGCGGCCGGCGTCACCTTCTACACCCTGCTGGCGATCTTCCCGGCGGTGGCGGCGCTCGTCTCGCTCTACGGGCTGTTCACCGATCCGAGCACCATCAACGACCACCTGTCCCTGCTCCAGGGCGTGCTGCCCTCGGGGGCGCTCGAGATCATCGGCGACCAGGTCAAGCGCATCACCGCCAAGGGCGGCACGACACTCGGCATCACCTTCTTCACCAGCCTCGCGATCTCGCTGTGGAGCGCCAATGCCGGCATGAAGGCGATGTTCGACGCGCTCAACATCGTCTACGAGGAGCAGGAGAAGCGCAGCTTCGTCCAGCTCAACCTGCGCTCTCTCACCTTCACCGTCGGCGCGCTGGTGTTCGTCATCCTGGCGATCGGTTGCATCGTGGTGCTGCCGGTGGCGCTGAACTTCATCGGCTATTTCGGGATCCGGATCAGCCCGACGGCGTGGTACATCGCGCTCCTGCGCTGGCCGGCCCTGCTCGCCGTCATGCTCTTCGCCCTGGCGCTTCTCTACCGCTACGGCCCGAGCCGCGACCTGCCGCGCTGGCGCTGGGTGACGCCGGGCAGCCTCACCGCCGGGGTGGTGTGGCTCGCCGCCTCGATCGGCTTCTCCTGGTACGTCGCGCATTTCGGCAGCTACAACGAGACCTACGGGTCGCTCGGCGCCGCGATCGGCTTCATGACCTGGATCTGGATCTCGTCGACGATCGTGCTGCTCGGCGGCGAGATCAATGCCGAGCTGGAGCACCAGACCGCCCGCGACACCACCGTGGGGCCCGAGGAGCCGATGGGCACCCGGCGCGCCCGGATGGCCGATACCGTCGGCGCTCCCGCGTGAGGGGTTACCGCGCCGCACCATCTCGCGCGACGCGGGGCCCACGACTATCTTGGGGTCTCGCCCATCACGGACGTGACGAGGAGAGGCCCCGATGGCCGCCAACGAGACCGGCACCGCCGAGACCCGCACCGAAGCGGAGTGGCGCCGGAACCTGACACCGGAGCAATACCGCGTGCTGCGCGAGCACGGCACGGAACGGGCCGGGACCAGCCCGCTCAACCACGAGAAGCGCACCGGCACCTTCGCCTGCGCCGGCTGCGGCCAGCCGCTGTTCGATTCCGCCACCAAGTACGAATCCGGCTCGGGCTGGCCGAGCTTCTATGCGCCGCTGGACGGCGCGGTCGAAACGCAGACCGACCGCTCGTTCTTCATGACCCGCACCGAGGTGCATTGCGCCCGCTGCCAGGGCCATCTCGGCCACGTCTTCGACGACGGCCCGGCCCCGACGGGCCTGCGCTACTGCATGAACGGGGCGGCGATGGCGTTCGAGCCGGAGGGGTGAGCTTTTCCTCGTTTCTGGCTCGACGCACGAGTTCGTTGTCATCCCACCCTCGACCTCATGCTGAGGTGTCAGCCCATCTCGGATGGGCTGACCTCGAAGGAGGGCTCCAGAAGTCTCTGCGATACCTGGAGCCCTCCTTCGAGGCTGCTGCAAGCAGCAGCACCTCAGGATGAGGGCGCTGGTGGGAGGATGCAGGTGATGTGATTGTTCATCGTCTGAAAGCAATCGAGCATTAAGTCCAGTAAAGCATTCGCGCCGCCGGCAGCCGCTCCGCCAAATCCCGCGTGATCTGCCCTCGCATCTCCCGCATCAGTTCGGCGGGAAACATGTACTTCACCGAGCCGAACTTGGTGAGCTTGCGGCTGCGCTCGTCCTCCCGCATCGGCAGATCGGAACCCGGATACCAGCCCTCCAGCACCTCCTTCGAGCCGGGGGTGAAGCGGTGGGTGATGAGTTCCGCCGTGAGGTCGAGATCCTCGACGCCGTCGAGCGCGTCGGCCGCCTGCGCGAACAGGGCGGCATAGGCCGCGCGCCAGTCCGGCACCGGCATGATTGGCGCGACCGTGAGCCCGACCGGATAGCCGGCCCGGGCGACCGCCCCCATCGCGGCGAGGCGTTCGCGCAAGGGGGCGGTGCCGCCCTCGTAGCGGGCGGCGGCCGCGGCGTTGACCGAGAAGCGCAGCCGCGTGCGGCGCCGATGATCCAGGTCGAGGAGCGGCGCGACCGCGGCGAACTTGGTGGTGGCGCGTAAGCCGACCGGGGCGTCCCAGGCGCCGAAATGCCGGATCGCCGCGGACAGCGAGCCGGTCAGGTGCTCGATCCCGAGGGGATCGGTGTAGCAGGACGCCTCGAAGGTGGTGCCCTCCTGGGCGCGCTCGGCACTCGCCGAGGTGACGCTGCCCTCGCCGAGGTAACCGGCGAGATTGGCCAGGATCTCGGGCAGGTTGGCGTAGACGCGGGTCACCGGCGGCCCCGACAGCGAGCCGGCGAGGTAGCAGTACTGGCAATGGGCCGGGCAGCCCTCGGCGAGGTCGACGCGCCAATCGGCGCTCGGCGGGATCGGCTGCAGCTTCAGCTTGGTCGGCGGCGCGACGACCACCGCGAGGGTGTTCTTCGCCTCGATATAGGCCCGGCGCGGGTCCGGGTGGCGCAACCCCGTGAGGCGGTTGCCGGGCAGCGCCTCGACCGGGAGGCCGAGGGACTCCGCCCGCGCCATGATCGCCCGCCCATGGGCGTGCTCCCGCGCCGCGGCGGTGACGACGACCCGGCGCGGGCGCCAGAGGCGGGCCGCGCGGGCGGGGGCGGGATCGTGGAGGGTCATGCCCCGCGAACGCGCGGGGGCGGGCGTTGGGTCCCGATCGTCGTCGGTCGGGACGGGAAGCGTTGACGCCGCGGATCAGAGCCGGGCTTGAGGATCAGTGCCGGGCTTGGGGATTAGTGCCGGGCTTGGGGCCGCACCGTGTAGGTGCCGCCGCGGATCCGCTCCGGAAAGCCTTCGGCGTAGCGGGCGGTGGCCTCCTCGCCGTAGGTCTGGACCAGTTCCTGGAACGCCGCGAACAGGGCGGCCTGGGCCATGCAGTCGCCGTCGAGCCCGTCGAGGCAGCCTTCGGCGAAGGCTTCGGAGACGTAGCTCAGGGCGGCGCGCTTCGCATCCTGGTCGGATTCGAGCGTGGGATCGTGGGTTTCGAAATCGGTCATCGACAGCCTTGAGATCGGGTCTCTGGTGAGAACGGCGGTCTCGGTTCCGCAGCGGCCTCGTGTGATGTCCCGATTCATAGGCCCTCGGCCGGCCCCGGGCCAGCAAGGAATTGCGAAGAGGTTAACGGCGCCACGAGAATGCCTCCCTCTTCGACACGGGCGCCACAGCGTGGCGGCCCCGCAACAGGCGGTTTCTTAACCTCCGAACCGGCCCGCGAGTGCGACCGACAGGCGCTCGCCCTCGGCGATGTAGCGGGTGGCGGCTTCGCCCGCGGAGGGCGTGCAGACCCGGTAGGTCACGGCGTAGCCGCCATAGCCGCGGTTATAGGCCCCGGCGAGGCGGTCGCGCCGGCCCGGGCTGGTGCCCTCGGCATCGAGCAGGGCCTTCATCCGGGCGGGCCATTCCGGCGCGTCGGGATTGCCGCACAGCTCGCGCAGGAAACTCAGGGCGCCGATGATCTCCGACAGGCGCAGGAGGTCGCGATCGTAGGGAGCCGGCGTGTCGACGGGCGGGGGCGGGGCGGGGGTCTCCTTCTCGGGCGGCTTTGCCGGCGCCTTCGGCTTGGCCTGCTGCGCGAGGGCCGGCAGCGCTGCGACGAGGCAGGCGGCCAGGATGATGGCGCGTCTCATGCCCCGTCCCCGATGACCGCGAGGGCTTGGGCGATCACCCCGTGCAGACCCTTGGTGGTCGGCAGGGCGTGCGCCTCCTCGGCCGTGACCCAGCGCAGGTCCAGGGCTTCCGGCCCGGTGGTCGGCTCCCCGGAAAGCCAGCGGGCGGCGTGGGGATGGATCACGAAATGGTGCAGAACCACGCCGTCGGCATCGCGCTCGATCACCTCCAGCGGCGTCAGCCCGGCTGCCACCTCGGCCACCACCCCGACCTCCTCGTGCAGCTCGCGCAGGGCCGCCTCGGCCAGGGTCTCGCCCGCCTCGACCTGGCCGCCCGGCAGGGTGTAGATCCCGCGCATCGGCTCCTGGCCGCGGGCGGCGAGAAGCACCCGGCCGTCACGCACTACAGCCGCGGATGCGGCGATGAAGGGACGGACGGGATAGCGGCGGCGCCAGGCTGGCTCCTCTGATCCGGCACTCACGGCCGTGCATCCCCATCCTGCACCGTGGCGAGCCGCCCATCGGCGAGGGCCACCACGACCCGGTCGCCGAGCACCGCGAGGCCGGCCCCGACCGGTGCCGGCAGGGCGACGCGGGCGCGCTCCGCCAATCCTCCCAGCGCGACATAGGCGAGGGCGGCGCGGTCGCGGCTCGCAACCACCAGTTCGCTGCCGAGGACGGCGCCGGGGGCGGAAAATCCCGTGCCGTCGGCGCTTTTGCCTGTGCGGACCGGTGTCCCGCCGGCGAGGCTCCAGTGTTCGAGCCGGCCCTCCTCGCCGCGCACCAGCACGGCGCCCGGCACCGGCCCGGGCAGCTCGGCGGCGAGCGCCAGGGGACCCGGCTCGGGGGGCGTCTCGGCCCGCACCCGCCAGACGCCGTCCTGGCGCCCGATCACCGCAAGGCCGTTGCCCTCCGGCCGTTCGCTGAGCGCCAGCAGGTTCAGCGACCCGTCGATCTCCACCGGCCGCAGGGTGTCGGCGGAGAAGACCGCGCCCACGCCCGGCGGCACCGTGGCGGTCGCCACCGGCACGGGCTTGGGATCGGCGCTCATCGTCACCTTCTGGCGCTCGCGCAGGGTCACCCCGGCGGCGCCGGGGCGCCCGTCCGGCCCCCGGCTCGGGCCCGACAGGTAGGCGCTGAGCGGCCCCGCCAGCACCCGGCGGGAGCCCGGCAGCGCGCCTTTCGGCGTCTCTCCGGCGGTCAGGCCCTCGATCGCGTCCAGGGGCAGCGGGACGGCCGTGACTTTGTCCCCCGCCAGCATCAGGATTGCGGCACCGGCCTCGCCCCACGCCACCGCGACCGGACCCGCCTTGCGCGGCAGCTGCGGCAGCCCGGCGGTGGTCACGGCGAGCGCCGCCTCGCTGCCGGCATCGCGCAATTGCGTCACCCGGAACGGCAGGTCGAGGAGCGTGACGCGCGGCTCGGCGGCGGCGGGCGATGCAAGGAGCAGGAGCGCGAGCGCGACGGCCGCCCGCTCAGACATGCTGGCCGCCGTTGATGTGCAGTTCCGCACCGTTCACGTAGGACGAGGCCTCGGTGCAGAGGAAGTAGATCGCCTTGGCGACCTCGTCCGGCGTGCCGAGGCGGCGCTGCGGGATCTGCGCCACCAGCTTGTCGGTGCCCGGCGACAGGATCGAGGTGTCGATCTCGCCCGGCGAGATCGCGTTCACCCGCACGCCCAGCGGCCCGAAATCCGACGCCATCTCGCGGGTCAGTCCGGCGAGCGCCGCCTTGGAGGTGGCGTAGGCCGCCCCCGCGAAGGGGTGGACCCGCGAGCCCGCGATCGACGTCACGTTGACGATCGAGCCGCGCGCCCGGGTCAGCTCGTCGCACAGGCCGCGGGCGAGCAGGATGGGTGCGAAGAAATTGACCTGGAACACCCGCTGCCAGTCGGAGAACGGGGTGCCGATGGCGCCCAGCCGCGCGCCGCCGGCCCCCTTCGGCGAGATGCCGGCATTGTTGACGAGCGCGTGCAGCAGCCCGCCCTCGGCCTCGAGCCGCCCGGCGACCTCCTTGACGGCGCGGACCGTGTCCTCCGGATCGGCGAGGTCGACCTGAAGATGGTCCTCGGGCCCCATCTCCCACGGGCAGTTCTCCGGGAAGGGATGGCGCGAGCAGGTGATGACGCGCCAGCCCGCCGCCGAGAAGCGCTTCACGGTGGCATGGCCGATGCCCCGGCTCGCGCCGGTGAGCAGCATCACGCGGCGGCGTTCGTTCGATTGGGCCACGGCCGTTCCTCAGGGATGTCCGGTGCGGGGCGCCGCCTCGAGGTGGCGCGGCGCGAAGAGCCCCAGGGTAGGGCTCCGGGCCCCGGAAATCCAGGGCTCGCAAGCCGGGGTTCGCCGCGCCGCAGCAAAGCGTGTCCGTCAGGGATGCTGGCGTCAGGGATACAGGCGGTTGCCCTCCCAGGCGTCGCCCCGCCGGGTGAAGCGCACCCGGTCGTGCAGGCGATAGGCGCCGTCCTGCCAGAACTCGATCGAGACCGGGGCGATGCGGTAGCCGGTCCAGTGGGGCGGGCGCGGCACGGTCTCGCCGGGAAAGCGCGTGCCCACCTCCTCGACCGCCCGCATCAGGGTCTCGCGGCTGTCGAGGGGTTGCGACTGCCGGCTCGCCCAGGCGCCGAGGCGGCTGTCGCGGGCGCGGGTGGCGAAATAGGCGTCGGCCTCGGCGTCGTCGACCTTCGTCACGGTTCCCCTCGCCCGCACCTGGCGGCGCAGGCTCTTCCAGTGCAGCACCAGGGCGGCGCGCGGATTGGCCGAGAGCTCCAGCCCCTTCATCGACAGGGTGTTGGTGTAGAACACGAATCCGCGCTCGTCGGCATCCTTCAGGAGCACGATGCGCACGTCCGGCAGCCCGTCGGCGTCGGTGGTGGCGAGCGCCATGGCGTTCGGATCCTCCGGCTCGGCGCCTTGCGCCTCGGCAAACCATTGCCGGAACAGTCCCCAGGGATCCGGGTTCTGGGTGAAATCATCTTTCGTTAACCCGTCCACGGCATCGTCCTTACCCAAGTGGCTGTGTGCCCGAATGGCCCCCAGCCCATGTGACAACCGGAGCCGGGGGCGGGCCGGCGTCGCATCCTCGTGCGTCGCGGCGGCCGCCCGGTCGTGAGAACAGGTGTAATGCGTTCGGGTGCGTGTAAAGTCGGTTCGGTGACGCTCGGGCTCGTCGTCGCGGCGGGCGCCCTGGCGAGCGTCCTGGCGATCGGCGGCTGCAGCCAGCCGCTCATCATGTTCGCGCCGCAGGTCGATGCCGCGCCGCCGGAGCCGGAGAGCACCGGCAGCATCGAGCCCGCGGCACCGAAGAGCTTCGGCCCGGACCTCTCGGGCGAGGATTGGCGCCGCGCCAAGGCGGCGCTCTCCGTCGCCCTGGACCCCCAGGGCAACGGCCAGCCGGTGAAATGGGACAATCCCGATTCGGGCATGCGCGGCATGGTCAACCCGACCGGGCTGCCTTTCGTGAAGAACGACGAGATCTGCCGCGGCTTCCTGGCCTCGGTGATCGGCCCGGGCAGCAACCGCTTCGTGCGCGGCACCGGCTGCCGCCCGTCGGGGGAGCCTGGGAACTGAAGAGCCTCAAGACCACGACGAAGCCGGGATAGGGCGGCGTCGAGGCGGAGCGTCCGTCGTTTCGGGAATGGCGTGGGTGTCTGCCTGGTCGCCCACCATGGCGCCGTCTCCGGAAGTGACGTACCTTCGACCTCTGCCGCTTCCGCCTGCGTTGCAATCCGGCAACACGGTCGCCAGATAGGGCTCAACCCATTCACGCAGGCGGACCCGCGCCCGGGCGCGTCGCACCGGAGCCGGGCCGCTCGAATCGCCATCGGATCGCCATGCGCAACCCATACGACGTACTCGGCGTGAGCCGCTCGGCCGACGAGGCGGAGATCAAGAAGGCTTTCCGCAAGCTCGCCAAGGCCTACCACCCCGATCGCAACAAGAACGACGCCAAGGCGCAGGATCGCTTCTCCGAGGTCAACCAGGCCTACGAGATCCTGGGCGACGCCAAGAAGCGCGAGCAGTTCGACCGCGGCGCCATCGACGGCGACGGCAAGCCCCGCTTCACCGGCTTCGAGGGCTTCGGCGGCGGGGCCGGCCGCGGCGGCGGCGGATTCGACTTCGAGTCGATGGCCCGCGCCCGTGCCGGGGCGGGCGGCGGTGGGGCCGGCGGCTTCGGCGAGGACATCTTCTCGCACCTGTTCGGCGAGGCGTTCCGCTCCGCCGGCGGGGCCGGGCGCGCCGCGCCGCAGAAGGGCGAGGACGTCGCCGCCGAACTGACCGTGACCCTCGACCAGGTCGCCAACGAGACCAAGCTGCGGCTCAACCTGCCGAGCGGCCGCGAGGTCGACGCGGTGGTGCCCAAGGGCGTGGTCGACGGGCAGGTGATCCGCCTGCGCGGCCTCGGCTATCCGGGCGCCCACGGCGCCGAGCCGGGCGATGCGCTCCTGACCATCCGGTTCGCCCCCGATTCCCGCTTCCAGATCGAGGGCTCGGACCTGCGCACCACGGCGGAGGTCGCGCTCGAGGATGCGGTCCTGGGCGGGCCGATCCGGATCCAGACCCTGACCGGCGCGGTCGAGATGAAGATCCCGCCGATGACCAGCTCGGGCCGGGTCTTCCGCCTGCGCGGCAAGGGCCTGCCGAAGAAGGACGGCACGAAGGGCGACCTGCTCGCCACCGTCGCCGTGACCCTGCCGGCGAATGCCGACGAGGCCCTGACCGAGTTCGCCCGCAAGCGCCGCGCCGCCGCGGCGACGAGCTGAGCGGACGGGGACGTTCACAGCATTACCGGAGCCGGCGCACTTCCGTCGCCCGCAGGCGTCGGTTAAGGAAACCGCTGGGGAGCCATGCACGGCCGGGTCCAACCGGCTGCCGCCGGCCCCCGTGGCGGCTGTTCTTTGGGTGACTCATGGCTGACTCGAACCGGGCACAGGTACAGGATGGCGGGCAGCCCCGCACCGGGCTTCTCGCCGGCAAGCGCGGCCTCGTGCTCGGCGTCGCCAACAACCGCTCGATCGCCTGGGGCATCGCCAAGAGCGCCCACCAGCACGGCGCCGAGCTGGCCTTCACCTACCAGGGCGAGGCCCTGAAGAAGCGCGTCGAGCCGCTCGCCCGCGAACTCGATGCCGCCGTCGTCGGCCATTGCGACGTGACCGACCCGGCCTCGATCGACGCGGTCTTCGAGGCCACCGGCCGGCATTTCCCGGAAGGGATCGACTTCGTCATCCACTGCATCGCCTTCTCGGACAAGGACGAGCTGACCGGGCGCTACATCGAGACCAGCGAGGCGAATTTTACCAAGTCGCTGCTGATCTCCTGCTACTCGTTCACGGCGGTCGCCCAGCGCGCCGAGAAGCTGATGCGCAACGGCGGCTCGCTCCTCACGCTGACCTATTACGGCGCCGAGAAGTGGATGCCGCACTACAACGTGATGGGCGTCGCCAAGGCGGCGCTCGAGGCGTCGGTGCGCTACCTCGCGGCCGATCTCGGGCCGCAGAAGATCCGCGTCAACGCGATCTCGGCCGGGCCGATCAAGACGCTCGCCGCCTCCGGCATCGGCGATTTCCGCTACATCCTGAAGTGGAACGAGTACAACGCCCCCCTGCGGCGTACCGTGACGATCGAGGAGGTCGGCGAGACCGCCGCCTACCTGATCTCCGACATGTCCCGCGGCATGACCGGCGAGGTTCTGCACGTCGATGCCGGCTACCACGTCGTCGGCATGAAGAACCCCGAGGCGCCGGATCTCAGCCTCGACAAGGACTGACCGGTCTCGTTCCCCGACGGCGTGTCCGGCGCGGAACGGGGATCCCCGACGACACGAAGGGGCCGGACCGGCGGCCCCCTCGGCGCCAGGCGGGCCCCACGGATGGGCCCGATCGCGCAACGCGGAGCCCATCATGCCCACGCAGAAGATCGCCATGCTCACCGCCGGCGGCCTCGCCCCCTGCCTGTCCGCGGCGGTGGGCGGGCTGATCGCCCGCTACACCGACCTCGCGCCGGAGGCCGAGATCATCGGCTACCGCAGCGGCTACAAGGGCGTGCTCCTCGGCGATTCCCTCACCGTCACCCCGGAGGTGCGGGCGAAGGCCGACATCCTCCTGCGCCACGGCGGCTCGCCGCTCGGCAACAGCCGGATCAAGCTCACCAACGTCAAGGATTGCGTGAAGCGCGGCCTCGTCCAGGAGGGGCAGGATCCCCTGAAGGTCGCGGCCGAGCAGCTCGCCCGCGACCGGGTCACGGTGCTGCACACGATCGGCGGCGACGACACCAACACCACGGCGGCCGATCTCGCGGCCTATCTCGAGGCGAACGGCTACCACCTGACCGTGGTCGGGCTGCCGAAGACCATCGACAACGACGTGGTGCCGATCCGCCAGACCCTGGGCGCCTGGAGCGCGGCGGAGCAGGGGGCGATCTTCGCCGAGAACATCGTCAACGAGCAGAGCGCCAACCCGCGCATGCTGATCGTCCACGAGATCATGGGCCGCAAATGCGGCTGGCTCACCGCCGCGACGGCCAAGGCCTATCGCGAGCGCCTGGACCGGACCGCCTTCCTGCCGGAATTCGGTCTCGACCGGGCGCACAAGGAGGTGGATGCGGTCTACCTGCCGGAACTGCCCTTCGACATCGCACGCGAGGCCGAGCGGCTGCGGGCGCGGCTCGATGCCAAGGACTGCGTCACGGTCTTCCTCAGCGAGGGGGCCGGCCTGGACGAGATCGTGGCCGAGATCGAGGCGCGCGGCGAAGTGCTGGGCCGGGACCCGTTCGGCCACGTCAAGATCGACATGGTCAATGTCGGCAAGTGGTTCGCCGACCGCTTCGCGCCGATGATCGGGGCGGAGAAGAGCCTGGTGCTGAAATCCGGCCATTTCTGCCGTTCGGCCGCGCCGAATGCCGACGACCTGCGGCTGATCCAGGGCATGGTCGACCTCGCGGTCGAGTGCGGCCTGAAGGGCGTCTCGGGCGTGATCGGCCACGACGAGGACCAGGGCGGCCGCCTGCGGGCGATCGAGTTCCCGCGCATCCGCGGCGGCAAGACCTTCGATCCGTCGACGCCGTGGTTCACCGCCTTGCTGGACGACATCGGCCAGAGCCACGGGTGAGAGGAGCCGGTGCCATCGGGCACCGGACCTGGCTGAAACTCCAGGTGTCGATCACGACCCCGTCGCGTCGAGCGGCGGGGCGACGAGGCCCAAGTCCGGTGCCGGAACCCGGCGAACGAAGGGCAGGACGTTTCCGGCGGTCGCCGGCAGCTCCGCCTCGGGCCGGATGCGGTGGGATCCCGCCGCGAAGGACATCCAGCGGACGATCCTGCCGTCGCCGTGCCGGGCCAGATGCCGCTCGACCCGCCTCCGCGCCCACCGGGGCACGCCATCGCCGAACTTCATGCGGCTTCCCTCCCTGTTCGCCCACCCTGCGACGGATGTCGCCAAACGAACGAAACAGGGGCGATCCCCGCCTGTCATCACCCATTTGGGTGACCTTGCGCCAACCTCAGGTTTTCAGCACGATGCAGGCGCCGCCGACGCCGCGGATGCGGCTGCACAGGGCCTCGGCGCTGGCGCGGGTCTCGGAGGGCACGCGGATGCGGTAGAAGGCCCGCGTGCCGCGGTGGCGCAGCCGCGTGCCGATGACCATCGGGCGCACGTCGCCGAGGATCGCGCTGTAGCGGTCGCGGGCCCGGCCGAAACTCGCGAGCGCGATCGACTTCGAGAAATTGCCGGCGAGCTGGACGCCCCAGGGGGCGAGCGCCGCGGCGGTCTCGGCGAAGAAGGTGTCGGTGCGGCCGCGGATGCGCAGGGCGGCCGTGACCTGCAGGCAGCGGGTGCCCTCGGGCTCGCTCAGGTCGCTCTTCGGCTCCGCCTTGGCGGCGGCGGCCCAATCCTCGGCGCTGCGCCCGGTGATCGCCGCGACGTAGGCGCGGGTCTCCGCCGGCAGGCCGCCGGTGCCCGACAGCCAAGCCGAGACGCGGCCGGGCCCGCCGTTATAGGCCGCCGCCGCGAGGCCGAGATTGCCGAAACGGCCGCGCAGGTCGATCAGGAACCGCGCCGCCGCCGGGATCGCCTGTTCGGGGTCGAACGGATCGACGAGGCCCCGCTCCTGCGCCGTGCCGGGCATGAACTGCGCCACGCCCTGCGCCCCGGCGCGGCTCACGGCGCTGGGCCGGAAGCTGCTCTCGCGCCAGATCAGCCGGGTGAGGAAGGCGACGGGCAGCCCCTTGGATTGTGCGGCGCCCTCGATCAGCCGGCACAGGGCCTGCTCGACCGTCTCCTCCTTGCTCTCGGCCGCACGGGCGGCGGGCGCGGGCGCCGTGGGGGCGGCCAGCGCCGGGACGGCGAGGGCGAGGGACGCGAGGAGGAGGAGCGTGCGGGTCACGGGCCCATCCTTAACCCGATTTGCTGAACGATTCGGTAGGCTGCGATCGTCGCGGGGGAGGATTCGGTCGCTCGATCGGCGTTTCGGGTCCCCGCATGGCGTGAGGCCCTGGCGCCGGGCGCGCGGGCGCGCCATCTAGCGGGCGATGTCCTCGCCGCTCCTGTTCGACTCCGCCCTGATCCGCAAGCGCCTCGCGCGCGCCCGCCGCACCGGCTTCGCCGATTTCCTGGTCGCGCGGGCGGTCGACGACCTGTCGGACCGCCTCGATGCGGTGCTGCGGGAGTTTCCCCACGCCCTCGACCTCGGGACCCCGGTGCCGGCGGCGGCGACCTGGCTCGCGCGGAGCGGCCGGGCCGGGGCCGTCACGCGGCTCGCCCCCGTGGCCGAGCCGGGCAGCCCCGGCGTTTCGGTCGCGGTCGGTGATCCGGAGGCCTTGCCCTTCGCGGATCGGCGCTTCGACCTCGCGGTGTCGCTGCTGGCGCTCCAGCACGCCAACGACCTCCCGGGCGCCCTGGTGCAGGTCCGCCGGGCGCTGAAGCCCGACGGGCTGTTCGTTGGCTGCCTGCTCGGCGGGCGCACCCTGACGGAGCTGCGCCAGGTGCTGACCCAGGCCGAGAGCGAGATCGAGGGGGGAGTGAGCCCGCGGGTCGCGCCCTTCGCGGAGGTGCGCGACCTCGGCGGCCTGCTCCAGCGCGCCGGCTTCGCCCTGCCGGTCACCGATGTCGAGACCGTCACGGTGCGCTACGGCGACCCGTTCGGGCTGATGCGCGACCTGCGCGCCATGGGGCTCTCCAACGCCTTGCGGGAACGCCGCGGGACCTTGCGGCGCGAGACCCTGATGCGGGCGGCCGGCCTCTATGCCGAGCGCTTCGCCGACGCGGATGGGCGCCTGCGGGCGACCTTCGAGCTGATCTGGCTGTCGGGCTGGGTGCCGCACGAGAGCCAGCAGAAGCCGCTGCGGCCGGGCAGCGCCCAGGCGCGGCTGGCCGACGCCCTCGGCACCGTCGAACGCAAGGAGCCGTCATGACGGATCATCCGATCACGATCACCCCGAACCCGCACCGCATCCGGGTGATGCTCGGCGGGACGATCGTCGCCGAGAGCACCCGGGCGATCACCTTGCGCGAGGGCGGCATGGCGCCGGTGCAGTACATCCCGCGCGAGGATGCCGCGATGGACCTCTTCGAGCGGACCGAGCACCGCACCCATTGCCCGCACAAGGGCGATGCGAGCTACTATTCGCTCACTGCCGGCGGGGTCGAGCGGGCGAATGCGGTCTGGAGCTACGAGGCGCCGTTCCCGGCGGTGGCGGCGATTGCCGGTCACCTGGCCTTCTACCCGAGCAAGGTCGACGCGATCGAGGAGTTCACAGAGTAATCGGCGGCCGTCGATCTGTCCGGTTGTTCAAAAATCCCGTCGATGCAAATCTCCGCGTCATCCCGGGGCTCGCCGAAGGCGAGAACCCGGGATCCATAACCGCTGACAGGAGAGGAAAGGGCGGCCAGCGTTCCGCTTCATCCTGAAACGTCGGCGGTTATGGATCCCGGGTTCCGCTGCGCGGCCCCGGGATGACCCGGAGGGTTTCGGTTCGGGTGAGGAGACAGACCCTCTCTCACGGCCCCAGCAGGTCGACGATCGCGGGCAGCAGCGGCAGGTCCGCGGGCGGCATCGGGTAGCTCGCGAGGTCGCGCGGACGCACCCATTTGAGCGCCTGCCCCTCCCGCGACTGCACGAAGCCCTCCCAGCGCCGGCAGACGTAGAGCGGCATCAGGAGGTGGAAGGTCTCGTAAGCGTGGCTGGCGAAGCTCAGGGGCGCGAGGCAGTCCGCCTTCACGGTGATGCCGAGTTCTTCCGCCAGCTCGCGGATCAGCGTCTCCTCCGGGCGTTCCCCGGGCTCGATCTTGCCGCCCGGGAATTCCCACAACCCCGCGAGCTGCTTGCCGGGCGGGCGCTGCGCCAGGAGCACGCGCCCGTCCGGATCGACGAGGGCCACCGCCACCACGAGGAGGAGCTTGAGGGGATCTGCCATGAGGTCCTCGGGTATCCGGGCGGCTCGCTTGAGGGAAGGTCGCGCCCGTCAGGGCGCAACCCGATACGTGACCTCGACGGCGGCCTCGACCGTGAGGGTGCCGGGTTCGACCGGGACGGCGAGGCCGCCGGGCGCGCCCTTGGCGGCGTAGGCGCGGGCCAGCATCGGAGCCGGCGCGCCGGCCCGCGGCGGCGAGACGATGCTGTCGAGACGGCCGAGGCGGGTGCCCGCCGCCTCCGCCAGGATCTCGGCCTGTCGCTGCGCATCCCGCACCGCCTCGGCCCGGACGGTGTCCTCGGTCCGGCCCGGCTCCGACAGACCGAAGGCGACGCCGCCGATCCGGTCGGCCCCGCCGTCGAGCAGGCGGCGCATCAGGGCGCCGAGGCGCTTGAGGTCGCGCACCCGCACCGAGACGGAGTTGGTCGCCTGGTAACCGTCGGGCACGTCCCGCACCTGGCCGCCGGGATCGCGCACCGTCTTGCTGGCCGGGCGTAAGGACACCGCCGCCGTGGCGAGGTCGGGGCCGGAGATGCCGAACTCGCCGGCAAGCTCCACCACCTTGCGGGCGGCGGCCGAGTTCTGGTCGAGGGCCGCCGCCGGGCTCGGGCCGCGGCTCTCCACCGCGACCTCCACCGTAGCGAAGTCCGGGGCCACCTCGCGGCTCGCCCGGCCAATGACGCTGATCCGGCCGGGCGCCGCGTCCTCGGCGAGAGCGGGCCCCGCCAGGAGCGTGCCGACGAGGAACGCCGCGGCGGCCCTCACGAGCGGTAATCCCCGTTGATCTCGACATAGGCCTTGGTGAGATCGCAGGTCCAGACCCGGGCGGTGCCGGCGCCCAGACCGAGATCGACCCCAATCCGGACCTCGTCGCCGCGCATCGCCGCGGAGGCCGCCTCCTCGTCGTAGCCGGGATCGCGGGCGCCCTCGACGGCGACGCGCACGTCGCCGAACCAGATCGCCAGGCGGTCGCGGTCGGCGGGCTCGCCGGCCTTGCCGACCGCCATCACCACCCGGCCCCAATTGGCGTCCTCGCCCGCCACCGCGGTCTTCACCAGCGGGGAGTTGGCGATCGACATCGCGATCCGGTGGGCCGAGGCGTCGTCGGTCGCGCCCCCGACCTCGACGGTGACGAACTTGCGCGCGCCCTCGCCGTCGCGGGCCACCAGCTGGGCGAGCTCGACCAGCAGCTCGTCGAGCGCCTGCGCGAACGCGGCCAGGGCCGGATCCTCGGCCGACGTGACGGGAGCGTTGCCGGCCTTGGCGGTGGCAAACAGCATCAGGGTGTCGGAGGTCGAGGTGTCGCCGTCGACCGTGCAGCAGTTGAAGCTCCGGGCGACGCCGCGGCTGAGCAGCGCCTGCAGCACCTCGGCCGGCAGGTCGGCATCGGTGAACACGAAGGAGAGCATCGTCGCCATGTCGGGGGCGATCATGCCGGCGCCCTTGGCGATGCCGTTGATCGTCACGTCTGCCCCGCCGAGCCGCACCCGGCGGGTGGCGAGCTTCGGGAAGGTATCGGTCGTCATGATGGCGCTGGCGGCTTCGGTCCACCGCTCCGCATCCGGGCCGGTGCGGCCGGCGCAGTCGGCGAGCACGCCGTCGAACTTCGTGGCGTCGAGAGGCTCGCCGATCACCCCGGTCGAGGCGATGAAGACCTCGGCCGGCGCGCAATCCGCGGCCTTGCCGGCGATCTCGGCGGTGAGGCGCACCGATTCGCGGCCCTTGAGGCCGGTGAAGGCGTTGGCGTTGCCGGAATTGACCACCAGCGCCCGCGCCGATTGCCCCGCCCGCAGGGTCTCGCGGCACCAGTCGACGGCGGCGGAGGGGCATTTCGAGCGGGTGAAGACGCCGGCCGCCCGGGTGCCCGGATCGAGCAGGACCAGCAGCACGTCGGTGCGGCCGCGATAGCGGATGCCGGCCTGCGCAGTGGCGAGGCGCACGCCGGGGATCGGCGGCAGGGCGGGCTGGTGCTTGGGCGCGAGCGGCGAGACGGGGTGAGACATGCAGGGCTCCGGTCCGCCGACGCCTCGTCGTCCGCATCGGCGCCGCGGTGTTGCCCCGCGAAGCCGGCTGACGTCAACCGGGCCGGAGCCGCGGCCGCGGCACAGGTTGTATATCCGGTTGTGCATGTTCGAGTTGAGATGCGGCGCTCGAAGCCCCGCCGGCCCACGCGCGTAGGAGAGCGAGGGCCGCAAAAATGATTGTCGCTGCGGGGCTGACGCAAGGGCGGCATGGAGTTCCCTTATCTAGAGTTGCAGATTATTATCTAGAGGGTCAGCCTCGGGAGGCGCCGTCGCGCGCTCCCATCCGCCGCCCGGAGGTTCCCGCTTGGCCCACCCGCAAGTCCTTCGCGACATGGCGCTCTTCGTCGAGGTTGCGAAGCGGAAGAGCTTCAGCCAGGCCGCTGTGGCGCTCGACGTGCCGATCTCGTCCCTCTCCCGCCGCATCACCCAGTTCGAGACCTCGATCGGCCTGCGCCTGCTGGACCGGACCACCCGCAAGATCGTGCTGACCCCCCATGGCGAGGTCTATTACGAGCAGGCGACCCGCCTGGTGGAGGAAGCGCAGCGGACCTTCGACGAGCTGATCGCCCAGGCCAAGGGCCCGATCGGCCTCCTCAAGATCGCGGCGCCGCCCGATCCGTGGGTCCTGAACCATCTGTCGGTCGTGGCGGGCGATTACGCGCTCCGCTACGCCGAGGTGCGGGTGCATCTCGATCTCTGGCCGCATCTCGTCGACCTCGCCCAGGAGGGCTACGACCTGGCGCTCTCCGTCGGCGCCCCGCGGGAAACCTCGATGATCACCCGCAAGGTGGCGCAGCTGGAGACCGGCCTGTTCGCGGCGCCCGACTACCTCGACCGGGCCGGCCGGCCCGAGACCCCGGCCGATCTCGAGCGGCACCAGGCGGTCATGGTGGCCCCCTCGGCATCGGGCAGCGCGTCGCCGGGGATCTGGTCGCTGGAGCGCGACGACGAGGCGGTCTCGACCTCGGTCGCCCGCACGGTCTCCAGCAACAGCCAGGGCATGGCCCGGCGCCTCGCCACGTCGGGGCACGGGATCGGCCTTCTCCAGGTCATCGACGTCGAACAGGACGTGGAGGCGGGCCGCCTGGAGCGGGTCCTGCCCGAGTGGCGCAGCCCGCCGAACCCGGTCTACATCGTCACGACCTCGCGGCTCGTGCCGGCCAAGACCCGCAGCTTCATCGCCTTCGCGTCGCGCCGGCTCGCCGAGCAGCTCGCGCCCCGCGGCGTCACCCTGGACGAGGCCGAACTCGCCGCCCTGTACGACCTGCAGGAGGCGTGACGCGACCCTCCCGCCCGTGCTTTAGGGCGTGACGGGCGGAGCGGCGACGTGACGGATCTCTCTGAACTCAGGTTCGCCGGCGGCGCCCTGGCGGTGGCGGCACCGGCCGATACGGTGGCGGCCCTGCCGGCGAGGCGCCTGGATCTGCCGCCGGACGAAGCCGCGCGCATCGCCCGCTTCCGGCAGCCGCGGGACCGTCACGAGCGGGCGGCCGCGCACGGGCTGCTGCGCCACCTGCTCGGCCCCTGGCTCGGCCGTGGCCCAGAAGAAATCGTCCTCGCGCGCGATGCCGGCGACCGGCCGTTCCTGCCCGGCATGCCGGGCCTGGACCTGAATCTCAGCCATGGGGGCGGCTGGGTCGCGGTCGGGCTGTCGCTGTCGGGCCGGATCGGCGTCGACGTCGAGGGCACCGCCCGGCCGGTGGATTGGGATCGCGTCGCGCCGGTCTTCCTGCACCCGGCCGAGCTCGCCGAATACCGCGGCCTGCCGGCGGGCGCGCGGCCGCGCCGGGCCCTGGAACTCTGGTCGGTCAAGGAAGCCTGCCTGAAGGCGACCGGCGAGGGCCTGGTCGCCGAGCCCTGCTCCGTCCGGCCGATCCCCGACGGCGCGGGCTGGCGCCTGGCGCGGGCAGGGCTGTCGCTGCGGGCGGCGTCTCGGGTGCTGCCGGACGGGGCGCGGTTCGCCTGGGCGGTGGAGGAGGGGGCGGAGGTCGCGGTGGTGGTGGCACGCTGATCGCGCGGCGGTTCGTCCTCGCCGATCGTCGATCGAGGCGCATGGCCGGTTCGGCAGCCGCGTCGGCGTTCCGGGGCCGCGAAGGCGGAGCCCGGACCGGCGAGGGGGAATTCGCCTCCATCGGTCGGGCGAGCTGGGCTCTCAGGTGATCGGCGCCGGGTTGAACAAGGTCAGGTCGTTGTAGAGCCCCCAATGGTCCGACCACGGCTTCTTGCGCCCGCTCGCCACGTCGAGGATCAGGTGGAACAGCTCCCAGCCGGTCTCCTCGATCGTCGCCTCGCCGGTCGCGATCCTGCCCGCATCGAGGTCGATCAGGTCGGACCAGCGCCGGCTGAGCTCGGTGCGGGTCGCGACCTTGATCACCGGCGCCTCGGCGAGCCCGTAGGGCGTGCCGCGCCCGGTCGAGAAGACCTGGAGGGTGATGCCGGAGGCCAGTTGCAGCGTGCCGCAGACGAAGTCGCTCGCCGGGGTGGCCGCGAAGATCAGGCCCTTCTGGCGCACCCGCTCGCCCGGCGCGAGCACGCCGCGGATCGCGCTGGTGCCGGATTTCGCCACCGAGCCCAGCGCCTTCTCGACGATGTTGTTGAGCCCGCCCTTCTTGTTGCCGGGGGACGGATTGGCGCTGCGGTCGGCTCCGCCTTGCGCGAGGTAGTCGTCGTACCAGGCCATCTCCCGGACGAGCGCGCGGGCCACCTCCTCGGTCTCGGCCCGGGTCGTAAGGAGGTGGATCGCGTCCCGCACCTCGGTCACTTCCGAGAACATCACCGTGCCGCCGGCCCGCACCAGGAGATCGGCGGCAAAGCCGAGGGCCGGGTTGGCGGTGACGCCCGAGAAGGCGTCGCTGCCGCCGCATTGCAGCCCGACCACGAGATCGGCGGCCGGGCAGGTCTCGCGGGTGCGCCGGTCGAGCACCGTCAGCCGGGCTTCCGCCATCGCCATGATGCTGTCGAGCATCATCCCGAAGCCCTGGTGCGCCTCGTCCTGGAGCCGCACCACGCCGTCGGCCCGGCCCTCGGGCAGCAGCCGCTCGGAGACCAGCTTCTCGCAGCCGAGGCCGACCACCATCACCTCGCCGCCGAAATTCGGGTTCTGCGCCAGGCTCTGGAGGGTGCGGATCGGGATCACCGCCTGCGGGGCGTTGATGGCGACGCCGCAGCCATACGCGTGGGTGAGCCCGATCACGTCGTCGACGTTGGGAAAGCGCGGCAGCAGCTCCCGCTTGATCCGCCGGATCGCCACCTCGAGGGTGCCGGCAACGCATTGCACGCTGGTCGAGATCGCCAGGATGTTGCGGGTGCCGACCGAGCCGTCCGGATTGCGGTAGCCCTCGAAGGTGTAGCCGTCCAGCGGCGGCAGGGGGGCCGGCACGCGGGTGGCGAGCGGCAACCGGTCGAGGGCGGGCGCGAGCGGCGTGCGCACCCGCGATTCCTCGACCCAGGCGCCGCGGGGCAGCGCCTCGAGCGCCGTGCCGATCACCTCGCCGTAGCGGCGGATCTCCCCGCCCTCCGGGATGTCCTGGAGCGCCACCTTGTGGCCCTGCGGCACGAATTCCCGAAGGGTGAGGCCGTCGGGGAAGACCGTGCCGGCCGGCAGCCCGAAGGCGTTGACCACGATGGCGACGTTGTCGCTCTCGTGCAGGCGGATGGTGCGGGCGACGTCGCCCCGCCGTGCAGGTTCGGCCTCCGGGGTGGCCCGTCCCTCGGGCGTCCGCATCTCGTCCGGCATCGGCTCCCTCCCGGTCCTGCCGGCGTCGCGACCGGTTCTTCGACGAAAGACGACGGCGCCGCCCGGTCTTGTCTGTCAAGGCCTACTCGGCCGCCAGCGCCTGCCCGCGATCGATGCGGGCGACGAGGGCGGCCAGTTCCGCCTGCTCGGCCGCGGTGAGGTCGGTGAGCGGGTGACGCACCGGGCCGGAATCGCGCCCGACCACCCGCATCCCGGCCTTGATGATCGAGACGGCGTAGCCCTTGCGGCGGTTGCGGATCTCGATCAGCGGCAGGATGAAGTCGCGCAGGCCCTGCGCCACCGCCGCCCGGTCGCGGCGGCGCACGGCGGCGTAGAAATCGAGTGCGAAGCCCGGCACGAAGTTGAACACCGCCGAGGAATAGGTCGTCACGCCCATCTCGAGATAGGGCAGGGCGAAGGTCTCGGCGGTGGGCAGCCCGCCGATATAGGTCAGCCGGTCGCCGAGCCGCGAATAGATCCGGGTCATCAGCTCGATGTCGCCGATGCCGTCCTTGTAGCCGACGAGGTTCGGCAGGCGGTCGCACAGCCGCGCCAGGGCGTCGGGGCCGATCACCGCGTTGTCGCGGTTGTAGACGATCACGCCGAGGCCGGTCGACCGGCACACCGCCTCGATATGGGCCGAGAGGCCGTCCTGCTCCGAGCCGACGAGGTAGGGCGGCAGCAGAAGCAGGCCGTCGGCGCCGGCCTGTTCCGCCGCGCGGGCCATCTCGCAGGCGATGGCGGTGCCGTAGCCCGCACCCGCCAGCACCGGCACCCGGCCATGGGTCTCGGCCACCGCGACGCCGACGACGCGGGCGACCTCGGCCGGGGTGAGGGAGAAGAACTCGCCGGTGCCGCCGGCCGCGAACAGGCCGGCGACGTCGTAGCCGCACAGCCAATCGAGGTTGCTGCGGTACTGCGCCTCGTCGAAGGCGAGATCGGCGGTGAAGGGGGTGACCGGAAGGAGAGCAGGCCGGCGCCGAGGCGCCGGGCGACGTCGACGGGCGAGAGCGCGGTGGCCATCGGAGCGTGAACCTTGTCTCGGGCTCGGGGCAGACCCCGCGTTTCGCGAGGTCTACCCCCGCCCATGATGCCGTTCCAGCACCATGTCGGCATGGTTCAATCCAATTCCGGCATCGATCCGTCGAGGGTGCCGGCAAGCTCGGCCAGGATCGGGATCAGCGGGTTGTCGTTGCCGCGGCGCCAGACGAGGTAGAGGTCCACCGGCCGGCGCGGTGCCGGCACCAGGGGACGGAGCGTCACGCCGGCGACCCGCAACGAGGCCGCCGAATCCGGCACCAGGGCAAGCCCGAGCCCGGAGCGCACCAGCGACAGGATGGTGTGGATCTGCGCCAGGTGCTGCACCGCCCGGGGGCGCAGGCCGGCCTCCGCGAAATAGTCGCCGACGAGGTCGTGGAAGTAGCGCGCCTCGTCCGGCGCGTAGGCGATCAGCGGCTCGGCCGCGAGGTCTCGCGCCGTCACGCTCTCGCCCGCCGCCAGGGGATGGTCGTCGGGAACCGCCGCCACCAGGGTCTCGCGGGCGATGCGCAAGCTCCCGTCGGCGGCGGGCGGCAGGGGCGGGCGCATCAGGCCGAGATCGATGCCGTGCGCGCCCAACGCCTCGGCCTGGGCGGCGCTGACCATCTCCTTCAGCAGGATGTCGGCCTCCGGCAGACGGGTGCGCGCCGCCCGCACCAGATCGGGCAGGGTGCGGTAGGCGGCCGCCGCCGTAAAGCCCAGGGTGACGCTGCCGGCCTGTCCCGCCGCCACCCGCCGCGTGGTCGCCGCCGCCTCGTCCGCCAGACGAAGGATTTTCCGGGCCTCGGTGAGGAAGCGGCGGCCGGCCGGGGTCAGGCGCACGGCGCGGCTGCTCCGGTTGAGCAGGGCCACGTCGAGGACGCGCTCGAGCACCTGGATCTGCCGGCTCACCGGCGGCTGGGTCAGGTGCAGCCGCTCGGCGGCGCGGCCGAAATGCAGCTCCTCGGCCACCGCCACGAAGCAGCGCAACTGGCTCAATTCGAACATTCGGGCTACTCCGCGCACGCGCTCCGCGGGACGAGGCCGGAAGGCCTAGTCCGTTTCCGCGGATCGAGGGCCGGCAATCCGCCGGCCGCCGCTTCACGTAGAGACAGGCCGCCGATGTCCTCGACGCTCCACCTTGTCCGGCATGCCGTCCCCTTCACCCGCTACCCGTACCGGGGCGAGGCGATGGCGTGCAATCTCTGCGGCGGCTCCGAGACCCTGACCGTGGCCGAGACCGACCGGCGGCTGAAGCGCCTGCGCTCCGTCGCCTGCACCGGATGCGGGCTGATCCGCACCGACCCGATGCCGACGGAAGCCGAGCTCGACGCCTATTACGCCTCGGCCTATCGCGCCGCCTACCAGTTCGCCCTCGGCCGGCGCCCGCCGCGCCACCACCTCAACCGCTCCCGGCGCGAGGCGGCGTTTCGCGCCGAGCTGCTGAGCCCCGCCCTACGGCCCGGCACCCGGGTACTGGATTTCGGTGCCGGCTCGGGCGAGTTCCTGGCCGCCGCACGGGGGCGGGGCTGCGAGGTGACCGGGGTCGAGCCCGGCCGGTCCTACGCGGCCTATGCCCGCGCCAAGCACGGCGCGCGGGTACTCCACCGGCTCGACGCGCTCGCGCCCGACGAGACCTTCGACGTCGTGACGGTCCACCACGTGCTCGAGCACCTGCGCGACCCGGTCGACACCCTGGTCCGCCTGGCCGGCCGGCTCGCGCCGGGCGGCGTGCTCTATGCCGCGGTGCCCAACATGGCGGCGACGGGCAAGCCGCCGCACGAGCGTTTCCACTTCGCCCATGTCCACGGCTTCGTCCGCCAGACCCTCGACCGCGCCGCACGCCGCGCCGGATTGGTGCCGCACCCCGCCTATCGGCGCGAGGATACGACGGCGGTGTACCGGCAGGCCGACGCGTCCGACGGGTCCGGTCTCGCCGAACCCGGCCTGGCGCAGGACCTCGCCGCCGCCCTCGCTCCGGTCCGGCCCGGCGCCTACATCGCCTCGGGCGCCTGGCTCCGCCCGATGCTTCGCCGCAACGCGAAGGCGATCCGGGATACGTTCGCGTCGCGGTGACCCGCGACGCGACGACGGCTCAGGCCGAGCGCAGGGCCGGCGCCTCGGCGCGGTCCCCGGCCAGGCCGTAATAGCTCTGCAGGAGGTCGGAATAGGCGAGCGGCTCGTAGGGGCCGCGCCGCGCATACAGGTCCGGCAGCGACAGGTCGAGCAGCAGGTCGTTGAGGGCGCCCGCATCCTGGGCCAGGGCGGGATCGAGGATCACGCCGTCGCCGCGGGCCCGCAGGCGCTCGGCCGGAGCGCCGAGATCGAACACCACCGGCGGCACGCCGGCGGCGAGCGCGACCGACAGGGTGTAGCAATAGGTTTCCGGCCAGATCGAGCTGATCAGCACCAGATCGATGCCGAGCTCGTGCAGCAGGTCGATCGCCTCCTCGTCGCTGGCATAGGGGCCGGTCTCGACCACGCCCAGGGCCGCCAGGCGGTCGGGAAAGTTGCTGTAGCCCACCACCTTGTACTCGATCGGCAACTCGCGCAGGCGGGCGTCGGTGGCCAGATCGTGCAGGACGTTCGATCCCTTGTGCGGTCCGACGCCGCCGAGCGCGGCGATGCGCAGGGAGGTATGCGAGTTCATCATCCGCCCGGCGCGCATCACGACCCGGCGCGGACGGGCGACCAGCGTTTCCTCGTGCGGCCGGACCACGATCCGGCTGCCGGGCAGGTGCGGGGCGAGGCGCTGGGCGATGTCCTGCGAGGGCGACAGCACCGAGGTGGCGCCGGCGAGGAAGCGCGCATAGGTCTCGCGCCGGGCGGCCGGATCGGCCACCGCGCGGCTGCCGTGATCGATGGCGATGCAGCGGCGGCATTCGCCGACATCCGGCAGGCCGCAGAAACGGTTGAGCGGCGTGACGAGGTCGTTGCGGTGGCAGACGGCGGCGTAGTCGTGCAGCGTGAAGGCGTAGGGACCCGCGGCCCGCACGATCTCCATCATCCCTTCCGTCGACGCCCAGTCGAGCCCGACGAAGGAATGCACGTGCGTGAGCACGGGCTTGAGCCAGTCCAGGAACGCGGCGATGAGGTGGCCCTGCCGGTCGATCCGCAGCGCGCCGCACGAGGAGAGCGGGATCGCCCGCGACGAATCGGGCAGGCACTCGATCTCGATGCTCTGCTCGCCCGCGGCCTTCAGGATCACGACCTCGTGGCCCTCCTCCGCCAGGCGATCCGCCAGGCTGCGGATATGGGTGACGATGCCCCCGATCCGGTTATGCGTGACGAACACGACCGTGTTCGGCCCGAGATTCTTGGCCAGGCGGTAGAGATCGAGGCGGATGCGGGCCTCCCGGGCGGGATCGGCCGCCACGTAGCTCAGCACCTGGGAGGTGTAGTCCGGATGCTTGCCGAGCAGGCGCTTCTCGATCTCCACCATGTTCTTGCTGAAGGTATTGTCGAACGAGGCGCCACCGGAATGATACACGAAGATGTCGTGGGCGAGCAGGTTGCGGAAGCCCGCCTTCCGTGCCCTCAGGCAGAAATCGTTCTCCTCACCGTAGCCGCGCCCGAAGGTCTCGGCGTCGAAGGTGCCGATCGCGTCGATGATCGAGCGCCGCATGTAGAAGCAGAAGCCGACGCCGGTCGGGATCTCCGAGGAGAGCCGGTGGTTGCTGGCGCTGGCGCTGGCGTCCAGCTCCGGCAGGGAGAGCTCGAGCTGGATGCGGTTGTTGAAGTCGAATTGCGGATAGCTGCAGATCGTCGCGTTGTTCGACAGCGGCGTGATGGTCGCGGCGTCGGGATTGGCCCGGGCGTGCCACAGCATCCGGTCGAGCCAGTCGCCGTAGGGAATCGCATCCGAGTTGAGGAGGATCACGTCCTTCGTCTCGCACAGGGCGAGCGCCTTGTTGACCGAGGCGACGAAGCCGAGATTCGTCTCGTTCACGGCGTAGAGGAACAGGCCCTGCTCGGCGAGCGCGGCCAGCGCGTCGTTCAGTTCGGGCAGCGGGCCGCAATCGTTGACCACCAGGAGCGCGAAGCGGCTCGCCTGCGGGGTCGCGAGCACGGCGTGGACGGCGCGCAGCGTCTCCTCGTAGCCCTTGTAGACCGGGATCACCACGACGACCTCGGCGGAAGCCAGGTCCGTCGCTGGGCTCGCCGCCGCCCACTCGGCCTGCGTCGGCGCGGTCGGCGCCGGCCACAATCCCTTGCCGTACGGGTTCGGCTTCAGCCCGAGCGCCCGCCCTTCGGTGACGTAGTGGTAGAGCGGGTTGACGTTCGCCGGCACGACCTTGCCGTATCGACCGAGATAATACTCGCTCCAGAACAGCTCCGACGGATTGCGTCCTTCCTTCCAGCCGTATTGGGCATAATGGAGGAGGGCGTCGGCCCCGGCTTCACGGACGTCGGTGTAGCTCGACAGGTAGTAGTTCTCGTCGAATTCCGGTTCGATCGCCGCGACGAGGGCTTCGATCTCCGGCGGCGGCCGATCCACGCGCGCCGCCGCCTCCGCCGCCTTGCGCTCCGCGGTCGTCACGAGCGGCTGGGTCAGGCCGAGCAGGGTGTGGGTCGAGACGTAATGGTAGAACGGGGGCAGGCCGCTGTAGCGCAGGTGCAGGTTGCGGTTGACGTGATCGGACCCCACGAAGTCCGCGTTCGGCTCGCAGCCCTGGCGCCAGCCGCCGGACAGGTAATGCTGCAGCGGGTCGATACCGGCCGTCAGACCATAGGTTCGGATGTAGAATTCCGCGTCGAAGTAGTCGCCGATGACCGCCCGCTGGATCTCAATGAAATCCGCCATCGCACCGGTCGACGTGGCCCGGCGCCGATCGGGCGACAATTCGAAGTAATGCAAGAGCGGATTGACCGCGGGCTGCACCGGGTCAAGATACTTGTCTTTGTAGTACAGGGTCGAAAAATCCGATGACGGATCACGACCTTCGCGCCATCCGCTCGCCATGTAGTGCTCGAACGGATCGTGCCCGCCAGCAGCGACGTCGGGGTTCATCCTGAGATAGAACTCGGCATCGAAGAGTCCTGCGACTCCGCGATGACGCATCAAATTGCGAGCGAGTTTTTTAATCATTGTCTCAGTGGCCGTTTGCTTCTGGCGGTACCGACCGGACTGACCTGCGTCGCGGCGTTCGGTCGGGGACCCGATCGTCTAGTCGTTCCTTAACGGCCCGGGCGGCCGCATTCAATGCTTCTTGCTCTGTGCGGGGCGACCGGCATGAACGCCGCCCGCCGCGAAAGACGCGCGACATCTTTCACGGCCTTGAAGCGGGATTATGATCGGCGCGCCGGACGAGCCGCCTCGCATGGATCGACGGCGTTGCGCGGATGACACAAGCCCTGACATCCACAGCCCGATCTGCGATTCGGAGTTCGCGTCCCGAAGGGCCGTGTTAGGGAAAAAGCGAGCTAATGCAACAACTTAGTATCATTCTAAAGAGCGGCACCAGCCTGGGCGGCGCACAGCCCCCGGGACAGGCGAGCCGTTGCCCGAAGGTCACGCCATGCGTTCCCATCCCCGCCTCCCCACTTCCTCTCGCCGCCTGGTCGCCGCGCTCGCCGGCGGCGTCTCCCTGCTCGGCCTCGTCGTCGCGGATGCGAGGGCGCAGGAGGCGACGCCGCCCCGGCAGGGTGCGGCGGCCGGCGGCTCGATCCAACTCGAACAGATCGACGTCGCGGGCAACGGTGCGCCGGCCGGGGCGGGCGTCGTCGCGGCCCGCGCGAAGGAGGACCCGCGCGGCCCGATCGAGGGCTACGTCGCTAAGCGGACCCTGACCTCGACCAAGACCGACACCCCGCTGATCGAGACGCCGCAATCGATCACCGTGATCGGGCGCGAGCAGCTCGACGCCCTCAAGCCGCAGCAGGTCGGCGAGGCGATCAGCTACTCGGCCGGCGTCTTCGGCAACGTGTTCGGGCCCGATCCGCGGGTCGACTTCTTCCTGATCCGCGGCTTCACGGCGAACGATACCGGCCTGTACCGGGACGGCCTGCAGCTCTTCAACTACGGCTTCGCCGCCTACAAGGTCGATCCGTTCGGCCTCGAACGCATCGACGTGCTGCGCGGGCCGGCCGCGGTTCTGTTCGGCCAGGGCGGGCCCGGCGGCCTGATCAACATGGTCAGCAAGAAGCCGCCCCTGGAGCCCCTGCGCTACGTCGAGGTCGGCGGCGGCTCGTTCGGCCAGAAATACCTCGCCTTCGATCTCGGCGGGCCGGCCGATGCGGAGGGCAAGTGGTTCTACCGCCTGACCGGCATCGGCCGGCAGGGCGGCACCCAGGTCGACGGGCTAGACGAGAACCGCGGCTACATCGCCCCGACCTTCACCTACCGGCCGGACGGCGCCACCACCTTCACGCTGCTGTCGAGCGTCCAGTACGACGATACCGGCCGGCTCAATGCGTTCCTGCCCTATTACGGCACGGTGCGGCCGACGGTGCTCGGCCTGCGCATTCCCCAGAACTACAACGTCTCGGATCCGTTCAACAACACCTACCGGCGCACCCAGGCCAGCGTCGGCTACGAGTTCGAGCACGTCTTTGACGACACCTGGACCTTCCGGCAGAACCTGCGCTACGCCTTCAGCGACTCGCTCGACGACGCGTTCCTGGGCGGGCTCGGCTATGCCGACGCGAACCAGACGGAAATCGCCCGCTACCGCTTCCGTGCGGCATCGCGGGCGCGCCTGTTCAACGTCGACAACCAGGCGGTGGCCCGGTTCGACGACGGCCTGTTCAAGCACACATTCCTGATGGGCCTCGACTACAAGAACTTCCAGCTCAATGACAACCAGGCCACCGGGGGCTTTGCCGGCACGCCGGTCGCGAACTTCAACATCATCACGCCGAATTACGGCAGCCCGAGCGTCCCGGTCGCGCCCTATCTCGTCAATTACGACGTGTTCCAGCAGCTCGGCCTCTATTTCCAGGATCAGGTCAAGCTCACCCCCGAACTGACCCTGGTCGTGTCCGGCCGCGGCGACTTCACCTCGAACGAGGTCAACAACCGTCTCGCCAGCACGCAGACGCGGCAATCGGCCAATGCCTACACCCAGCGCTACGGGCTGATCTACAATTTCGATTTCGGCCTGGCGCCGTATGTCAGCTATTCGACCTTCTTCAACCCGCAGGTCGGCACCAACTTCTTCAGCCAGCCGTTCAAGCCGACGACCGGCGACCAGGTCGAGGCTGGCGTCAAGTACGAGATCCCGGGCGCGAACGCCTTCCTGACGCTCGCCGCCTTCGACCTGGCGCTCGCCAACACCCTGACCGCCGACCCGACCAACCCGCTCAACCAACTCCAGCTCGGCGAGACCCGCTCGCGCGGCTTCGAGGCGCAGCTGGTGGCCAACATCACCAAGGACTTCAACGTCGTCGCGTCGTTCACGAGCTACAACCTCGAGATCACCAAGGGCGATGTCGGCGCGATCGGCCGGACCCCGACCAACACCCCCGAGACCCTGGCCTCGGTCTTCGCCGACTACACCATCCCGACCGGCGACTGGGCCGGGTTCGGCTTCGGGGCGGGCGTGCGCTATGTCGGCCGCTCCTTCGCCGACGTGAACAACACCCTGACGGTGCCAGAGCGCGCCCTGTTCGACGCGGTGGTGCATTACAGCCGCGACAACTGGCGCTTCGCCATCAACGCCGCCAACCTCGCCGACAAGCGCTTCGTGTCGTCGTGCCAGTCGGTCACCGCCTGCTTCTACGGCGAGCAGCGCCGCATCACCGCGAGCCTGAGCTACAAGTGGTGAGAGGAGGGGCGGGGACATTGCGCCCCGCCCGTCACCCCGGGACCATCCCGAGGACGTGCCGCGGAAAGTCCGGCAGGGCGACGGCGCCGCGCTCGTAGACCTGGAACACCCGCAAGCTCCCGTCCCGCAGGGCGGCCAGCGGCAGCTGGATCTCGAAGCCGGCGGTCAGCGCGTCGTCATCCTCGAGATGGGCCGCCACGTCCTGGCGGGCGAAGCTCTCGGCGATCATGAACCGGCGCCCGTGCCCCGTGCCCCAGCGGGCGATCCAGGCGAGCGGCCGGCCGCGCCCGGGCGTGAAGGCCCAGCCCGACACGGTGACCGGAGTGCCGAGGAGCGGCGAGGCCTCGCCGACCGTGACGGCGTCGAGGCTCGGGCGGCTGCGCACCCGTTTGATCCAGGGTCGGCGCAAGGCGGGCGGCGGCTCGGCCGCGACCAGGCAGGGCCGGGCGGTGGGAGCGACGAACAGCGTCGTGCCGGTCTCATGAAGGTCGGCCCCGGTCTCGTCGCCGATCAGGACGCCGACGCGGTAGGAGCCGGGCGGGATGTCGCGGATCTGCCCCTCGACACCGATTCGATCCGTCCCGTCCGCGTCGTGCCACACCGCCCGGGTCCAGGCCGTGCCCGCCTCGCCCTCCAGGACGAGGACGGCCGGCCCGCGATGCATGCCGCCGGGCAATTCCACCACGAGGCGGGTGATACCGCCCTGGCGCGCCACCGGCACGCCCGCGATGACCGGCAAGCCGTGGGCTGCAACGCGCGCAGGCCCGGCGCCGCGGCGGATCGCGCCCTCCGGCATCGGCAGGCCGACCCGCCACGGCGTGACCGGTCCCGGCGCGGGGAAACCCGGGGCGGTGACGTAGGCGATCTCCCGGGCCACCGCGAGGTGATCGGAGAAGACCTGGAGCAGGTCGATCGCATAGGGACCGCCCGGCAGGTCCGCCATGCGCAGCTGCGCCGCGAAGCCCGCCTGCTCGGCCCGGCCGGTGCCGAAGCGGCCGGCGAGGTCCGGGCGGCGCTCGGGGAGGGCAGCGACGAAAAGCGTGGCGCTGCCTGAGCGCAGCCGCAGCCAGGTGCCGACCGGCCGGCCGGCTTCCGGCCGCCAGATCCAGCCGCGCAGCGAGAGGCTGTCGCAGGCCGCGCAGGCGCCGATCCGCCCGGGCAGCCGCTGGCCGTCGACGACGAGGTCGGCGATCTCCCAGGACAGGCCGGGCTCGCTCGGCGCGAGGACGCGCTCGGGGAGGGCGGCGGTCGCCGGCGGCAGGGCGGCGGTGATCGCGCTCGTGTCCTCCGTCCCGTCCCAGACGATCGCCGGATCGGTCCAGTCGGGATGGTTGAGGCGGAATCCGAGATCGACGGCCGAGAGGGTGAAAGGACCCGACGGCTCGCCCGGGCCGGGATGCGGGGCGGGCCGGGCCGCGATCAGGTCGCGGTAGAGCGCCGCCATCTGCCCGGCGTGCCCGGCCACGCTCGGGAAGCTTTTTTCGGCGATGTTGGCGCGCAGGCCGGCAACCAGGCCGGGATCGTGCGCCAGCCGCCGCAGTGCCTGGCGCACGGCGCCGGATTCGCCGGGCGGGACCTTGAGGCCGTCGACGCCGTCGGAGACCCGTTCCCCCGGCGCGCCGAGATCGGTGACGATCGGGATCAGGCCGGCCCGCCACGCCTCGGTGAGCGAGATCATGTAGGTCTCGGGCCAGAGGGAGAGGTGGAGCGACACGTCGCAGCCGGCGAGCAGGGCCGGCACCTCCTCGCGGGTATAGCCGCCGCGCAGGATGAGCCGCTCCCCGGCCTGCGCCTCGAAGGCGGTGACGAGGTAGGTCTCGACATAGCCGAACACCTCGAAGACGAAGCCCTCGCCCTCGGTGATGCGGACGAGTTCGAGCAGGGTCCGGGCGCCCTTGTGGTCGACGACGTTGCCGAGCACCGCAACCCGCATCGGACGGCGCGGGTCGGGCGTGCCGGTCCCGGCGGCATCCGGTGGCGGGAGGGCTGCCGGCGCCGCATCCACCATCTCGATCACCGCGACCCGGGCCGTCGCCTCGGGGTAGAAGGCCCGGACGTAGTCGGCGGTGGCGGGCGTGCTGGTCACGAAGGCATCGACGCTGCCGAGCATCCGCGCCACGAACCCGTCGCGCCGCGCCTTGGCGCCGGCCGGCCGGCCCTCGGTGGTGGCGAGGCAGCCGTCGCACTGCTCTTCGCCCCGATCCACCACGTCGCAGAACCGGCCGTGCTGGTTCATCAGGGTGTAGCGGTGGCAGACCAGGAAGAAGTCGTGCAACTGGGCCACCACCGGCACGCCGTGGGCGCCGGCGATGGCCGGAAGGCTCAGGGGCAGGCCGAGCAGGTGGTGGACATGGACGAGGTCGATCCGGCGCTCGACCAGGATGCGCTCGAACACGGCCTCGATCTCGGGCTGGCGAGCAGCGTCTCGGCCGGCGGGATCGGCCACGCTTCCGATGTCTCGCCCTGGTCCAGACGCATCACCCAGGCGTCGTCCTCGAAGGAGGGATAGAGGAACAGGGGCTCGAACCCGTTGAGCGCGCCGGCCAGCTGCTCCTGGTAGAATTCCACCCCGCCGCCCTGGCGCCGTCCGGCCCGGTTGTGGGCGATGAACAGGATGCGGGGTTTGGCGACGGTCGGCGCGGGCCGTGCCGGAACGGTCCCGCGCTCGACGACCGCCCGCAGGATCACGTCCACCCGATGATCGTAGAGGTGCTCGGCCAGGGTGCGGATTCGCGCCCGCTCGGCCATGGCGATGCGCCCCTGCGGATCGGCCAGCATCGCGGTGATCGCGGCGACGGCCTCGTCCTCCGCGCAGGCGCGGATCTCCCGTTCGGCCTCGTAATAATCGAAAGTTTCGGGCTCGGCTCCGACCACGAGCTGCGCCCCGCCGGCCAGCGCGACCTCGAACAGCCGCGGCGGCGGCGTCGTGCCCGCCGGCGTCTCGCCGGCACCCGCGGTGAAGACCCGCGGCAGGGTCAGCACCACCCGGCTGGCATTGGCGAACCGGGCGAAATCCTCGTTGCCGCAGCGCCAGTCGACGATCAGGTCGTCGCGCACCAGCACCGCTTGCGGCAGGTAGGCATTGGCCGGCAGCGCGATCTTCACCCGCAGGTCGCGGGGAAAGGCCGCCAGGATCCGGTTGAGCGTCGCGACCCGGTTCGGCCAGGCCGTCCCGACGAACAGCAGGTCGTAGCGGTACTCCGCGTCGTCGGTCCGGACGGGCAGATCCTGGAACAGGGTCGTGGCCGCCAGCGGCAGGTGCCGGGCGCTCTCCTCGTAGCGGGCGAGCGAGCCCCGGTCGTTGGTGAAGACGAGGTCGAAGCAGCCCGAGAGCCGGGCATTCGCGGCGCCGAGGTAAGGGTCCTCGGTGGTCCAGAGCGCGCTGGTGCCGGCGAGCGCGCAGAGGCGGCGCAGGAGCGCGTGGTGGCGGCTCGCCCCCCCGAGCGCGAGCACGAGGTCGAAGCGCTCGGCTTGCGCCAGCGCCACCGCGTCGGCATGGGTCGCCCGGACCACCCGGGCGACCGCCGGATGGCGCCGCAGGGCGTCGGCGACGGCGAGGGTGATGTAGGCGTTGCTGGTCCTCGGCTCGGTGTCGAGCAGGAGCACCGCGAGAGGCTTACGGGGCATGGGGCTTCCGGTCACGCGGCCATCACCGCCAGGATGGTCTCGGCCCGGTGGCGGTAGGTATGGGCGCCGAGCGCCCGGGCGCGGGCGCGCTCCGCCATCGCCGCGAAGACGGCGGGCTCGCGGTGGGAGCGGGCGATGGCCTCGGCGATCTCCCGCACGTCGTCGAAGAGCAGGATCTCGCGGCCCTCCTCGAAATATTCCAGGATCTCGAGGCCGGCGGCGAAGCAGAGCTGCGGCGCCCCCGCCAGGGCCGCCTCGAAGACCCGCGGCCCCGGGGTCGCGGCCGGCAGCCGGAAGCGCCGGTTGGCGATGTCGAGGTCGCGGCCGATCGCCAGGGTGAGGCGGGCCGCGCTCGCCCGGTCGGCCATGGCGGCCGGCGCCAGGCGGCTGTTCTCGGCGAAGGGCAGGGCGGCCGGCCATCCTGCACCGCGCACCTCGACGCGATACCCCGACAGGCTGCCTTGCGCCCGCTCCAGGAGCGCGATCCGGTTGGGAAAGGCCGCACCGCAGAAGAACAGGTCGAGGGGCCGCTCGGCCATCGGCGTTACGCGCCGGTCGTGGGTCCGGCGGCAGGCGGCGAGCGGCAGGTGCGAGACGGCGGCGTGCCGGTAATGGGGCAGGGCCCAGCGGTCGTTGGTGAAGACGTGGTCGGCCAGGGCCTCCGCCTTCGGGGCGTAATCGAACTCGTAGGGATCGTCGTGGAGCCAGAAGGCGAGACGTGCCCCCGCCCGCCGGGCGCTCCGCGCCAGCCCGCGCAGCGGCGCGGCATCCACCGCGACGCTGCCTAGGGCCACGACGAGGCTCGGGGAGAACCCCGCGATAGCCTCCCCGGCGAGTTCCAGCGGGCTCGCCCGCACGGCGGCCGCGCCCAGCACCTCGACGAAGCCGTCGCGCAGCGCATCGCGGATCGGCACGTTGTGGTTCACCGCGTCCGGGCTCGTGCTCACCACCAGGACCTTCGCGGGAGACGTGCCTTTCAGGAGCATGCGGACCGGTGCGGCGAGGGGCGATCGGGGGAAGACGGGATCGGACGATGCCGAACACGCAAAAGCCGCCGAGATCAAGGCCTGCGAGACCGAGGCCTCGTTCGGGACGCCCTCGATCCCGCCGGGCGCCGTCCCGACGGCCGTCGCGTCCCGGACCCGGCTGCCCTCCCGGAACATCCCGCATGGGACGATCCCGGAAGGCAGGGCCGGCTCCCGCACATCCGGCGACACGCCGCGCCATAAGGTGATAGGAGAGAACGCTGCGGTTGCCGCGTAAGGCTGCCGCGCCATCTCCTTCGCGTCCGGCGCCGCCTCAAGGCCGATCCGGGCCGATCCCACCTCCCGCGTTGAGCTGATGAGCGTCCTACCGCCGGCCCTGGACTACCGGAGCCTCTTCGACGCCTCGCCGCATCCCTGCCTGGTCCTCGACCCGCAGGGCCGCGTCCTGACGGCCAACCGGGCCTATCTCGCCGGGGCCGGGCCGAGCCGGGGCCCGGACGACCTCGTCGGCCGGCACCTCCGGGATGCGATGCCGGACGCGGCCGACCGGATCGCGCCGATCGAGGCGTCGATCGCCCGCGCGGTCGCGACCGGCCGGCCGGACACCGTGGAGGGCGGCGCGGAGGGGCCGGGCTGGAGCGTCACCCACGTCCCGGTGAAGGATGCGGCCGGCGCGATCGGGGCGGTGCTCCATCACCCGGAAGCCCATCCGGGCCCGACCCGGCCCGTGCCGGAGGCCACCCCGGCCCTGCACGAGGCCCACCAGCGCCGGGAGCAGATCTTCCAGCAGATGCCCGGCTTCGTCGCGGTCCTGCACGGGCCCGACCACGTCTTCGAATACGTCAACGATGCCTACGTGACGATCGCCGGCCCGCGCGACTTCCTCGGCCGCACCGTGCGCGAGGTGTTTCCGGAACTCGCCGAGCAGGGCTTCTACGACCTCCTGGACACGGTCTACCGCACGGCGCAGCCCTTCGCCGCCCGCGCGATGCCGATCCGCCTCGCGGGCGACCCGGCCGAGCGCGCCATCGACCTCCTGTACCAGCCGCTGCGGGACGAGGCCGGCGCGGTCACGGGCATCTTCGTGGGCGGCTACGACGTCACCGAGCAGGTCCGCTCGCAGGCGGCGCTCCGCGACAGCGAGGAACGCTACCGCACCCTGCTCGAGAGCATCGATGTCGGATTCTGCATTCTCGAGATGAGGTTCGACGGCGAGGGGCGGGCGGTCGATTACCGGATCGCCGAGGCCAACCCCGCCTTCGCCCGCCAGACCGGGGCCGACGTGGCGGGCCGGTGGGTGAGCGAGTTCGCCCCCGACCTCGAGCGGCACTGGTTCGACACCTATGGCGGCGTGGCGCGGACCGGCCAGCCGGTGCACTTCGAAAACCAGGCCGACGTGTTCGGCCGCTGGTTCGACGTGCGGGCCCTGCGGGTCGGCGACCCGGCTCTCGCGAAGGTCGCGGTGTTCTTCAGCGACATCTCCGAGCGCAAGCGCATGGAGGAGGCTCTGCGGGTCCTCAACGCCTCGCTGGAGGCGCAGGTCGCGCAGCGCACCGCCGAGCGCGACCAGATCTGGCAGGCCTCCACCGACCTGTTCTGCATCGCCACCCCCGAGGGCCATCTCCTCAGCCTCAATCCGGCCTGGACCGCGCTCCTCGGCTGGAGCGAGGGCGAACTCGTCGGCCGCTCGTTCCTCGACCTCGTCCACCCGGAGGACCGGCCGCTCACGGTCGCGGCGGCCGAGGGCCTGGCCCGCGGCGAGGCGCAGGCCCATTTCGAGATCCGCACCCGGCACCGCGACGGCTCGCATCGCTGGCTGTCCTGGAACGCGGTACCGCGGGACGGGCGCGTCTACGCCACCGTGCGCGACGTGACGGCGATCAAGGCGCAGGCCGCGGCGCTGGCCCAGGCCGAGGAGGCGCTGCGCCAGTCGCAGAAGATGGAGGCGGTGGGCCAGCTCACCGGCGGCGTCGCCCACGACTTCAACAACCTGCTCACGATCATCCGCTCGTCGGTGGACTTCCTGCGCCGGCCCGAACTGCCGGAGGCGCGCAAGCGCCGCTACCTCGATGCGGTCTCCGATACGGTGGACCGGGCCGCCAAGCTCACCGGCCAGCTCCTCGCCTTCGCCCGCCGTCAGGCGCTCTCGCCGGCGGTGTTCGATGTCGGCGAGAAGGTGCGCGGCGTGGCCGACATGATCGACACGGTGACGGGCGCCCGGGTGCGGGTGGCGGTGTCGCTGCCGGACGAGCCGTGCTTCGTGCGGGCCGATCTCAGCCAGTTCGAGACCGCGCTCATCAACATGGCGGTCAATGCCCGCGACGCGATGGAGGGCGAGGGCACGCTGACCCTGAGCCTGACCGGCGGCGTCCCGATGCCGCCAATCCGGGGTCATGCCGGCTCGCAGAACGCCTTCGCGGCGATCGCGCTGACCGATACCGGGCCGGGCGTGCCGCCGGACCTCCTCGGCCGCATCTTCGAGCCGTTCTTCACCACCAAGGAGGTGGGACGGGGCACGGGCTTAGGCCTGTCCCAGGTCTTCGGCTTCGCCAAGCAGTCGGGCGGCGACGTCGACGTGGCGAGCCGTCCCGGCGAAGGCGCCACCTTCACCCTCTACCTGCCGGAGGCGCCGGAAGCGGCCTGCGCCGACGACGAGACCGCCGCCGACCCCTCGGCCTCGCCGATCGGCGCCGGCGAGAGCGTGCTGGTGGTCGAGGACAACATCGAGGTCGGCCGCTTCTGCACCCAGATCCTGCAGGATCTCGGCTACCGCACCACCTGGGCGACCAATGCCGAGGAGGCCCTGGACCGGCTCGGCGCCGACGGGGCCGGGTTCGACGTGGTCTTCTCCGACGTGGTGATGCCCGGCATGGGCGGCCTCGCGCTCGCCCACGCGTTGCGCCTGCGCCTGCCGCGCCTGCCGGTGGTGCTGGCCTCCGGCTACAGCCACGTCCTGGCCCAGGACGACGCCCACGGTTTCGAGCTTCTGCACAAGCCGTACTCGGCCGAGCAGCTCGGCCACATCCTGCGCCGGGTCACCCGGCAGGGCGTGCGGCGGCGGGCGGGATAATCGGTCTTCCGGGGGAGCAAATCCCAGGTCACCGTGAAACATTTCGAAAAATCAAGCCGTGGCTGCGTCGCCGCCGTGGTGGGCAGCCAAGCTGGATCGATCGAATTTGTTCCATAATGCTGCTTATGCGAATTTGGGGTGTCGGCGCTGGGTTGGGATGTGCCACTTAGGGTCGAGCCTCGATCAGCGCCAGAAGGCGATAACGGCGGCCAAGGCGAGACCCGAGGCGAAGTTGCGGGCGAGCTTGTCGTAGCGGGTGGCGATGCGGCGGAAGTCCTTGCGGCGGCAGAAGACCGCCTTAATGGCCTGATCACAAACGACAGGTTTTGTCTGGTGCGCACGGTGCAGCTTGTCCTGATGTGGTGGCGTCGGCCACCGCGTCGGCGCGGCTGCACAGCGGCCAGCCAGAGGGCAGATCTCGAACGGGAGAGCGATCGGGGAGGTGCCCATGCGTCGCCACTGGCAGATCCGCCGTCAGACCACGATCACGCCGGACGCAGCCCGGCGATGGGATCGGGCCTACGGCCTCATTCTGAGCTGGGGATCACCTGAAGCCCCACCGGCAGCGATGCAAATGGCCCTCCCCCTCGCAGAGGAGGCAAGCCATGAGGACAGCTGTCTACGTGCGGGTCTCGACGGTGCGCCAGGCCCAAGCCCAGACCATCGATCAGCAGCTCGACCGTCTGCGGGTCCATCTGTAAGCACAGAGTACCACCCTGGACGACAGCGCCATCTTCCGGGATGACGGCCAGAGTGGAGCGACGCTGAACCGGCCCGGTCTGGACCGGCTGCGCGATGCCGTGTGCGCTGGCGAGATCGATCGGGTTCTGATCACCGATCCCGACCAGCTGTCGCGCAACTACGTCCAGATGATGATCGTGTTGCAGGAACTCGAACGCTTCGGATGCGAGGTGACGTTCCTTGATCGTCCGATCGGACGGGATCCGCACGACCAACTGCTGTTGTAGATCCGCGGTGCCGTGGCAGAGTACGAGCGCACGCTGATCGCGGAACGGATGCGGCGAGGACGCCAGATGCGCCTGCGTGCCGGCAGCCTGCTTCCCTGGACCCGAGCGCCCTACGGGTATCGGCTCGATCCCGACCGGCCGCGCGACCCGGCCGGAGTTCGGCTGGAGCCGGCTGAGGGCGCCGTCGTCCAGCAGGTGTTCGCCCGCTACGTCGAGGAGGAGGCCAGCCTGTTCGGCCTGGCCAACCACCTGCGAGCCCTCGGCATCGCCTCGCCGACAGGCCGCCCCCGCTGGAGTTCGGCCTCGCTGCGCGGCCTGCTGACCAACCCGGTCTATACCGGCCAGGTCTTCGCCGGCCGGTGGCGCAGCCG